>NZ_JBICXU010000010.1:0-254971 GCF_043200435.1 Streptomyces sp. NPDC048416
ATAGCGGAGCTATCGGGGCGTTTCGGCAACGCCGCGAGGTGCCGTGCCAGGCGCCGCACCCCCGGCCATGATCCACCAGACACCCCCTAGCCCGCACCGGGTCCGGGCCGGGCCGAGCGGTGGCCGCGGCAGCGGACGGTCCGATCCTCAGCAGCGCGAACCCCGCCATCCCCACGAGCGGCGCACACAGCAGGGCCACGAAGACGGGACGGTGGCCGTGGGCCGTCCACAGCGCGCCGAGGCCGGCCGGCACGACGAGACGGGCCACGCCGAGGACGAACCCGTTGAGCGCCATGTAACCGCCGACCCGGCACTCGTCGACATGGTCGGCGACATACGTGGGCACCACGACGGACACGATGATCTCGCCGAGCGTCCACACCACGGTGGAGAGCAGCAGCGCGCGCAGCGAGAACCCGAAGACGATCACACAGAGCCCCAGTGTCCACAGCGCCCCCGCGACCAGCAGCAGGGTCCTGGTGCCGTGGCCGCGCAGGTGCCTCTCCATGAACAGGCCGAGGCTCACCACCACGACGCTGTTGATCGTGTAGACGGCTCCGACCAGACCCGCCGAGTCGTGCAGCACCGTGGTGACGGCGAGCGGCAGCGCGTACTCCAGACCGATGAGCGGCACGACGTAGAAGAAGGAGACAAGGACCAGCAGCAGCACCTGGCGGTGGCCCGCCGCAGCGGAACGCCCGTCCCCGCGGGCCGCGCCCCGCGCCGTGCCGGGCGGCCCGGGGCGCCTCCTTCCGGGCTCGCCCGGCACCCGGAGCGCGATCATCGCCGCGCACAGCAGACCCGCCAGGATGTCCCCCGCGAACATGACCCGGTACGAGTACGCGGCGGCGACCCCGCCGAGGAGCGGTCCCACGCCCATGCCCAGGTTGTTGCCGACGTAGCTGATCGTGTACGCGAACGGGCGCTGCTCGGAGGTGGTCAGATCCGCGACCAGGGTGTTGGACGCCGGGCTGAACATGCCCATGCCGACGAGGGCGACGAAGAGGAACGCCGCGTACGTCCAGGGCGGGCCGTCCAGCGCGGCGAGGCCGAGATATCCGGCGGCGTTGAGGGCCAGCGCGCTCAGGAGCGCCGTGCGCCTGCCCTTCAGGTCGCCCAGCGGGCCGCTCAGCAGGCTGCCGGCAAGCAGCCCCGTACTGCCCACGGAGAGGAGCAGGCCCGCCTCGCCGGGGCCGAGGCCCTTGCCGCGCACCAGGTAGACGGCGAGCAGCGGGAAGACGAACATGCCGGCCCGGTTGATGAAGGAGGCCAGGAACAACACCCGCAGTGCGGGCGGGAGTTGCCTGACGCGCGCGATCCAGGCCATGGTCAGGTCCCGGTCTCTACACGGAAGGTGGCCCGGACCGACTTGAAGCGGGCCAGCACGTCGTCGAAGTCGACGCCCTCGCACACGTACCAGCCGAGCACGTCGTTGGAGGCGGTCGGCGGGGCCAGGACGTCGCCGACGCGCTTCCCCACCCATGCGTCCACCACGCCGTCGAGCGCCATCAGTTCGGCGGCCGACGTGATGGCGGTGATCGTCCCGTACACGCCGGACGTCAGGTACTCGGTGCCGGTCTCCGGTCCCAGCCGCGTCGCGGGCCGGTGACCGGGGTCGAGTTCGAGGCGGCACCACTCACCGGCCAGGTTGATGCCGCGCCCCGCCTGGACGGCGGGCACGATCGAGCCGCCGCCGGCCCGGGCGCCCACCTCACCGAAGACGATCCCGCCGTCGTCCAGGAGGAAGAACTCGGCATGCGCGACCCCGGTACTCAGGCCGAATCCGGGTACGACCTTCGCGTTCAGGTCCAGGATGCGCCGCTCGTGCGGGGACAGGCCGTACTTGCGGGAGATGGTGCCGCCGGGCTCGTCGCGGTAGTCGAGGACGGAGTACGTGTACTGGGACAGCTGCTCGAAGACGACCTCGCCGCGCCGGAGCAGCGAGTCGACGTGGAACTCGGTGCCGCGGACGAATTCCTCGACCCGGTACGCGTGCCGGTCGTCCCCCATCTCCCGCCACACGCGGTCGAGTTCGGCCCGGTCGTCCACGCGGTGGGTGTCGCCGCACGCCCAGCCCGCGTACGGCTTGATGACGACGGGGTAGCCGACCTGCCCGGCGAACTCGGCGACGGCCCCGATGGTGTCGGGCCGGCAGGAGCGGGCCACGCGCACGCCGAGCTCCTCGGCGCGGCGGTGCATGACGAACTTGTCGCGGAAGGTGAGGGCCTGGTCCGGGGTGAGGCCGGGAATGCCGTGGTCCTTGCGGGCCCGGCTCGCGGGCAGCACGTCCCCCTCGAACAGCGGAAAGATCCGCTCGATGCGGTGCTCGGCCACGATCGTGCCGATGGCGGCGCGGACGGCCGCGGTGTCGTCCAGGTCCGCGTGGTAGCGCGCGAGCCCGTCGGCCTCGGGCGCCGTACACCCGGTGGGCAGCAGCACCACGGTGGCCACGCCGAGCTCGGCGGCGGCCGCCACGACGCTGCGGAACTGGGCGGTGTAGCGCCCCGCGGCGGGTCGGTGGACCACCAGGATGGAGGGGTTCATGGGGTGCGGTGCTCCTCATACGGGTCGCCGACGGGCAGGGCGGGGTGCGGCCGACAGGGCAGGGGGTGCGCCATCAGCGCGTGGTCACGGTCGACAACGCGAACGGCTCCCCGTACGGGGTGGTCCGGTCGAGCACCACGGGTCGTCCCGGCCGCGCGCCGAGCACGTTCAGCGCTTCCACGAGCCGGCCCAGCGTCTTCTCGACCACGGCGCGGCCTCCGTCGTGCGTCGATTCGACGGTGAGCAGGAGCCGACGGCGACCGGTGTCGGTCTTGACCACGTCGCCCTGGCGCCAGTTCCAGCGCCGCGAGTGCGCACGGCCCCGGCCGTCGGCGTAGACGACCTCGCCGGGGTCCGGGGTCTCGGTGGCGTCCGGCGCGCCCAGCGGCACGAAGACCTCGTCGCCGTGTGCCGGACGCACCTCCAGCTCTCCCTCGATGTCCCCCACGTCGCAGGACGCGACGGGCAGCCGGGAGTCCAAGGACACCGCGTTGCAGAGGTCGACCAGGGAGTTGATCCTGGGCAGCCGGCCGCCCTTGGCCACCCGGCGAAGGACGGACTCGGCGGCGCAGGGGTACGCGTTCGGGTTGACGCCGACCATGCGGTACGCCTCCCGCCAGGCGGCGATCGCGGGCAGCGCCGAGATGTCCGCCCTGCTGAGGCAGTCCGCGTGCAGCGCGTCCTCGGCCGCGGTGAGCCACCCCCGCGTCTGAGACGCCTCCCTGACGACGTCGGCGTACGGGACCGCGACCAGACCGAGCACATAGCGGGGCACGCGCTCCGTGAGGAGTCCGTCGACCGACACAGTGAGGGGGTGGTCGTCGCCGGGGGCGCCGGGGGCGCCGGGGGCGCCGGGGGAGCTCTGCATGGGCGTGTGTTCCTTCGGTGGGCCGGCCGGTGGCGGGCGGGGAGCGCTGATGACGGTCCGACAGTAGAAAGCGGGCCCGGCGCCGGCTGTGGCCAATTCCCGGCAATTCCAGCAGTCCACTTGCCGATGGACGGGCAGGTGGGGCCATGGATGGGGACGCGGACGAGGACCCGGTCCGCCGGTACGGGCGCGCGGGTACGGGAACGCCCTGCCGTGCCAGAATGCGCACTCGCGCAACGCAGAGACATCGGGATGCAGTTGATGGAGCCGCTGGACGAACGGGACCCACGCACCGTGAGTGCGTACCGCATCCTGGGGCGGCTCGGCGAGGGCGGCATGGGCCGGGTGTACCTGGCCCGCAACCGGGGTGGCCGGTCGGTGGCGCTGAAGCTGATCCACTCCGACATGGCGGCCGTTCCCGGCTTCAGGGACCGTTTCCGGCGCGAGGTGGACGCGGTGCGGCGGGTCTCGGGCGCAGGCACCGTGCCGGTGGTGGACGCGGGCGTCGACGAGCAGCACCCCTGGTACGCCTCGCACTACCTGCCGGGGCCGTCCCTACAGGCCGCGGTCGACGCGTTCGGACCGCTGCCCGAACAGGCGCTGTGGCGGTTCGCGGCCGGCCTCGCGCACACCCTCGACCACGTCCACGGCAAGAGCCTCGTGCACCGGGACCTCAAGCCGTCCAACGTGCTCCTGTCGACATCGGGCCCCCGGCTCATCGACTTCGGCATCGTCCACGCGGCCCTGGACACCGGCCTCACCCTGTCGGGCGCCCGCATCGGCACGCCCGCGTACATGTCACCGGAGCAGGCCTACGGCGAGCGCGTCACATCGGCCGTCGACATCTACAGCTACGGCCTGACGCTGGCCTTCGCCGCGACCGGCATCACCCCGCGCCGCGGCACGCGGCCGGACGAACTGCCCGGCGTGGACGGCCGGTTGGCGCTCCTCATCGCGCACTGCTTGGACCAGGATCCCGAGCGACGCCCGAGCGCGTCCCAACTCCACGCCCGGGCGCGGGCGTTGGACACGACGACGGACACCTGGCTGCCCGCGCCCGTGGCGTCCGCGATCGCCCGTACGTCGGAGGAGCTGCTGAATCTGGAGGCGCGGGACGACGTCGGCCGGACCGGGCCGGGGCCCGGGGAGGCGGCGGCCGGGCCGGGGGTGCCCGCGGGCGCGACCGTCGGGTCCTCGGGATCCGGTGACGACGCCGCCGGGTTCCACGGTGCCGAATTTCCCGGTGCCGGGTTCCACGGTGCCGGGTTCCGCGATGCCGGGTTCCATGGTGCCGCGACGCAAGGGCCCGCGCCGGGCCCCGGCCGCCCTTCGGCTGCCCCGCCGCGCCCGCCCGGCCCCGGCCTGGGCCCGGGCCCCGGCCCCGGCTCCGGCGGGGGTTACGGCTACGGCCACGGGTCCGGCAGCACCGCGTACAGCCACCCCGGGGCGCCGACCGCACCGCCGCAGTACGGGTATCCGACGGTCGCTCCGGACGCACACCCCCACACCGTCGGCGCCCACCAGCGGGGCGACCTGTCCTGGGTGTACGGCGGGCTCCTGGGCAACCCCCTGTTCGGGCTGCTCTGGCTGGTGCCGCTCGGTATCGGCTCCGGTCTGGTGGTGTTCGCGGAGCCCAGCTTCATGGGCTGGCTCCGGGTGATCGCCGTACCGGCGCTGCTGGCCCTCGGTGGCCTGCTCACAGCGGCCCGCCGAACCATGCCGACCGGCCGGTGGTGCGGTCTGAACCAGACGTTCTGGCTCGTCCTCGCCTTCTTCGAGGTGCAGGGCTGGTGGGGGATCAGCACCTACAGCGCGATGGGCGTCGCATCCCGCCACCACGGCGTGGTGACCCCGTACCAGAACGTGGTGGACTCCCTGACCGGCGTCCTCTCCTTCTTCCTGGCCCTCGGCTCGCTCGCCATGATCTACGTCGTCCCCGCCGTCATCGCCCGTCGAGCGAGGCGGCGCAGGGAGGGGTTCTGAGCGGAACGCGGCGAACGGTTCTGCGGCGAACGAACCCCGGCCCGCGCGCCGGGCGACCCGGTGTCTCAGCCCGCCGGGCGGCGGGTCCAGGCGTCGAGAGCGGGGGTCGTCGTGGGCACGGCGGGGCGGGCGCTCCTGGTCCAGCCCCAGGAGGCGTACGCCGCCGCGGCCGGCGTGTTGGTGGGGGTGATCAGGGCGGTGAGCAGGTCGGCCTCCTGGCGCTCAAGGAGTCTTTCCTGGAGCCGGGTGGCGATGCCGGTGCGCCGACGCGAGGGCAGCACCATGAGCTCGGCGACCGCGAACACCCGGTCCGATGTGGCCAGTTCCTCGTCGCCGTCGGTCTCGGCGCCGCGAAAGCCGTGCCACCATTCGCCCTCACGACCCGGCGGGTAGCCGTACGCGCAGCCGATCAGGAACGGGTCCCCCGCGATGACCATGTCGAAGCCGGGGCGCTGCACGTCCTCCGCGAAACGGCTCAAGAATCCGCTCCGCCCCAGCGATTCCACGCCCGGCACATCCTCGTACGCCGCCGCGTACAGATCCGCGACGGATTCCCGCTGCTGCTCGGCCTGCCATCGGGAAAGCCGTCGCAAGAACACCTCTGTCATCGCAACAGCGTGGCAGGTCACGGCGGTTCGCGGAACAGGCGGGAGCCGCCGTGCGCCCCGGGCGCGCGTTGACCGGACCCGCCGGGCGCCGCAGACTGGCCGGATCATGAACGACGAACCGATCGTGACCCTCCACGGCGAGCGCGCGCTCATCGACCGGGCCGGGCATCTGTTCGCGGGGGCACAACGGGAGTTCCTGGTCGCCGCCGCCGATCCGGTGACGTGGTCGAGCGGGGTCCGCACCGCCTTCGCCGCCGGGCTGCGCCCTTCCACCGAGCCGGGCGGCGTCGCGCTGCGCAAGCTCTACGCCCCGCAGGCGCTGCCCGACGCGCGGGCGGAGCAACGCCTGACCAGGATGGCGGCCAATGGCGCCGACATCCGTATCTGCGCGGCGCCGCTCGCGCAGGAGACCATCGTCCTGGACCGGCGCGTCGCCATCCTCGCCGGCGCCCCCACCGGTGGCATCCGCACCTACACGGTGATCCGTTCCCCGGACGTCGTGGCGGGACTCAGGACGCTGATCCATGCCGCGTGGGAGACCTCCGTCGAACTCGACGAGCATCTGCGCCGGCGTCCCGCCGTGCCGCTCGATCCCGAGGCGCGGTGGATCCTGCGGATGCTCGGGGCGGGGCACACCGACGAGTCGGCCGCACGGCAGCTCGGCATGTCCCTACGTACGTACCGGCGACGCGTCGCCGACCTGATGGGGGCACTCGGCGCCACGTCCCGCTTCCAGGCGGGGCTGCGCGCACGCGAACTTGAGGACGGCGACGCGGAGGCCCGCGAGGCGGGAAGCCGGGAAGTACGGGACGCAGCGCGCACGCCGGCTTGAGGACGGCCTGGCGGGGCGCCGCGAAGCGAGGGCCGCGAAGCGGGGGACCAGGAAAGGGGGCCAGGGAAGGGGGGCCAGGGAACTCGGGACCCTGCGCTCGCACGCGAACTTGAAGACCGCGGAGGACCGCGAAGCGGGGGCGCGAGGTGCGGGGCCGGGAAGTACGGGACCGCGAAGCTCGGGACCGCGAAGCTCGGGACCGCGAAGCTCGGGACCGCGAAGCTCGGGACCGCTTAGCGGGGGGCCGCTTAGCGGGGGACCGCTTAGCGGGGGACCGCTTAGCGGGGGGCCGGGAAGTACGGGACCGCAAAGCTCAGGACCACGAAGCCGGGGGCCGGGAAGTACCGGTCCGCGAAGCGGGGGGGCTGGGAAGTACGGGACCGCAAAGCTCGGGACCGCAAAGCCGGGGGCCGGGAAGTACCGGTCCGCGAAGCGGGGGGGCCGGGAAGTACGGAACCGCAAAGCGAGGGCGCGAGGTGCGGGACCGCTTAGCGGGGCGCCGGGAAGTACGGGACCGCGAAGCGCAGGACGCAAAGTGCAGGACCGGGAAGTACGGGACCGCTTAGCGGGGGGCCGGGAAGCACGGGACCGCGAAGCTCGGGGCCGGGAAGCACGGGGCCGGGAAGCTCGGGGCCGGGGAGTACGGGCCCGCGAAGTACGGGACCGCGAAGCGGGGGCGCGGGACGCAAAGTGCAGGACCGCAGCGCGCAGGACCAGCAGGTACGGGACCAGCAACTACGGGACTGCAAAGCGCAGGGCTGCGTGCGGGGTCGCGGACGGGTGCTGCGGGGGTCTGCCGTGCGCCGCATCTGCGGGCCATACTCTGCTCTATGACTCCTAAAAGCGGGGTGGAACACCACATTGCGGTGGTGGGTGCGGTGGACCGACCGATTGTGCTGAGCGTGGCGGAGCTGCGCGAGCGGTGGCCGCAGCGGACCGCGGCCGTCACCTTCGACTGCGCGACCAGCGGCCCCCGGGCCCACACCTTCACCGGCCCGCTGCTGCGTGAGGTCGTCACCGCGGCGGGACCCGGCTTCGATCCGGCCCGCCGCAAGGACCGCTCCCGCTTCCTCCTGGAGGTCACCGGCGAGGACGGGCACGCCACGGTGCTGTCCTGGGCCGAGATCGACGAGGACTTCGGCGACTCGCCCGTCCTGCTCGCCACCGCGCTCGACGGCGCCCAACTGGACGGGATCGGCGCCCAGTTGGTGGTCCCGTCGGACCGCTGCGGGGCCCGCTACATCAGCGGGATCACCCAGGTCCGGCTGCGTACGTGCCCGAGCCCGATCCCTGGCCCGGCGGAGGAGACGCGGGACTGAGCCCCCATCACGGGGCGGCCGGGGCGGCGGGGGCGGCGGTCGGCAGACCCGTGTGGTCATGGCATCGGAATGGACGCCGAGCTCGCCCGCGACCGCGACAGGAGGGCCGCGGGACCGGGCGCCGGCCCGGCTCGGCCCGGCTCGGCCGTACGGAGCTGTCGGCGCTCACCCCGCAAGATCACCTCACCGGCCGAACACGGTGCCGCCCAGCACGGCCCAGCACGGCCCAGCACGGCACGGCCGTGGCCATCGAGGCGGACCCGCACGTCGTGAACCGTTCCGCCGCACCCCGCCGTCCTGAGCAACACCCGGTCCCACCTGCACGGGAGCGTCCACGACGAGGCCGTCGGCGGTTTGTCGCCCCGGGGCGCCGCACTCTCCCTCAAATCGGTTAATCAGGCCGATCGCGGACATGCTCATGACGGCGTCAGGGGATACAGCGCCAGGGCCTTTCGTTTGGATCGGACCGGATCAGGGAGCCCCCGCGCCCGGTCCGGTCCGGTCCGGACGAAAGGCCCCAGCCCCTCCCCCCGCCTGTCCCTGACACACCGGAGTACGCCTCGTGGAGACCACAGACACCGTGTGGAGCTGCCCTTTCGACTACGCCGACGCCCTCGAATTCGACCCGCAGCTCCAGCGGATGCTCGCCGAGGAACCGGTGGCGCGCATCCGGATGGCGTACGGGGAGGGCGAGGCCTGGCTCGTCACCCGGTACGAGGACGTGCGGACGGTGACCACCGACCGCCGTTTCAGCCGCAGCGCCGTCATCGGCCGTGACTTCCCGCGCATGACGCCCGAGCCCATCGTGCAGGACGAGTCGATCAACCTCATGGACCCGCCGGCCAGCAGCCGGCTGCGCAGCCTCGTCGCCAAGAGCTTCGCCCCCAAGCATGTGACGCGGATGCGCGAACGCACCCAGCGCGTGGTCGACGACCTGCTCGACACGATGGCCGCGCACGGCTCGCCCGCCGACTTCGTCGAGCACATCGCCGCCCCGCTCCCCCTCGTCACCATCTGCGAGGTCCTTGCCATCCCGGCCGACGAACGGGACTGGCTGCGCGGCCACGCGCTGACCATGATGAACATCGGCGCGGCGGGCCGGGAGGCCGCCGTCGCGGCCAAGGCCGACCTGCGCGCCTACTTCACCGACCTCACCGCCGCCCGCCGCCGCTCCCCCGGCGACGACCTGATCTCCACCCTCGCCACCGCCCGCGACGGCGCCGAACTCCTCGACGACCAGGAGCTCGCCGTGATGGCGATGGTCCTGCTCATCACCGGCCAGGACACCACCACCTACCAGCTCGGGAACATCGCCTACACGCTGCTGACGAGGCCGGACATCCTCGACGGCCTGCGAACACACCCGGGCCGCTTCCCCGCCGTCCTCGACGAACTGCTGCGCTTCATCCCGTTCCGCAAGGGCGTCGGCATCCCCCGCGTCGCCACCGAGGACGTCGAGCTGAGCGGGGTGCTCATCCGGGCCGGGGACATCGTCCACGTCTCCTACCTCACCGCCAACCGGGACACCCGCAAGTTCGACCGGCCCCACGAGGTCGACCTGGACCGCGGCACCGTCCCGCACATGACGTTCGGCTGGGGCGCCCACCACTGCCTCGGCGCCCCGCTCGCCCAGATGGAACTGGAGGTGGCGTTCACCTCGCTGCTCACCCGCTTCCCCACGGTGCGCCTCGCGGGCGCGCCCACCGACGTGCCGTGGAACACCCACTCCATCTGGCGTCACCCGCTCCGCCTTCCGGTCGCCTGGTGACCGACCCCCCACCGAAGAAGGGAAGTCCCATGGCCACCCTGTGCCGACCGGCGATCGCCGTGCCCGACCACGTCATCACCCAGGAGCAGACCCTGGATCTGGCCCGCGAGATGCACGCCGGGCACCCGCAACGCGATCTGGTGCTGCGCCTCATCGAGAACACCGGCGTCGTCACCCGCCACCTCGTCCAGCCCCTCGAAGAGACCCTGGCCCACCCCGGGTTCGAGCACCGCAACCAGGTGTACGAGGCCGAGGCCAAGCGCCGGGTGCCCGATGTGGTGCGCCGTGCGCTCGCCCACGCCGAGACCGAGGCCGCCGACATCGATCTGATCGTCTACGTGTCGTGCACGGGCTTCATGATGCCCTCGCTGACCGCCTGGCTGATCAACACGATGGGCTTCCGCTCCGACACCCGCCAGCTGCCCATCGCCCAGCTCGGCTGCGCGGCGGGCGGCGCCGCCATCAACCGCGCCCACGACTTCATCACGGCCTACCCGGGCTCCAACGTGCTGATCGTGTCGTGCGAGTTCTGCTCGCTGCTGTACCAGCCCACCGACATCGGAGTGGGCTCGCTGCTGTCCAACGGCCTGTTCGGGGACGCCCTTTCGGCCGCGGTGGTACGCGGTGAGGGCGGCACCGGCATGCGGATCGAGCGCAACGGCTCGCACCTGGTGCCCGACACCGAGGACTGGATCTCGTACGCGGTGCGCGAGACGGGCTTCCACTTCCAGCTCGACAAGCGAGTGCCGGGCACCATGGAAATGCTGGCGCCCGCCCTCAAAACCCTGGTGGCGCAGCACAGTTGGGATGTCGGCGGGCTCGACTTCTACATCGTGCACGCGGGCGGACCGCGCATCCTGGACGACCTGTGCCACTTCCTGGACCTCGGTCCCGAGATGTTCCGCTTCAGCCGCAGCACCCTCACCGAACGCGGCAACATCGCGAGCTCGGTGGTCTTCGACGCGCTCGCCCGGCTCTTCGACGAGGGCGGCATGGACGACGGCGCCCGCGGCCTGATCGCCGGGTTCGGCCCCGGCATCACCGCGGAGATGGGCGTGGGAAGCTGGAACGCGGGCCCGGGCATCGACCGCGAGCTCAGCGAGCTGACGGCCAGCCTGTGAACTCCCGTTCCGTATCTACTCGTTGACCAGGACGGGGATCGAGATCACCACACCGGCCGGTGTGCCGGTCAGGGCCGAGGGGCGGACCCGGAAGTCGATTCCGGGCCCCTCGGCCGCCGGGGTGTGGCCGGCCGCGTGCTCGTCGTGTCCCTCCTCGGCGTAGTGGAACGAGCCGGTGCCGAGCAGCCTGCCGTCCGCGTCGTAGTAGGCGGCGCGCACCTCAAGGGCGATGAGTTCGCTGACGTCCGACGTGACGGCGAGGTGCCCGGTCACGGCGGACCCGGCGCCGAGCGCCCCGCCCGTGACCTTCACCCGGTCGGTGAACGGGCCCTGTTCCAGGCGCACTTCACCGCGTCCCAGCTTCTGGTGCGCGGCCGGGGCCGCGGCCTGTCCGGGCGCGGCGAAGCTCACCGAGGGGACGGGGCTCGGCGCGTCCCCGGCCCGCTCCCCGGACCCGCCGCCGCACGCGGTGACCAGGCCGAGGGCGAGGATGGCCAGGACCGCCTGGGCGGCCCGGTGGGCCCGGTGGGCCTGGCCGGCGATGCGTCTCATGACGTACTGCTCCTGTGCGGGGGTGCGGGGGCGAGGCGGGGCCGGGGCGGGGCGGGGCGGGGCCGGATCGTGCCGGCGCGCACGCTCGGGTGCGTACGGGTGCGTACGGGTGCGTACGGGTGCGTACGGGTGCCCGTACGCGGGCCGGTGCGGGTGCTCGTGCGCGGCCTTGGGGTCAGCCGCGCGGGGAGCGGCCGAACAGCGAGCCGTACATCTTCCCGTACAGCTCGGTGTTGAGCTGGCTCGCCGCGAACCGGTCCGCGCCCGGCCCGTACGCGAAGATCGGCACATCGGCGCCGGTGTGGTTGCCGGACAGGTAGGTCAGCCACAGGCTCGCGTCGGGGCTGCCGTCCTTGACGCCCTTGGGGTCGTCGGGGGTGCGGAACGTCGCCGGGGCGAAGTTCTTCGCGTCGCCCGCGCCCGCGCCGTTGGCGATGCCGGTCGAACGCGAGGGGTCCTTGTCGCCCGAAGTGCCGCGCTGCGTCGACGAGTTGTTGGCCGGGTTGCCCGCGTCCGTGTTGGCCGGGGGCGCCGCCGACTCGGCGTTGGTGTAGGTGCCCTTCTCGATGATGTTGAAGCCCGCGCACTCGTGGTCGGCCGTGACCACGACCAGAGTGTGGCCGTCCTTCTTCGCGAAGTCGGTGGCCGCCTTGACCGCGTCGTCGAACGCCTTGACCTCGGCGAGCGTCTGCGCGGCGTCGTTGGCGTGCGAGCGCTTGTCGATCTGGGCGCCCTCGATCTGGAGGAAGAAGCCGTTGCGCGAGCGGCCGTCGAGCAGGTCGATCGACTTCTTCGCCATCTCGGCGAGCGTCGGCTCCTGCTTCTGCGGGGCGCCCGCCGGCAGCGACGCCTTGGCCGCCTCGACCGTCAGATTGCCCCGGTTGAAGAGCCCGACCACCTTCTTGCCGCGCGCCTTGTCCAGGTCCGCCTTGGTGGCGACCCGCTGCGAACTGGCGCTCTGCGCGGCCGACTTGGGGTCACCGAACGAGCCGAGCACCTGATAGCCCTGCTTCTGGAGCGCCTTCTGGTCGTCCGGCTCGAAGCGGGCAAGGCCGCCGCCCAGGACCACGTCGGCGGTGCCGTTGCGGGCGATCTGCTCGGCGATCGGGGTGATCAGCGTCTTGTCGGCGGGCGCCTTCTCGTAGCTGCCGTCGGCGTTCTTCGGCAGGCAGGACGCGTCCGAGTACGTCGGGCCCTGGCAGCCGCGCAGCAGGGCGTGGCTGAACTGGGCGGCCGGTGTGGCGTCGGTGATCTCCGCGGTCGAGACGTTGCCGGTGGCGAAGCCGGCCGCCTTGGCCTGCTCCATGAGCGTGACGCGCTTCTTCTCGTAACTGTCCACGCCGATGGCGGCGTTGTACGTCTTGACGCCCGAGGCCCAGGCCGTGGCGGCGCTCGCCGAGTCCGTCACCAGGGCGGGCCGGTCGCTGCCCTTCTCGACGGCGTAGGTGGCGACGGCGCCGGTGTAGGGCAGGCGCTCCATGTTCAGCTTGCCCTGCGCGCCGTAGTAGCGCTCACGGCCCGCGGTGACATGGGTGCGGCCCATGCCGTCGCCCAGCAGGTAGATGACGTTGTGTATCTCGCGTCCGCCGTTGCCGCCGTGACCGCCGTGCCGGGGCGTGGAGCTCGCGGTGGCGGCCGTGCCCGCGGCGATGGCGGAGGCCGCCGTGACGACCGCGAGCACCTTCAGTGCCTTGTCTCTCATGGCGGCGAAGCTACGAGTCGCAGGTGAACGGACCGGGAGGCGCGGGCGACGCGGGGACGAACGCCTTTGCCTTCCCTATACGTTCTTATGGTTCCCGCACTACGTTCCCGGCGCCCTCGTCCTGCGTTCCCGGCGTACGCTCCCGGCGCCCTTGCCCTGCGTTCCCGGCGTACGCTCCCGGCGCCCTCGTCCTGCGTTCCCGGCGGTTCCGGCATGCCCGCCCTGCCCGCGTTCCGGGCCGGATCCGTTCCTAGCCGTACGAGAGGTTGGAGCAGATGTTGTCGTCGGCCGAGCGGGCCTTGTCCGCGACGGAGGAGGGGACCGCGGCGGGGGCGCTGGACGCCGCGGCCGCCCCGCCGGCCTTGTACTGCGTGCCGACGATGAGGTTCAGGCCCGGCTGCTTGGCGGAGCGCAGCAGCGCGCCGGGGAAGTGCGTGGCGAGCGTCTTGGCCTTGGCCTCGTCGGCCGCGCCGTACTGGATGACGGTGTGCGTGTAGTCCTGGGTGGCGGCAGTCGTGGCGCTGGTCACCGTGAAGCCCGAGCTCTTCAGCGTCTCGGCGACGCTGCCCGCGAGGCCCTTGGCGGTGGTGCCGTTGTAGACGGCGACGCTGATCCCCTTGCCGGAGGCGGGCGCGGGCGCCGAGTCGGAGGGCGAGGCCGAGGGGGCGGCGCTCGCGCTCTTGCCCCCGGCGTCCTTGCCGTCCACGGTCTTGTCCGCCCGCAGCGCCGCGAACAGGTTGTCGGCGTCGGGCTGCACGACGGCGACGCGCTCGCCCTCGTAGCGCCAGGGCAGGGTCACGAACTTGGTGTTGTGCAGGTCGATGTTCTTCATCGACATCGCGAAGGATATGAGCTTGCTCGGGGAGCCGAGGCCGGGGTCGACGGTCATCGACTTGGTGGCGGCGTTGGCGAGCGGCAGCAGGGTCGTCGGGTCGAGTCCCTGGCCCTTGACCTGCTTGATCAGGCTGCCTATGAAGGCCTGCTGGCGCTGGATGCGGCCGATGTCGGAGCCGTCGCCTATGCCGTGCCGGATGCGCACGTAGTCCAGGGCCTTCTGGCCGGACACCTTCTGCGGCCCCTTGGCGAAGACCAGGCTGCCCTTGCGCTTGAGCTTGGGGTTGAGGTCGCCCTGATAGACGTTGCTGGGCACGCAGACCTGGACGCCGCCGACGGCGTCGGTCATCTTCGCGAAGCCCGCGAAGTCCATGACCATCGTGTGGTCCACGCGCAGCCCCGTCAGCTTCTCGACGGTGTTCTGCGTGCACGCGGGGTTGCCCTGCACCGTCTCGCCCACCTCGAACGCCGAGTTGAACATCACATGGTGCTGCCCTTTGGTCCAGCTGCCGTTCGGGAGCTTGCACGGGGGTACGTCGACCAGCGAGTCGCGGGGTATGGAGACGGCGACGGCGTGCTTCTGGTCGGCGTACACGTGCAGCAGGAGCGCGGTGTCCGAGCGGCCGATGTCCCCCTTGCCGTGCCCGTACTCGGCGTTGTCGCCGGAGCGCGTGTCGGAGCCGATGATCAGGACGTTCGAGCCGTCGGTGGAGGCGGCCGGTCGGTCGGCGGACAGGCCGCCGTCGTCGAACGTCTTGATGTTGCCGTTCAGCTGGAGGTAGATCCAGCCACCGCCCGCGACGGCGAGCACGACGACGGAGAGCCCCGCGATGCCGATCAGACGGGCCCGGCTGCGCTTCTTGCCGCGCCGCGGCACGGCGGAACCCTCGCTCTCACGCCTGCTTGCCGCTCCCGCTTTGTGGCTGCCGGCCATCGGACCCCTCATCCCTCATTCGCGCCTCTTCTGTAGAGGAGACGGTGAGTCGCGTGCTCTGGTTGTACAGTTGCGCAATGTAGCAAGTCTCATGGAGACCCATCAGCCCCAGCCGTACGAAGAATGCGGCCGGAACACGGGGCTTCAGAACCCGAACGAGGGAGGACCGCGGGATGTTCCTGCGCAACGGGCTTGAGCCCTGGCACCTGCTGATCGTGGGCGTAGTACTGATCCTGCTGTTCGGCTCGAAGAAGCTGCCCGACACGGCTCGCGCGCTGGGCAAGTCCCTGCGCATCCTCAAGAGCGAGACCAAGGCGATGCGCGAGGACGGCCCGGCGCCGGCATCCGCTCCCGCCCCGGCCGCCCACGTCACCCCGGCCCCGGCCCCGGCACCCGCTGAGACGCCGGTCCGCCCGGCCCCGTAAACCCCTGACTCCGCAGACCGGGGTCGTCGTACGCTCGGCCTCCATGGAACAACTGCCGACATACGACGACGTGGTCCGCGCGCATGAGCGGATCGCCCCGCACGCCCACCGCACCCCGGTCATGACCTCGCGGCTCACCGACGCCGAGCTCGGTCTGAGCCTGTACTTCAAGTGCGAGAACCTTCAGCGCATGGGGGCCTTCAAGTTCCGCGGCGCGTTCAACGCGCTGTCCCGGTTCGACGCGGAGCAGCGGCGCGCGGGCGTCATCGCCTACTCGTCCGGCAACCACGCGCAGGCCATCGCGCTCGCCGCCGCCCTGCTCGGCATCCCGGCGGCCATCGTCATGCCCCACGACGCTCCCGCCGCCAAGCTGGCCGCGACCAAGGGGTACGGGGCGGACGTGGTCACCTACGACCGCTGGAGCGAGGACCGCGAGGAGATCGCCCGGGTCCTGGCCGAGGAGCGCGGCCTCACCCTGGTCCCGCCGTACGACCACCCCGACGTCATGGCCGGCCAGGGCACCGCGGCGAAGGAACTCTTCGAGGAGACCGGCCCGCTGGACGCGCTGTTCGTGCCGCTCGGCGGCGGCGGGCTCCTGTCGGGCAGCCTGCTCTCGGCGGGCGCGCTGGCTCCGGACTGCGAGGTGTACGGGGTCGAGCCCGAGGCGGGTGACGACGGCCGCCAGTCGCTGCGGGCCGGCAGGATCGTGCACATCGACACTCCCACGACCCTCGCCGACGGTGCCCAGACCCAGCACCTCGGCACCCGGCCCTTCCCGCTGATCCGCGACCACGTGAAGGACATCGTCACCGCGTCCGACGACCAACTCGTCGACTGCATGCGGCTGTTCGCCGCCCGCATGAAGACCGTCGTCGAGCCGACGGGCTGCCTGGGCCTGGCCGGCGCCCGCGATCTGGCCGAGCGCTACCGGGGCAGGCGGGTGGGCGTCATCATCAGCGGCGGCAATGTGGACCTGGCCCGTTACGCGCGGTTGCTCGCCGGGTGAGGCGGGCGCCGGCACGGAGGTTGTCCACAGGCTGAGGGGGACGCGGACGGATTGTCGGCACTTCGGCGCATGATGGGGGTATGAACGAGATGCCGGAGTGGGAGAAGCGGTTCAGGGCGCCGAGGGTGGGCCTTCCCGACTGGGCGGAGGACGCCCCGGACCGCTCGCTGTTCGTGTCGAACGCGACAGGGACGTACGAGCTGTATGCCTGGGACCGCGCCACGGGTGCGCAGCGCCGGGCCACCGACCGCCCCAACGGGACGACGGACGGCGTCCTGACGCCCGACGGCGAGTGGATCTGGTGGTTCGACGACACCGACGGCGACGAGTTCGGTGTGTGGCGCCGCCAGCCGTTCGGGGGCGGCGCCAACGAGCCGGCCGAGCCGGGCCTTCCCCCGTCCTACCCGGCGGGCCTGGCCCTCGGCCGGGACGGCACCGCGGTCATCGGCCGCTCCACCGACGACGACGGCTCCACCATCCATGTCGTACGCCCGGGGGCCGCGCCCGTCGAGATCTACCGGCACCGCGAGTCGGCGGGCGTGGGCGACCTCTCGCACGACGGGACGCTGATCGCGGTCGAGCACACCGAGCACGGCGACGCGATGCACTCGGCGCTGCGCGTGGTGCGGCTCGACGGCACGGCGGTCGCCGAGCTCGACGACACCAAGGGCGGCGCCGAGGAGCTGGGGCTCGAAGTGCTCGGCTTCGCGCCGCTGGCCGGCGACTCCCGGCTGCTCGTCGCGCACCAGCGGCGCGGCCGCTGGGAGCCGATGATCTGGGACGTGGCGTCGGGCGAGGAGAGCGACCTCGCGCTCGACCTGCCGGGCGACGTGTCGGCCGAGTGGTATCCGGACGGCTCGGGGCTGCTCGTCGTCCACAGCTTCGAGGCCCGCAGCGGCCTGTTCCGCTTCGACCTGGCGACCCGCTCGCTCATCGAGATCGACACGCCCGCGGGTTCGGTGTCGGGCGCGACGGCGCGGCCCGACGGCACGGTGGAGTACCTGTGGTCGTCGGCGGCGAGCCCGTCCGAGGTGCGCTCCACGACCGGTGAGGTCGTGCTCGATCCGCCCGGGTTCAAGGCGCCGGGCTCCGTCCCGGTGCGGGACGTCTGGGTGGACGGCCCCGGCGGGCGCATCCACGCCCTGGTGCAGTGCCCCGCGGGCGAGGGCCCCTTCCCCACCCTCTTCGAAATCCACGGCGGCCCCACCTGGCACGACAGCGACGCGTTCGCCTCGGGCCCGGCGGCCTGGATCGACCATGGCTACGCGGTGGTCCGGGTCAACTACCGGGGCTCCACGGGGTACGGGCGGGCGTGGACCGACGCGCTCAAGCACCGGGTCGGGCTCATCGAGCTGGAGGACATCGCGGCGGTCCGCGACTGGGCGGTCTCCTCCGGCCTCGCCGACCCCGCGCGCCTCGTCCTGGCGGGCGGCTCCTGGGGCGGCTACCTCACGCTGCTCGGCCTCGGCACCCAGCCCGACGCGTGGGCGCTGGGGCTCGCGGCGGTGCCGGTCGCGGACTACGTCACGGCGTACCACGACGAGATGGAGGCGCTGAAGGCGATGGACCGGACGTTGCTGGGCGGCACCCCGGAGGAGGTCCCGGACCGCTTCCGTGCGTCCTCGCCGCTGACGTACGTCGATGCCGTGACGGCGCCGGTGTACATCTCGGCCGGGGTCAATGATCCGCGCTGCCCGATCCGGCAGGTGGAGAACTATGTGGAGCGGCTGGCTGCGCGGGGGGCGGCGCACGAGGTCTACCGCTATGACGCGGGGCACGGGTCGCTGGTGGTGGAGGAGCGCATCAAGCAGGTGCGGCTCGAACTCGACTTCGCCCGCCGCCACTTGCCCCCACGCACCCCCTGACCCACCCATACGGGCCCGCCCTCATGCCTGTCCTCAATCGCCGGACGGGCTGGGCGTGTCCATGCGGGCCCGCGCCGAACAGTCCACCGGGTTGAGGGTGTCCATGCGGGCCCGCCCCAGCGCCTGTCCTCAATCGCCGGACGGGCTGAAGATGTCCATGCGGGCCCGCGCCAGCGCCGCCAGGGGCGCGGGGAACTGCGCGAGAAGCGACCACGGCCCGCACCCAAAAGGCGAGGGACCCTGGGGCTCCGCCCCAGACCCCGAACGCGCCTGAACGGCGCTCGTCCTCAAACGCCGGACGGGCTGAGGATGTCCATGCCGGCCCGCACCGAGCAGCCCGCCGGGCTGAAGGTGGGCGTGCGGGCCCGTGGCGGCGTCGTCAGGGGCGCGGGGAACTGCGCGGGCGGCCACAGCCGGTCCGCGGCGGCGCGGGGGCGGAGCCCACGAGGGGGCCGGCCCGGGCCGGGCCGCGGGCACCCCGCGGCCCGGCCCGACGGCAGGATTCCGTACCGTGGGGGTGTGTACCGGTTCCTGCTCACACCCCGCTGGTGGGGAATCCACGTCTTCGTCCTGCTCGCCATCCCCCTGTGCGTCTTCATGGGCTCCTGGCAGCTGGGCCGCTTCGAGGACCGCGTGCAGTCCCACGACGCCGCCGAGAAGGCCCCCGACCCCGCCACCCTCAAGGCCGAACCGCTCGCCTCGCTGCTCCCCGTGGACCAGCGCACCTCCGGCCGCCCCGCCTCGGCAAAGGGCCACTACGCCGAGCAGTTCCTGGTGCCCGAGCGCGAGGTCGACGGCACGTCGGGCAGCTACGTCCTGACCCTCCTGCGTACCGACGGCGGCAAGGCGCTGCCCGTCGTGCGCGGCTGGATCCCGCGGGGCGCCAAGGCCCCGGCCGCGCCGACCGGCGACGTCGCCGTCACCGGCATACTCCAGGCGTCCGAGAACGTGGGCTCGGACGGTGTGCACGCCCAGGGCGGTCTGCCGCAGGGCCAGGTCGGCATGATCAGCGCGGCCGCCCTGGTCAACCTGGTGCCGTACCCGGTGTACGACGCCTGGGTGACACTGCCCCGCGCCGACGCGGGCCTGACGCCGGTCCCCGCGAGCGCGCCGCAGAACAGCGGGCTCGACCTGAAGGCGTTCCAGAATCTCGGCTACACCGGCGAGTGGTTCGTCTTCGCGGGGTTCGTGGTCTTCATGTGGTTCCGCCTGGTGCGGCGCGAGGCCGAAGCCCTGGAGGACGCCGAACTCGGCCTCGCCCCCGAGGGTCCGCAGCCGCCAGAACAGCCCGGGAGTTCCGACAGCCCCAACGACAGCCCCAACGACAGCCCCGAGGGCGTCAGCAGTAGCGGGACACCCCTCGTCGGATAGGCGAGCCGGAGCCGAGCCCGGAGCCCCCTGGCCGCACCCCGCGCCGCAACGGCACCGGCACCGGCGCCTAGCGCGACGCCGCCGTCGCCGTTCCGCCGTCCAGGACGCCCGTCTTGTAGATCGTTCCCGCGCAGGCGTTGGGGATCTTCGCCTCCGCGGACGGCGCGCCCGGCTCGGCCACGTGGGTGACCGCGACCGTGCCGTCCTCCGTCGCGGCCGGGGGGCCGCCGTCCGGGGTGTGCTGCGGGCTCTGGCCGCCACCGCCGGTCGTCGTCGGAGCGGTGATCCCGCTGGAGCTGCCGGGGTTGGCGGAAGGGCTCGTGTCGGGCGTCGGCGTCGCCTTGGGGCAGGTGTCCGACGGCACCCAGGCGAACCGCACCTCGTAGGCCGCGGCCGGCTTCAGGACCAGGTGCGTGGCGTCCTTGGAGGGGTCGGGGAGGCCGGGAGCCGGGTCGCCTGCGGCGTGCTCGACGACGGTGATCTTCGCGGGGTCGGCCGCGCCCTGGGTGCGGACGTCGAACGTGCCGACGCCGCCGATCGCGCACTGCTTGTTCGACGCGTTGACGACGCGGAAGGCGCCGTAGACCTTGCCGGTCGCGTCGGGCCTGCCGACGCTCGCCGACTTGACGCGCAGCTCGCCCGCCTCGCAGACCGGCGAGTTGGCTTGCACGGGGCCGCCGCCGGGATCGGTCACGGCGCCGCCGACGGGGCTGGTGACACCCTTGCTCGGCTCCTTCGCCGGGCCCTTGCCGTCGGGCGTGGCGCCGGCCTGGGTGCCGGCGCCGGTGGACGGTCTGCCCGTGGGCACCCCGTCGGGCGCGCCCGAGACACCGCCCGAGATGCCGTACGTCTGCTCGCCGTGCCCGGCGACCGCGGGCTGCTCGTCGGTGGCGCTCGCGGAGTTGGCGACGTGCAGGAAGGCCGGCACCGCGGTGGCCACAAGGAGCGCGGCCGCGACCGTGCCCACGACGGCCTGCCGCTTGCGGGCCCGCCGTACGGGCACCGCCGCCCGCAGGTGTTCGAGCGCCCCCTCCGAGGGCTTCAGCTCCTCGACCGCGCCGTGCAGCAGCCTGCGCAGCGCCAGTTCACCGGCCGGGTCACCGGCCGCGTCCACGCCGCCGTCCGGGGCGGGCGGAAAGCCGAAGGGGGGGTTGCCGGTGCTGTTCTTTTCCGGCGATGTGTCCACGAATCCGTATCCAGTCAGGTCGTTCAGGTCATTGCCGGGCCGCTGGTCCGACCCGTACTTCCCGTGCTCCCCGTACTTCCTCTGCTCCCCCGGCCGCCCGTCGGCGTTCTTGTCGTGCCCTTTCATGCCGTCGCCTCCATGGCGACGCGCAGGGCGGCTATCCCTCGTGATCCGTACGCCTTCACCGAGCCCAGGGATATGCCCAGCGTCTCGGCGACCTGGGCCTCCGTCATGTCGGCGAAGTACCGCAGCACCAGGACCTCGCGCTGGCGGCGCTGGAGCCCGCGCATCGCCTTGATCAGAGCGTCGCGCTCCAGCTGGTCGTACGCGCCCTCCTCGGCGCTCGCCATGTCGGGCATGGGCTTGGACAGCAGCTTGAGCCCGAGGATGCGCCGACGCAGCGCGGACCGCGACAGGTTGACGACGGTCTGGCGCAGGTAGGCGAGGGTCTTCTCCGGCTCGCGCACCCGGCTGCGTGCCGAGTGGACGCGGATGAACGCCTCCTGCACGACGTCCTCGCAGGAGGCCGTGTCGTCCAGGAGCAGAGCCGCGAGGCCGAGCAGCGAGCGGTAGTGCGCGCGGTAGGTCTCGGTGAGGTGATCAACGGTGGTGCCGGCCGCCATGACCTCGTCAGCGCTCTCGCGCGAGGTCGCCTGGGAGGGTACGGGGGCGGGACGGGTGGCGGGCATCGGCGCGATCACCGGCATGCCGCCGGGCGCACCGGGTCGCCGACGCGGGCGGACTGCCATGCCACGCGCCGGTACCGCTCTGAAGTCGAGTACCTCTGCCACGCCTGTTGGACACGTTCCTCCCCGTCAGGGTTGTACGCGTACGACACTGTTTTTGGCAGTGCACCACATGTCGTCATCCGTACCCGCTCTTCCCCAATGCCCCGATTTATACGGCACCTTGAGGGGCGACCGCATAGACGCTCCATGCCGGACTGCGGTTGCAGGGACACGGAAATGAATCGTGTAACAAGGCGTTGGGGCAGTTCAAGTGGTACAGACCAGCGACTTGCTCACAGAGCGTTCACAGATCCTACAAATGGGTGGGTTTCAACGCCCGGTGAATTCACGGGCCGCGAGTTCGGCGATGTGCGCCACGTTCAGGGCGGTGCCCTTGCGGAGGTTGTCGCCGCAGACGAACAGTTCCAGTACGCAGGGATCGTCGGGCGATCTGCGCACCCGGCCCACCCACGTCGGGTCGGTGCCGACCACGTCCGCGGGGGTGGGGAAGTCACCGGCGGCGGGGTTGTCGAAGAGCACCACGCCGGGCGCGGTCGCCAGGATCTCGTGCGCCCGGGCCACGTCCACCTCGTTCTCGAAGCGGGCGTGCACGGACGCGGAGTGCGTGGTCAGGACGGGCACCCGCACACACGTGGCGGCGACCGGGAGGCGCGGCAGGTCGAGCAGCTTGCGCAGCTCGTCGCGGATGCCGAGCTCCTGCGACGACCAGCCGTCGTCGGCGAGCTCGCCGGTCCAGGGCACCACGTTCAGGGCGATGGGGGCGGGGAAGGGGCCGAGCCCGTCGCCGACGGCGCGGCGCACGTCGCCCGGGCTCGTACCGAGTTCGGTCCCGGCCACCAGGGAGGTCTGGAGCCGCAGCGCCTCGACCCCGGCAAGGCCCTCACCACTGACGGCCTGGTACGTGGAGACGACGAGCTCGCTCAGGCAGAACTCGGCGTGCAGCGCACCGACCGCCACGCTCATGGCGAGGGTCGTGGCGTGCGGGCTCGCCACGATGCCGCGCGGACGCATCCGTACGGCATGGGGATTGAGCTCGGGCACCACGAGCGGCACGTCCGCGTCCATGCGGAAGGCGGCCGAACTGTCCACCACCACCGCGCCCTTGGCCGCCGCGACAGGCGCCCACTGGGCGGCGACGTCGGCGGGCACGAGGAACAGGACGATGTCGGCCCCCTCAAGGGCCTCCTCGCTCAGCGCGAGGACTTCGCACTCCTCGCCCCGCACGAGCAGTTTGCGTCCGGCCGAGCGCGCGGACGCGACGAGCCGGACCTCGCCCCAGACATCGGCATGCTGGGACAGGATCTGGAGCATCACCGCACCGGCGCTCCCGGTCGCTCCGACGACCGTGAGCGCCGGCCTGTGGGTCATCGCCCGGTGCCCCCGTAGACGACGGCCTCGTCGCTGTCGGAGTCGAGGCCGAAGGCGGAGTGCACCGCGCGCACGGCCTCGTTGACGTCGTCGGCGCGGGTGACGACCGAGATGCGGATCTCGGAGGTCGAGATGAGCTCGATGTTCACGCCCGCGTCGGAAAGGGCCTCGAAGAAGCCGGCCGTGACGCCCGGGTTGGTCTTCATGCCGGCGCCGACGAGGGAGATCTTGGCGATCTGGTCGTCGTAGCGCAGCGACTCGAAGCCGATGGCCGGCTTGGACCGCTCCAGGGCGTCGATGGCCTTGCGGCCCTCGGACTTGGGCAGCGTGAACGAGATGTCGGTCAGACCCGTCGACGCGGCGGAGACGTTCTGCACCACCATGTCGATGTTGATCTCGGCGTTGGCGATGGTGCGGAAGATCGCCGCGGCCTCGCCCGGCTTGTCGGGCACCCCGACGACCGTGACCTTCGCCTCGGAGACGTCGTGCGCGACTCCGGAGATGATGGCGTGCTCCACCTGCTGGCCTTCCGACGGGGTACGAGGTTCGTTGCTGACCCAGGTGCCCTGAAGTCCGCTGAAGGACGACCGGACGTGGATCGGGATGTTGTACCGGCGGGCGTACTCGACGCACCGGTGCAGGAGCACCTTGGAACCGGACGCGGCCAGCTCCAGCATGTCCTCGAAGGAGATCCACTCGATCTTCTTCGCCTTCTTCACGACGCGGGGGTCCGCGGTGAAGACGCCGTCGACGTCGGTGTAGATCTCACAGACCTCGGCGTCGAGGGCGGCGGCCAGCGCGACGGCCGTCGTGTCCGAACCACCACGGCCGAGCGTGGTGATGTTCTTCCCCTCCTGGCTGACGCCCTGGAACCCGGCGACGATGGCGATGTTGCCCTCGTCGATCGAGGTCCGGATGCGGCCGGGGGTGACGTCGATGATCCGCGCCTTGTTGTGGACCGAGTCGGTGATGACACCGGCCTGGCTGCCCGTGAACGACTGGGCCTTGTGGCCCATGCTTTTGATCGCCATGGCAAGCAGTGCCATGGAGATCCGCTCTCCGGCGGTCAGCAGCATGTCGAACTCCCGCCCTGCGGGCATCGGAGACACCTGCTCCGCGAGCTCGATCAACTCATCCGTCGTGTCGCCCATCGCGGAAACCACGACGACCACCTGGTGGCCGTTCTTCTTGGCTTCCACGATCCGCTTGGCGACGCGCTTGATGCCTTCGGCATCGGCAACGGAGGAGCCTCCGTACTTCTGCACGACAAGGCCCACGTGCGCTCCTCGCTCAGTTCTTGCTGGGTCGGCTCAGTTTAACGAGCGGGCCGGATTCGCCCGTCCCGTATCACTTCGTGAGATGTCCCGCTCACTACATGATCACTGGGCGTTCTCCGGCACCGCTCGCACGGTCTGCCTGCCCTTGCCCGCGCCGGATACGCGGCATGTGTCCGGGCTCACAAGCGACGGCTCCGGGGCGCGGCCGGTGCGGCGCGGCAGCCGGCCACGCCAACTCCCGCGCCCCCGCGCCTACTTGAGGTCGTGCAGGCCGAGCGGTCCGGCCAGCTCCTCGGCCATGACGCGACCCGCCACCTCTTCCAGGGCGTCCTCGGTCAGCTCCTCGTCGGTGTCCAGGCCGTCCAGCTCTTCGAGCGGCTGGTTGAGGCGGACGTGGGCGACCAGCGACTGGAGGGCGCGCAGCGCGGCGGAGGCCGTCGAGCCCCAGTTGGAGAAGTAGGAGAACTGCCACCACCACAGCGCCTCGGACGTACGGCCCGCGCGGTAGTGGGCCAGGCCGTGGCGCAGGTCGGTGACCACGTCGGCCAGGTCGTCGGAGATCCGGCACGGCACCGGCGCCTTGCGCGGCTCGTACGGGTCGAAGACCTCGGAGTACACGTCGATGGGTTCAAGGAGGCGGGCGAAGCGCTCGCGCAGCAGGTCGGCGTCCGCCTCCGGGCCCAGGTCGGGCTCGTAGCGCTCGTCGGGGACGATGTCCTCGTGCGCCCCGAGCCGGCCGCCGGCCAGCAGGAGCTGGGAGACCTCCAGGAGGAGGAAGGGCACCGCACTGTCGGGCTCGTCGCCCTTGGCCACCTCGGTGACCGCGACGATGAAGGACTCGACCTGGTCGGCGATCTGGACCGCGAAGGAGTCCGGGTCCTGGTTGGTCGCGTGCAGCGTTGCGTCAGACATCGAGTCGACCTTCCTCGTGGCCCTGACGGGCGTACTCCTGCTGGGCGTCATACATCGAGCAGCCGCCTTCCTTCGAAGGCCCGGCCCAGGGTGACCTCGTCGGCGTATTCGAGGTCGCCGCCGACCGGCAGGCCGCTGGCGAGCCGGGTGACCTTGAGGCCCATGGGCTTGATCATGCGGGCGAGGTACGTCGCCGTCGCCTCACCCTCCAGATTCGGGTCGGTGGCCAGGATCAGCTCGGTGACCGTGCCGTCCGCGAGGCGGGCAAGCAGCTCGCGGATGCGCAGATCGTCCGGGCCGACGCCCTCGATCGGGCTGATGGCACCGCCGAGTACGTGGTAGCGCCCGCGGAACTCGCGCGTCCGCTCGATGGCCACCACGTCCTTGGGCTCCTCCACGACGCAGATGACGGTCAAGTCGCGGCGC
The DNA here is from genome assembly GCF_043200435.1 of Streptomyces sp. NPDC048416. Lineage (NCBI taxonomy): Bacteria > Bacillati > Actinomycetota > Actinomycetes > Kitasatosporales > Streptomycetaceae > Streptomyces > Streptomyces sp. NPDC048416. The sequence continues at coordinate 25,651 of NZ_JBICXU010000010.1, forward strand.
TGGTCGCGGCAGATGTTGCACCGCTCCTCCTGCGCCACGTTGCCGCACACCGCGCAGAAGCGGACCTTGTCCTTGACTTCGAGGAGGGCGTGCGCGAGACGGCGCACGTCGGTCGGCTCCGCCTGGAGGATGTGGAAGGCGATCCGCTGCGCGCTCTTGGGACCGACGCCGGGCAGCCTGCCCAGCTCGTCGATGAGGTCCTGGACCACGCCTTCGTACAACGGAACGCCTCTCGTGGGTAGCTCTGATGCCTACGGTAGTTGGTGTGCGCCCACCTCAGTAGAGCGGGCGCACGGTTGGCTCCGCGCGACCGGACGCGCGCGGCGTGCCCGGCCTCAGAAGGGCAGGCCCGGCATGCCGCCGAGGCCCTGCGTGAGCGGGCCCAGCTTCTGCTGCTGGAGCTGCTGGGCGTTCTCGTTGGCGGCCTGCACGGCCGCCACGATCAGGTCGGCCAGGGTCTCGGTGTCCTCCGGGTCGACCGCCTTCGGGTCGATCGCCAGGGCGCGCAGCTCGCCCGAGCCGGTCACGGTCGCCTTGACGAGGCCGCCGCCGGCCTGGCCGTCGACCTCGGTCGCCGCCAGCTCCTCCTGGGCAACGGCGAGATCCTGCTGCATCTTCTGGGCCTGCTGAAGAAGCTGCTGCATGTTGGGCTGGCCACCACCAGGGATCACGGTTCACTCCGGGTTTCGCTAGGACGGTTCGTCGGGCACTCCGAGCCTACGTGGTCGACAGGCGCCCTGCTCCGCAACTCTTTCGAGTGATGCGGTGCGCGCTCCTATACCTGACCAAGGCCCACGTCCGGGCGGAAATCCCTGGTTATCGCTCCCCGGGCCCTCCATTCGGCGGTAGGAATGGCGGTCCGGCGCACCACGACGCGTCAATAGGCACACACGCACCGTGTGTGCCACCGGTCAGCCACGTCATTTACTACGTCCAGCAGTACGTCCATTACATCCATTACATCCATTACGTCCACGTGCGCGCAGGTCACGCGATGTCACACAGGGTCACAGCTAGCAGTGCGGAGGGAGCGGCCGGGTGAGCCAGCCGGACATGCAGCCCGAGGGGCCCCCGGGCCGGGCCCGACGGGACGAGGGCGCGGCGACGGGCGATCTGACCGGGCGGCCGTTCCCGCTCGGCGACTGGGGCGAACCCGCGGAACGCCTCTACGAGCTGTACCAGTGGGTCGAGACGGGCGCCCTGAACACCGCGGACTGGTACCTCGCCGACCGGCTGTGGAAGCGCCGCGGCGCGCGCGTCCTGCGCTGCGGCACGGCGGGCGGCGCGATCGCGGGGGCGGTCCTGCCGCTGCTCGACCTGACCCACGCCCTGCCGGGCGCGGCGGGCTGGGGCTATCTGTGTCTGCTGCTCGGCGCCGCGTGCCTGGCCTGCGACCGCTACTTCGGGCTGACCTCGGGCTGGATGCGGGACGTGGCCACGGCGCAGGCCGTACAGCGCAGGCTCCAGACCCTCCAGTTCGACTGGGCGTCGGAGAGCGTGCGCGAGGTGCTGGGGCCCACGGACGGGACCGCGAGCGAGGCGGCCGAGCGCTGTCTCTCGGTGCTGCGCCGGTTCAGCGAGGACGTGACGGAGCTGGTCCGCTCGGAGACGGCGGACTGGATGGTGGAGTTCCGCTCGGGGCCGGCGCCGCTGGTCATGCAGACGCTCAGCGCGACGGCCCCGCGTACGGATGCCGCGCCCGGGCCCGGCCGCTTCCCCCTCCCCCCGGTGCCCCGCCCCAACATGCCCCGCCAACGCCCCCCAGAGGGCCCCCGCTGACCCATTGCGCCTGGCCCCGCCTTTCGGGTGCGGGCCGTGGTCGCTCCTCGCGCCGTTCCCCGCGCCCCTGGCCGCGGGCCTGCACGGACATCCTCAGCCCGCCGGCCTGCCCGGCGCGGGCATCTTCAGCCCGCCGGGCTGTTCAGTGCGGGCCGGTACGCGCATCTTCAGCCCGCCGGGCTGCCCGGCTCCGGTCCACATCGGCATCTTCAGCCCGCCGGGCTGTTCGGTGCGGGGCAGGATGGACATCTTCAGCCTGCCGGGCTGTCCGGTGCGGGCCGGTGCGGGCATCTTCAGCCCGTCCGGCGATTGAGGACGAGCGCCGTTCAGGCGCGAACGGGGTCTGGGGCGGGGCCCCAGGGTCCCCCGCCTTTCCAGTGCGGACCGTGGTCGCTCCTCGCGCAGTTCCCCGCGCCCCTGGCGGTACTGGCGCCGACCCGCATGCGCACCCTCAGCCCGGCGGGCTGCTCGGTGCCGGCCGGCACGGACATCCTCGGCCCGGCGGGCTGCCCGGTGCGGGCGGTATGGACATCCTCAGCCCGTCCGGCGATTGAGGACGAGCGCCCTGCAGGCGCGAACGGGGGCTGGGGCGGAGCCAGGGGGTTGGGTCAGCTGAAGATGATCATTGAGCCCTGGGCGAGGCTGCGGGTCGCCGCCGCATGCAGCCCGAGCCACACATGCCGCTCACGCGCGAAGGGACTCTCGTCGTACGGAATGGGCCCGGCCGGCTCTTCGAGCGACGTGGGCCGGGCCGGCGGCGCCGGCGCGGACGGCGGGTTGGCCGGATCTATTCCGATCGCGGGCCCCACGAACTGGAGCTCCCGCAGCAACCCCTGCGCGGACCCGAGCGGACCACCCCCCGCGAGCAGTTCCTCGTTGGACAGCGGCACCGCGAAGTCGACAGGGACGTACGCCCCCGCGTGGTCGTAGTGCCACACCAGGTGCGACTGCTGGGCGGTCGCCTCGAACATCTCCAGCAACTGCTCGTAGTCACCGCCGAGTTCGTCGACGGGAGTCACCGCAAGACCGCACAGCTGCAACAGATACGCCCGGCGCAGGAAGTGCAGCGCGTCGTAGTCGAACCCCGCCACCGGCGCCACGTCCCCGGACAGCCCCGGCATGTACGCGAAGACCGGCACGGGCGGAAGCCCCGCCTCGCCGAGCGCCTTGTCGTACGAGGCGATCTCCTCCGCGAACGGATTGTCGGGGCTGTGGCACAGCACGTCGACGAGGGGGACCAGCCACAGGTCACAGGCCAAGACGGGCTCGCTCTCAACTCGTTTCGCGCGATGGTCGGGACAGCGTAGTGCGCCGGGCACGCCGCGCGAAGAGTGCCCGTCAACTCCCGGTGCGGGGTGACCGGTTCCCTCCGTGCGCCCCGGTCGCCAAGGTTTACCCACCAGACCGTCCGTTACTCGGACCCGCCTGCGCCGACGCCCGCGCCCGGTGCTGCCGCCGACGCCGGTGGGAGCGCCCGCGGCGACACGTCCCAGATCCACACGTCGTCGACCTTCGTGCCGCCGCGGCCCAGCAGCCGGCTCACCGTCTCGTACAGTTCGGGCGCCCGCGGCTGGGGCACGAGGACCAGCACGCCCGCCCGCCAGTACGCCAGGTCCTCCTTGGCCTGGTTCTGCCAGTCCGTGCCGATGTCCGGGATGGGCTTGCCGGAGCGGACGTCGCCGAACAGGTTCGACGTCCAGCGCGGGGACGCGCCGTAGATGCCGATCCGGTCGGGACCCCAGGGCCCGTTGAAGTAGCCGCCGGGCACCGAGAAGGCGAGGCCCGTCTCCGCCTGCCAGTGCAGCGCCTCCGCCGAGCTCGGGTCGGGCAGCGGCACCGGCACAAGGGACTCCCCCGGCCCGACGTACTTCTTCCACATCCCCGACGCGATGAACTCGGGCACGTCGGGGCGGGCGTTCGTCGGGAACGGCGTCGGCACGACGGGCAGCAGCGCCAGCGCGATCGCGGCGAACCCGGCCACCTTGTTCACCGGCGCCCTGCTGTGCGCGAGGCGTCCCGCGGCGAGGGCGATCAGCGCGCCGAGCACCGGCGCGCAGATCATCGCGACCCGGCCCTCGATGACCGACTCGAAGAGCGGCTTGTGGGCGAGGAGTTTCCAGGGCCCGGGGAAGACCACGTCCGTGTACGGGATGCGGATCTTCTGCCCGAGCGAGAGCACCGCGGCCGCCACACCCGTGAACGCGAGCGCCCTGACGAGCGGCCGCCGCCACAGGCGTACGACGAGCGCGAAGGCGAGCGCCACCAGCGGCCAGCCGTAGAACGCGTTCTGCTCGGTGCGGTTCAGGGCCAGCTTGTCGGCGGTCGACTCGTCGCCGAACAGCGAGCGTCCCGCGAACTCGACGAGCGCGAGCGGTGAATTGCCCGCGCTGTCGCCGTGCAGCACGCTGTGATAGCTCTGCGCGCCGGCGAACTGCCGGTACAGCGGGTACGCGACCAGCACCAGGCAGACCCCGAGCGCGATCCCCATGCCCTTGGCCAGCGGCCGGACCGCCGCGCGCGCGACATCGCGCCGTGCCAGCGCGTACGACAGGGCGAACAGGGCCATGCCGAGCGTGGCGAGCAGCAGCACCTCCTCGCCGAGGAAGATCTGGTACACGGTGAACAGGCCGAGGACGATCCCGTCCCTGCGCACGTCACGGCCCTCGCACAGGCGCAGCGCCCGGTCGATGATCAGCGGCAGCATGAACAGGACGCAGAAGTTCGGGTGGGCGGTGCCGTGCGAGACCATCGGCGGCGCGAACGCGGCGAGCGCCCCGCCGAGCCCGGCGGCCCAGCGGTTCTCGGTGACGCGGCGGGCGAAGAGCCAGTACCAGCTGTACGCGGTCGCCGACATCCCCAGGGTGAGGACGAGCGCCCAGGTGAGGGAAGGGCCGAACGCGAGGGTCACCGGCGTGAGCGGCACGGACAGGCCCAGCATGGGGGTGTTGCCCATGAGGTTCACGCCGTCGGGGAAGTTCTGGACGGTGGTGAACAGCGGGTCGCGCAGATGGGCCACGTTGTCCGCGGTGACCGCGAAGAACCACTCCCACTGGTTCTGGTCCTGCATCGAGTCGGTGAGGTAGCTGCGGCCGAGGCCGTGCCACAGGTTCTTGTAGAGCAGGACGGACGACAGCAGGAACAGGGCGCCGAGCACCAGGTCGACGCGGCGCACCGCACGCGCCTTGAGGCGGGCCAGCTCCCACAGCACCTTGCCGTAGTCGGCCGCGCCCACCTTCGAGCCCTCCTGGTGCGACCAGCGCACCGGGACCTCGGCGACCTGCCAGCCCCTGCGGCGGAAGAACTGAAGGATCTCGACGTCGATGCCCCAGCCGTCGAGGCGGGCGTCGGCGAAGGCGGCGCGCGCCTTCTCGCCGTCGAACAGCTTGAAGCCGCACTGGGTGTCGCGGATGCCGGGCACCGCGACGGCCCGTATGAGCCGGTTGCCCATCCGGCCCAGGTGTTCGCGCAGCCGGCTCTGGTGGACCTCTATCGCTGCGTCGGGATGGGCGCGCGAGCCGATCGCGGCGGCCGTCTCGCCTTCGGCCATCGCCTTGTCGAGGCGGTCCAACTCCTCGATGGGCGTGGCCAGATCGGCGTCCGTGATCAGTACGCGGCGCCCGTAGGAGGCGAGCACCCCCAGCCGCAGGGCATGGCCCTTGCCGCGGTTGGTGTCGCTGACGACGACGCTGATGCGCTCGTCGCGGGCGGCGGCCTCCCGCGCCACGCGCACGGTCTCGTCGCTTGAGCCGTCGTCGACGACGATCAGCTCCCAGCCACAGCTGTCGCCGAGGTGGGCGCGGATCGCGTCGAGGGTCGGCGCGAGGCGCTGCTCCTCGTTGTAGGCGGGGACGACAACGCTCAGTTCGACCGGTCCGGCCGGGGGGGTCTTCGTCACCGGGGAAGCCGCTCCGCCCACATCAGGGATTCGTCGTTGTAGGCGGCGATCAGCACCCGCGCCGCTTCGAAGTCGCCCCGGCCGAGCGCGGCGACGACGTCACCGTGGCCGGTCCACAGCCATGCGCTGAGGTCGCCGTGGCCGCGGAGGTAGGGCACCGCGAACACCCAGCTCTGCATGCGCAGGCGGTGCAGGAAGTCGGAGATGTAGGAGTTCCCGGCCAGCGCGCACAGTTCCCGCCAGAACCGCAGGTCGTAGCCGACCAGGATGTTCAGGTCGCCGCCGCGCGCGGCCCGCGCCGCCTCCTCGCCGCGCCGGCGCACCGACACCAGGGCCGGCCCGTGCGCGTCGGGCGAGCCGAAGTCCGCGGCCCGCCGGAATATCCCGTCGACCACGAGGGCCCGCGCCTCGACGATGCCCTTGTAGTCCTCGACGGAGAACACCCGCACGCGAAAGCCGCGGTGCTGGTCGGAATCGAGCAGGCCCTGCGCGCACAGGTCGACGAGCGCTTCCCGTACGGGGGTGGCGGAGACGCCGTACTGCTCGGCGATCTGCTTGACCGTGAACTCCTCGCCGGGCCGCATACGGCCCGCGAGCACTTCGTCACGCAGCGCGTCCGCGATCTGTTGTCGAAGGGTGTTGCGGGTGACCGCTCCGCTCGCGGGCATGACTCGCTCCCCTTCTCCGGTTTTCTCCGGTTCCGGCACACCCTATGGGGTGGGCCGGAAACCGAACAAAGGAGTGCGGGGTTCTGCGGGGCGCTGCCCCTGTCATGCGGGCGGGTTCCGCCCCTGTCAGGAGTGCGGGGTTCCGCCCCTGCCCGGCTGCCCGGCTTGCCCGACTGCCCGACTGCCCGACTGCCCGGCGGTCCGGCGTCGATCGCGAGCCGTTGCCGTACCGACTTCGGACGCCCGGCCCTGGGGCACTCGGCGTCGGGGCACTCGGCGTCGGTAGGGACGGACAGACGGCCGGCCAGCCAGCCAGCCGGCGCCCACGCGTCACACGGTGTGCTCGTCGGCCACCGTCAGGGCCTCGTCGAGCACCGCGAGGCCTTCCTTGGCCTCGGCCTCGGTGATGTTGCAGGGCGGCACGACGTGGGTGCGGTTCATGTTGATGAAGGGCCACAGGCCGTTCTTCTTGCACGCGGCGCCGAACGCGGCCATCGGCGCGTTGTCCGCGCCGCTCGCGTTGTACGGCACGAGCGGTTCGCGCGTCTCCTTGCTGCGGACGAGCTCCAGTGCCCAGAACACCCCGGTGCCGCGCACCTCGCCGACGCTGGGGTGCCGCTCGGCGATCTCGCGCAGGCCCGGCTCAAGCACGGTCGCGCCGATGTGGGCGGCCTGCTCGACGACCCCCTCCTCCTCCATCACGGTGATGGTGGCGACGGCGGCGGCGCAGGCCAGCGGGTGCCCGGAGTAGGTGAGCCCGCCGGGGAAGGGCCGGTGCTCGAAGGTCTCGGCAATCTTCGCGCTGATCGCGACGCCGCCGAGCGGCACGTACCCGGAGTTGACGCCCTTGGCGAAGGTCAGCAGGTCCGGCACCACGTCGTCGTGCTCACAGGCGAACCACTTGCCGGTCCGCCCGAACCCGGCCATGACCTCGTCCAGGACGAGCACGATCCCGTACCTGTCGCAGAGCTCGCGCACGCCGGGCAGGTAGCCGGCCGGCGGTGTCATGATCCCGGCGGTGCCGGGCACCGACTCCAGGATGATCGCGGCGATGGTGGCCGGGCCCTCGAAGACGATGGTCTCCTCAAGGTGCTTCAGCGCCCGCGCGCACTCCTCGGCCTCGGTGGTGGCGTGGAAGGGCGAGCGGTACAGGAACGGCGCCCAGAACCGCGTGACACCGGCAGAACCGCTGTCGGACGCCCACCGGCGCGGGTCCCCCGTCAGATTGATCGCGGTGTGGGTGCCCCCGTGATACGACCGGTAGGCGCTCATCACCTTGTGGCGCCCGGTGTGCAGCCGGGCCATGCGGATGGCGTTCTCGACGGCCTCCGCGCCCCCGTTGGTGAAGAAGATCTTGTCGAGGTCCCCCGGGGTGTGCGAGGCGATCAGCCGGGCCGCCTCCGACCGCGCCTCCACCGCGAACGCGGGCGCGAAGGTCGTCATCGTCGCGGCCTGCTCCTGGATCGCGGCGACGACCTTCGGGTGCTGGTACCCGATGTTCGTGAACACGAGCCCGCTGGTGAAGTCGAGGTAGCGGTTGCCCTCGTAGTCCCAGAAGTAGGACCCCTCCGCGCCGGCGACGGCGAGCGGGTCGATCAGGCCCTGGGCGGACCAGGAGTGGAACACGTGCGCACGGTCGGCGGCCTTCACTGCCGCGCCGGCCTGAGGATCGGGGGTGCCTTGAGGGGTCATGGGTCCAGCGTAAGGACCCGCAGGTCGGACGGGCCATGGCCATCCTGTCCACCGAGACCGCCCGACCTCGGCAACATGTCGGGCCCCCGCCCGCCCGGCCATGCGGCGCGGGCCGGGGTCGACTCGGGCGGGGCACGGGCCGGCACCGCCCTCGCCGGGGCGCGGGCCGGCATCGACCCCGCCGGGGCGCGGGCCGGCATCGACCCCGCCAGGGCACGGACCGCATCGACCCCGCCGGGGCCCGGGGGACGGCGGGCCCCGGCCCCCCAACGGTCCGCACCCGCAAGCGCACCCCCGCGCCTCACTCCCCGTACGGACGCCACCGCCCCGACTGGGCCGCCGCGGCCCGGGCGCCGCAGTACCACGTGAACACCGACAGCGCGCCCAGGACCGCCGCGCCGGCGGCGAGCATGGGCGACGAGACCTCGATGCCCAGGGCCGGCTGTTCCTGCGGGGACGCCAGCCAGGACGCGACCAGCACGCTCACCGCGATCGCCGCCAGCAACGGGGCGAGCAGCGCCCACGCAGCCGTGGCGTAGTAGACGCGGCGGTTGCCCGTCAGCACGCTCAGCGGCGCGACGGCCCGGCTGAAGCGCAGGAACTCCGCCAGGTTCGCGAGGGTCACCGCGACGCCGAGGACGAAGACTCCCACGAAGCCGAGGAACACCACCCATCTCCCGTGCGCGCGTTGCAGGTTGGCCCCCTGCGTCCACCCGTCCCCCGGCACTTCGGCGGTCGCCGACAGGGTGGGGACGCAATCCCGCAGCAGCCGGCTGATGGACTTCTCCGGGAGGTCGCCCCCTGTCCTGGAGACCAGGATCAGCTTCGTGGCGGCGAGGGCGCCTGGATCGGGAAGGGCGCTGCGCTCCTGGACCGCGAGCCGGGTCGCCGTCAGCGGAGGGGCCCACCACAGCGCCGACAGGAGGCGTGCGTCCGCGCCGGCGACCGGGCGTGGCGTCACGGCGGTGCCGCACGGCAGTCGGACGGCCGTCAGGGCGGCGCACGAACCCCGGACCAGTACCGTTCCCGGCGCGCCCTTCGACTCGGTGGCCGTCAGGAGTGCGGCCGGCGCGGGCAGGTGCGCCAGCGCGGTCAGCAGGCGGTCGGGGGGAAGGCCCTCGGTGGTGCGTACGACCATCACCTGCCGTCCCACCTCGCGGACGAAACCCTGGGTTTCATAGGCCGTACTCCCGAACTGGAGGCTCGCCGGCTGCACTTGGCTGACGACGACCAGCGCGATGCCGATGCCCGCGACGAGCCGGGCCGTCACGCCGGGATGGGCCGCCATGTGCCGCCCGGCGATCACCGCCCCGGCACTGCTGGTGCGCCGGGCGGAGCGAGCCAGGACCCGTCCGGACGCCGCCGCGCAGAGCGCGACCGCGCAGGGCAGCGTCAGGAGCACCGCGACGACACCCGCGTGGTAGAGCTGTCCGCGCAGCTCGTGGTACTGGGCGGGGTCGAGCCGTGCCGGGCCCACGATCGTGGCCACGAGGAGGAACGGCGCGGCGATGCCCGCGTACCGCACCGTCCGCGCGCCCCGGCTCGCCAGCCGTGCGGACACCGGCCTGCGCCGTCCGCCCGCGCGGTGCGTCAGGCACACCAGGAGGAGCAGGGCGGTCGCCGCCGCGACCGGGGCGAGGGCCAGTTGCGGCCACCAGCGACGCAGATCGGCGGCCGACAACTCGTAGCCGATCCACGGCAGTTGCGTGTCACCCGTCACCGCGATCAGGGCGCCCGGCAGTGCGCCCAGCAGCGCACCGGCCACGACCGGCACCGCCGATTCGCCGAGGTTCAGCCACACTCTGGCCCGCCGCCCGCCGCCGAGCGCCGCCACCAGGGCAGTGCGCCGGTCCCGGCCCACCGAGCCCATCCGTACGGCGACGACCGCGAGCACCCCGGCGGGCAGCAGCACCAGGTACAGGGCCTGCACCAGACTGGCGCGGTCCTTGATGAATTCGAGGTCGCCCGCCGGCGCGCCCCGGCCGCCGATGGCCACGATCGGCCGCATCGAGTGGGCGTTGAACTGGTCGTCGCGCGGATTGACGTACCCGAACCGCTCCCCCGGACTCGCCAGCCCCTCGCTCCGGATGGCGGCAATGACCCGGCCGTAACGCCCGCCCGTACCATCAGAGTTGAGGGCGCGTACGAGAGCGGGTGACAGCACGGCTTCGCCGGGGGCGGGCCAGTGGTCCATCCCGGGTGGCGGCGGGACGCCGGGTGCGCGGGGGCGGATGTAGATCAGGCCGTACTGGAGCCCGTCCACCTCGTCATCCGTCGCGTACGCCACGGCCAGGGGTTTGCTCGACGGCTCCATGGCCTGGGGGACCAGGGCGCGGTGCGCCGAGCGGATCTGGATGCCGTCGTACGCGGCGTACACGGCGACGACGGCGGACAGACCGAGCGCCAGCGTCGCCCCGGCCAGCAACAACGCGACGGCCCGCGTCCGTCCGCCGACCCCGTTGCGCCCCGCCGCCCGCCCCATGCGCCAGAGCTGCGCCCGGAGGGAGGCGGCGCGGATCCTGGACCCGGGCCGGCTCAGGGACCCGGGCCTGGCCCCGGGCGGGGTCCCGGTACGCGGCCGGTCCTCTGCGCGGGGCTCGGTCCCGGCGGGGCCCGGGTGAGTCGGCCGGCTCACCGGTGACCGGCTTCCGCGCGCGACGGCCGCTGCGCGAGCCCCACGTCGATGAGTTCGAAGCACCGGTCGGCCAGGCCTGCGACCTGGGCATCGTGCGTCACGACCACCAGCGCGCAGCCCCACCTCCCGGGCGCGGAGAACATCAACTCCGCCACCGCGTCCCGGGTTCGGGCGTCGAGCGCGCCCGTGGGCTCGTCCGCGAGCAGCAGACCCGGCCGGTTGACCAGGGCCCGCGCGAAGGCGGTGCGCTGGCGTTCGCCGCCGGACAACTGCCCGGTGGGTACGGTGGAGTAGGGCACCCCGAGCTCTTTGAGCAGCGTCTCGGCCCACTCGTACGCGTCGCCCGCCTTCGCCCCGCCGAGGAGCGCGGCCAGCGCCACGTTCTCCACCGGGGTGAGCTCCGGCAGCAGCTCGCCGAACTGGAACACCATGCCGATGTTCGCGCTGCGATGGCGTTCGAGGGCGCGCTGCCGCAGGCCCGTGATGTCCGTGCCGGCCACCAGGACCGAGCCCGCGCGCGGCCGCACGAGCCCGAGGGCGCAGCCGAGCAGGGTGCTCTTGCCGCTGCCGCTCGGCCCGACCACGGCGGCCGATTCCCCGGCATCCACCCGTAACTCCACCCGGTCCAGAAGAACCCGGTCGGCCACCTCATAAGTCAGGCCGCGTATCCACAACTTGGGCTCGCCCACGACTCCCTCTCGCTTGTTCCGACCGGTTCAAATTACTACCGGTCTCGCGCGACCCGGAGTGCGCTCCCCGGCGGCCGAGAGAAGGTGGTGGGACATGGGATACGCGGAATTCACGGCTCCGGCGGAAAGGGCCGGAGAGGCCGAATGAGACCGAATGAGACCGAATGCGGCCGACGGCCGGGACCGAATGGCCTGGATTTCGGGCCACGCGACTGCTTTCCTCAGCCCCCGCTCGTCTTCGTGTAGTCGAGATAGTCCCCGGTCTCCGTCGTCAGACGGTGCAGGCGGCCGTCCGGCAGGAGGCTGATGGTGCTCGGCTTTCCGGGGAGGCAGGCGCCCGTCGAGCCCGGGCCCACCTCGGAGGGGCCGAGCGCGAGGGGGGCGCCAAGGGCGGGTGCGGTGGTCAGGCGGGCCTGGAAGACGCAGTGGTAGCCGCTGCCGTCGGCGGTGAGCGTGAGGACGATGTCGCCGGGTCCGCCCTGGCGGATGACCAGATGGCGGGGGTCGTCGCTGTGCCCGGTGGGGACGATGGCCGACCAGGTGCCGAGATACTGCCGTGGTACGCCGCCGAGTGGCGCGTCCGTCGCGGAGGGGCCGGACGTGGCCTGCCCGGAGGACGAGTTGGCGGAACCCGGGGTGGCCGAAGCCGTGCCGGATCCCTTCCCCGGGGTGTCGCCGCGCATGAAGGCGTACACCGAACCGCCCGCGCCGAGGGCCACGACCAGAGCCACGGCGATCAGGGCGACGGTGGACTTGGTGCTGCGGGGCGGCGGGCTCGGCTCCGCGTACGGGGCGGAGAGCGAGGGCGGGTAGTCGTACGGACCGGGGTCCGCAGGGGTGTGCGGGTGCGGTGCGGTCGGCGTGCCGCTGGCCGGGGGCGGGGAGACCTCGGTGGCGGCTGCGTCGCCGGCCGTGTCGTCGGGCTCCTCCACGTTGAGCAACTGGGCCGCGTGACTGCCCAGTTGTGCCACCAGGGGCGCGGGCAGCCACGGATCGGCGTGGTGCTCGGGGACGCGGGCCAGGATGTGGTCGAGGCCCGGGCGGGCGGCCGGATCCTTGCGCAGACAGTCGCGTATCAGGTCCTGGAGGGATTCAGGCACGTCGTCCAGGGTGGGCGGCTCCTGCGCGATGCGGAACATCAGCGCGTGCGCCCCGCTCGCCGCCTCCCCGAACGGCAGCCGGCCGCTGGCCGCGTACGCGAGCACCGAGCCGAGGCAGAACACGTCGCAGGCCGGGGTGATCGGGTCGCCGCGTACCTGCTCGGGGGCCATGAAGCCGGGCGAGCCGACGAGCGCGCCCGTCCGCGTGAGACCGCCGTCCGTGCCGGTCTCCAAAGCGCGGGCGATGCCGAAGTCGATGACGCGGGGGCCGTCGATGGTGACCAGGACGTTGGACGGCTTCAGGTCGCGGTGCACGATCCCGGCGCCGTGGATGTCCTTCAGGGCGTGGGTCAGGCCACGGGCCAGGACGCGTACGGAGTGTTCCGGGAGGGGGCCGTGCGGGCCCTTCACGACGGACTGGAGGGAGGGGCCCGCGATGTATCCGGTCGCTATCCAGGGGGCGGGGGCCTCGGTGTCGGCGTCCAGGACGGGGGCGGTCCAGAGCCCGCCGACACGGCGGGCGGCGCGCACCTCCTGCCGGAAGCGGCCCCGGAACTCCTCCTGCGCGGCGAGGTCGGGGCGGACCAGCTTCACGGCGACGGTACGGCCCCGGTCGGAACGGGCGAGGTAGACCTGGCCCATCCCGCCCGCGCCGAGGCGGCCCAGGAGGCGGTACGTGCCTATTCGCTCGGGATCGCCCGGTTCGAGGCGCTGCGTGCTTCCCGTGCCCACGTTTGGCTGCGCCTCTCTTTTTGGGGTGTTGACCGGGCCGAGGATAGTGCGGGGGCCCGCCGGGGGGTTGGGGGGTGGGGGTTGTACGGGTCAGCCCGGCCGGGGTGGGCAGGATTGGTGTGGGCCCGTGCTGGGTCCGTGCGAGCTGCTCTGCGCAGTTCCCCGTGCCCCTGGCCGGGGTGCTGCGGGCCCGTGCCGGACGGCTGGGCCGGGGCGACGCGATGGGTGGGGGTGGGCGGGGCCCGGCCTAGTGGCGTTGATATACGGCGACGCGTCGCCCATGGACGCGCTGGTCCGACACGCAGACGAAGTGGTCGGCCAGCGCCCGCTGCTTGGCACGATCGCCGGCTGCTGTGGAGGCGCCGTCGGCGTCCGTGACGAGAATGACGCGCTGGTGCGCCACGGCGGCCCGGTATATGCGCTCCGGGCTCTTCTCCACTCCCTTCAAGGTGCCTGATGCCGCCGGACTTTCCTGCAACGCCAGGTCATCCAGGCCCGTGAACTTTCTCGGCGAGACAAGGGCGGTATCACGGCGTGCGGCCGGTATGAACAGGATCCCGTCACCGGCGCGCGCCGTAGCGGCCACCACGTCCGCAGGAGCGATCACGTCGTCGACGCGGCTCTGTGGTCCCCTCTGGCGCAGCTCCGTCGGCAGAAGAACCGACCCCAGGGCGACCACGCCCATGCCTACGGCCGCCACCAGCCAGGGACGCCGCAAGGCGTGATGCACGCGAGCCCCCACGACGCCGATCAGCAGGGCCAGCCCGAGATGGCTGAAGAGGATGTATCGATCGATGTAGAGCGGTTTGATGAGGGAGACGGCGAGCAGCGTGACTTGCGGCACCGCAAGGAGAGGTAGCGCCACCGCCCGCAGGGACACCCTGGTTGGGCGCGCCTGACAAGTCAGGGCACACAGAGTCCCAGCGGTGATCACGACACCGGGCACCGTCAAGTCCACAAGGCTAAGCGGCTTGATCCAGGACACTTGTCCTGACTGACCCTGACTGAAGATGACCAACGGCAGCGTTCCGGCGAGCGCTGCCGCCGACGCCGCCCCCCAACGCACAGTGATGTCGCGTCCTGTTCGTCCGGAGCAGACAGTCCAGGCGTGGGCAAGCAGGAGGCTCAGAGCGAACCAATTGAGCCAGGCGGTGACTAGAACGGTCACCCCATATGCTACCCAACGCCGCGCCCCAGCGGGTTGTTTGAGCGCGCCGATCAGCAACCACGTCGCGTATGCGACGCCTGCGGCGACCAGGGCGTATGAGCGGCCCTCTTGCGCATAATTCTGTATGGCCGGGATGAGTGCGACCGCCGACCCGGCGCACAACCCGCCTGCGACTCCGGACAGTTGAGCGCCGATCTTAGCGGTGATCGTTGCGGCGGCGGCCATAGCGAGGACGGACGGCAGTCGCAACGCGAACAGACTCTCGCCGAAAAGCGTGAACACCCCGTGCATCAACAAGTAATAGAGCCCATGTACGACGTCGACATGGCTCAGCAGATGGCAGATCTCCGGGACGGAGCGCCGAGAGACCTGCCAGGTCGCCGCTTCGTCGCGCCACATGGTGTTCTGCCGCGTGATCCCCCACATGCCGACAACGAGCATGAAGGTCCCGGGCAACAACGGTATGCATAACGCTCGCCAACGTCGCGAGAGTAATTTTCCGGACAAGTTTCCAGCCATGCACACGCCCCCATCTGGCACTTATGCAGTGCTGCCAGCGCATGGGCGGCCCCACTTCGCACATGAACATGCTTCGCCTGCATTAACCCAAAAGTTATACGCGGGGGCGGAGCAAGGCCTCAAGTACTTCCGGAAGGCTGGCTCGAATCTGTGCACTGAATGCCACTCCTGCCGAAGCCGGCCCTCGGTGCGGCCCGCACGGGGACCGCATGGATGCCCGACGGCCGACGAAGGAATGGCTAAAACCGACAACACGTCAGACCGGATCACCGCATTCCTTTTATTGTCACTCAGGTGTAGATACCGGACCGGCCGGAAGCTCGAAACAGATCCGACACTCTGCCCCGGGAGCAGCCCTCTGACCTGCTGGAACAACGAGCCTCTGGCCCCGGAAAGCCGTTGGTAATTCCGTTTCAAGAAAGTCCCCACGCCGGTGGCTTCCGACGAGTAATCCTTGGGTTCCGTTTCACCCCGTCGGAGCCGCGGGCGACTCTTCGTCCAGATATCGCTTCCCGCCATCTGCCTACAACTCTATTGCGGCGCTGAGGGCGCTCTGGTGAAGGTGATGACCACAACACAGAGGCGCACCCAAGAGGAACCGAGAATGGCTTTCCGATCTCGTCCTCTTGGGGCGCGACGCGGTGGATACGGCCCCCGATGGGGGCGGAAGAGCGACGCAATGTTTCCGCCGACGGGTCCAGTCTCCCGGAAAACGACATCAAGCAACTGTTGCGCGAATCAGCGCGGCGGCCCTGACGTTGCTCTCCCTCGCCACGTGGCACTGGGGTGCCCGTGCCGCAGCCGGTCGAGCTGGACGTTGACGCCCGTGTGGAGCGTGACGCTCCCTGCCGCCAGCAGAGACCCAGGCGACCCCGGTCCGGCCAGGCCAGGCCGTCCGCGACATCGCCATGAGAGCGGCCAGGTACGTCCATCGAGCGGCGGTATGGCTACGTAACTCGGCGTGTCACCACACGAGTTGCGCGTCATGGCCACCCGCGGGCGGGCCCGGTGCGACGTGCCGCGCGGCGGTATCAGGAGGTACACCGCCCGCCACCCCGCGCGTCCGGCACGATCGGGCCCGGGACGCTCCCGGTCAGCTCTCCATCGCGTCCGCCACGCAGGTCGTCGCGCAGTTCCCCGCGCCCCCTGGCCTGCGTAGTGCCGGGCCGTGCCAGGCCTCGCGGGGGCTCCTTCTTGGTGGTTGTAGTTCGGGATGGGTCGGTGCGATATAGGCAACGAAACGCGGCTGAAGACTGCCACATTCCGGCAGTGACAGCGTCGGCGACGGTGCAAGATGATCACCTGACCGACTGATCCACTACGGAGGCACACACCCATGCGATCCACCCGCGCTGCCCTGCTCGTCGCGGCCGCCGCCCTGGCTCCGGTCCTCATCGCGGCCACACCGGCGTTCGCCGCCGGATCGGCGGCCTCGGCATTCACGACCGTGACGGCCACGTCCGGGGCGTCGGTGACCGACCCGTCGCAGGACGACGACCGCGTCGCCGTCTCCCGCATCCTGGACCAGGCGACCAAGAACCGCGATCGAGCCGTCATCAAGGGCGCCAACAGAGCACTGGACACCGGCACCCCGGAAGCCCTCCGCGCCTTCCTCGACACCGGCTACCCCAAGGCCCAGGCCGAGGACGACAGCGTCGCCACGTCCCGCATCCTGTACCTGGCCCAGCAGAACGGCGACAAAGCCGTCATCAAAGCCGCCACCCAGGCACTCGACACCGGCACCCCCGAAGCCCTCCGCGCCTTCCGCACCACCGGATACCCCAAGGCCCGGACCGAAGACGACCGCGTCGCCATCTTCGTGATCCTCGCCAAGCCCGGCATCAGCGATGCGCTGCGCGCGGCCGCCGGCAAGGCGCTCGACGGAACTCCCGAGGACATGCGGTACTTCCTGGAGGTCGGGCAGTACAACGTGGGCTGACACAACCGCTGAGAGTCGTGTCGAGTGGGGCGCCCGGTCACCTGGCCGGGCGCCCCACTCGCGTCCCGGCAGGCCCGTCTGCCGCCGCGCCCTCAGTGCAGCCGGTTCACCACCGAGCACAGCAGCGGGGTGTGCACGAACCGCTCGGGCCCCGAGGGGAGACACCGCCACGAGAGCGGCCAGGTACGCCCGTCGAGTGCCGGGACGGGTACGTAACTCACCGCCCCGCCATACGAGTTGAACGTCGTCGCCACGACCGGCCAGGCCCGGTGCGACGTACTGCTCGGCGGCACCAGGAAGTACACCGGCCGCCACCCGCGTTCGTCGGCCACGATCGGCCCCGGGTCGCCCCCGGTCAGCTCCTCCATCGCGTCCGCCACACAGCGCCCGACATACCCATTGATGCGCACGGCATCGAATTGCACGCCCGCCTTTCTGAGGTGGATCCCGGAGAGCGGAATCCAGTCAAGGTTCGATTCGTCGATTTGCGCATTCACGGGGACAGTCTCGGCCCATCCCGCTAGCGTTTTCCAGGACCGCACGGGGACCGTCGGGGAGCCGTTGACCAGCCTCAACTCCCCTTGCACCGGGTCGAATTCAGCGGGGCTGAGTCGTGACCGGTTGAGACCGGTTGAGTCGGAGCGTGATCGCATATGGCACGAGCGGAAAACAAAGTGACGGCGGGGCCGACGGCCCAGATGGTCGCCAATCTGGCCCGCAAATTGCGGCTCAGGAAGGGGTGGACGCAGGAACAGCTGGGAAAGCACCTCGGCTTCTCCGGAGCGGCGGTGAGCGCGATGGAGACGCTGGCCCAGCCGGCATCGGACGACATGCTGGTGGCACTGGAGAAGGTGTTGGGGGAGGGGCTGGGGGTCTTTGAGGAGGCCCGACCGTTCATCCGGCTGGAGAAGTACCCGGCGCAGTTCCAGGGCTACTCGGTCCTGGAACAAAAGGCCGTGGTGCTGCGACCGTACGAAACGTTCGTCGTGCACGGGCTCTTCCAAACCGAGGAGTACGCACGTGCCCTGATCGGCGGCGGATACCCCCCGTTGCCGGAGCAGCGAGTAGAGGACCTGGTGGAGGCGAGGATGGCACGCAAGGCACTCTTCGACCGAGAGCCGGTGGCTCTGATCGAGCTCGTGCTGGAGGAGTCGGTGCTGAGGAGGATCATCGGCAGCCCGGAGGTCATGCGTAAGCAGATGCTGCACCTCGCGGAGTGCGCTCGTCGGCGTAATGTGACCGTCCAAGTACTGCCGCTGGACTGCGGTCTGAGCGGTGAGCACGCAGGAGATCGAGGCACGATGAACGTGATGGAGACCCCGGCGCACGATCGTCTCGTCTTCTTGGAGGTGGAGGGCGAAAGCCTGCTGATCACGGACCCTTCGAAGGTGAGTAAGCTCGCCCAGCGCTACGCGAAGATCCAGTCACAGGCTCTGGACACTCGCGCTTCACTGAACCTCATCGAAGAATTGGCGGGAGATCAGAGATGAGCAGCACCCTTCAGTGGTTCAAGTCCAGCTACAGCAGCTCCAGCGGCGGGGACTGCCTAGAGGCCGCCATCACCTGGCGCAAGTCCTCGTACAGCGACAGCGGCGGCGGCAACTGCGTAGAGGTGGCCACCTGCCCCCAAGCCGTCCACATACGGGACTCGAAGGTGGCCGACGGTCCCTCGTTCGCGGTGGCTCCGGCCACCTGGGCGGCGTTCCTGGGCTGGGAGGCGTCGGCCTTGGTGTGACCGCCTGACACCCTCGCGCGGGCTCGGGCCCGGGCCCGCGCGGCCATCCGCCCCCGCCCGTCGGCAGGACGGGCCGGGGGCGGATCGCAGTGCGGCTCGCGCCCCGGACGGCGCTTGCCGGGACACCGATGACGAACAGCGAGGCAGGAGGCCTCCGACGTCACAACTTGCCCAGGACCACAGCTCGCCAGGTCCAGCCCGGACTCAGGGTGATGCCATGCACGTCCCGCTGATAGGCGGTCTCCTGCTTCTTGAACTCCTCCGCCATCCCGTCCCAGCGCTCAGCGGCCGTCGTGAGGGTGGAGAAGTCGGTGCTGAGGATCTCGTGATACGTCGGCATGGTTCCCCGTGGTCATTTCCAAGCCATCGCCGTGGTGAGTTCGTCAGGGTGGTGGGCCCCGGAGCGGGCCGCCCGGTCAGTACCCGGAGAACACCGACACCGGCACGGCGTTCGCCTGCGACTGGGCGTGGAAGTCCGTGGCGTTCAGAGTGTGGGTAGTGCTGCGCAACGCGCCCTTGTCCGCGCCGAGCATGTTCGTCAGGTTCTTCACCTGCGTTTCCCAGGCCTCGTGCGCCTTCTTCAGCGCCCCTGAGGTGTGCCATCCGCCGTGGAGAGCCGAGACAGCCGTGCTGGTCTCCGTGTCCGCGAAAGCCCCAGCCGTGCGGGTGTCGGGCTCGATGTGCTGCTCGATCGTGTTGGCCGCGGCCTGCTTCTGGGCCGGAGTGGACACCAGCTTCTGCCCACCGAAAGGACCCGGCGCGGCCGGAGTCCCGCCGGGATCAGCGGGTATCTGGTTCAGCCGCATGCCCACCTGCTGTGCTGTCGCGCCGCTTCCCAGCTCCGTGCCTGCCATCAGCAGTGCCTCCCCTGCCTGCCGCTGCTCAGCGCCGACTTGGCCGGCACCCCCTGGACTGGATCTGCTCGTACGCTCGAACGGTGACGCTTTGGCTCCGTCACCCCTACAAGGACCACCCGTACGGTACAGGCGCCGAGTCGGGGGCGTAGGCAATACCGACCCGAGCGTGAAGGCGCGCCAACCGGCTTGCGCATGCGGTCAGTTCGGGGCCGGAGAGCTCTTGTCGTCAGCTTTGAAGTCGAAGTTGATCTGGTCGCCACTGACCGAGGTGACCTTGACCGTCACGCCCAGGGTGCTTCCGTCGTCCGCCGTGAGGGTGCAGCGCGAGGTGGTCCCGGCCTTGCCCACCAGATCCTCAGGGCAGGTGACATGCGGCTTGGGCTGCCCCGTCGTGGCGGCGAGCTTGTCGGCGACGGTGTCGGCGACCTTGGCCGCCGACAGCTTCGGCGTCGACTTGCCAGCCGTGACGGAAGCCGAGCAGCCCAGAAGCAGCGTGCCGACCACAACCGCGGTGACGGACGCGAGCATCGTCATGCCGACGGACGTTCGAGCTTTGAACATCGTGCACTCCTGGTCGGCGAGGCAGGGCGGAAGACCCGATGAGCATACTGTCGTGGTGCCCGCAGCCCACCAACTGCCGCCCACAACCACCGAAAGTATCCAACCCTGCGAAGGCTTACGCCCAGCACTGTGCGAAGACCGGAGCACAGGCTCTGGGCCCTCGCAAAGCACTGGGCGTCATCGTGGAGATGGCGGAGGAGCAGGGGTACGCGTCGTGGCGCCCGGGGTCTGGGCGGCGTCCCTCGGGTGGAAGGCTGCGTCACCGGGCGGGTGAACCGGGCGCGGCGGGCGGGGGCATGGCGGGCCAGCCCGCCGCCTGGCAGACCCCGCGAGGGTGACCGGGTCGCGCTCTGTCCGGGCGCCCTCGACAGGCTCTGGTGACGCGGGAGGCCGGTCGGCGCGCTCAGATGAAGAGGGCGTAGAGCCGGTCGGCCCGGGCGGTGAGGCTGGGTGGGCCGTAGCCGCCGGACTGGACCCGGGTGGTGGACCAGGTGGTGCCGTTCTGGACGGCGACGTCAAGGGTGCCGGATGCGCTGCGGTACGCGATGTGCAGCTTGCCCGCGTGCGAGGCCAGGGCGGGGGCCTCGATGGTGGTCGCGGTGCCGACGCGGGCCAGGCCAGCCCAGGTGGACCCGTTGGTGCTGGAGGCGAGCCAGAGGGCGCCGTCCATCCCGGTGTGGGCCAGGTACAGGTGGCCGGCGTGCGAGGTGAGGGCCACCGGGCGGGGTGTCTGCCAGCCGGGGACCTGGGTCGCGCCGGCCCAGGTGGTGCCGGTGAGGCGGGCCACGTACACCCTGCCGTCGCCGCCGACGTGGGCGCAGTACAGGGTGCCGTTGTGTGAGGCAAGCGCCGGGGTGAGGGCCGAATCCCAGGCGTCGACGTGGACGGGGAGCGTCCAACTGCCGGTCGCCGTACGGAAGTTCCACCAGACGCGTTCGTCGCGGCCGATGTGCACGCAGTGGAGCGTTCCGTCGTGGACGGCCGCCCCCGGCGGCACATGGGTGGCGACGCCGTGGAACGTGGTGCCCGGCGTGTTCGTGTGGGGCGCCCAGTACAGGTGCTGGGTGGCGGCGTCGGTGTAGAAGACACTGGGCTGGCTGTCGTCGGTGAAGAAGACGCCGACGGGCGCGGTGCCCGCCGTGCGCTTGTCGTCGAAGGCGCCTTCGCCGGCCTCCCAGTTCGTCCCGGCCGTACGCCGGTAGTGGGGGCGCACCGGGACGGGCTCGACGGCGCCGCGCAGCCACAGCTTGTGGCGGCCGCCGCTCCCCCCGTCGAACATCCACGACTCGTCGCGGCCCGCCGGGGTGAAATAGCGGATGAGGGCCGCGTGGGACAGGCCGATGGAGCGTTCGCAGACCAGGTCGTCCTCGTTGGTCAGCCAGCCGAGGAGCGCGTTGATCAGCTCGCCCAGCACGGACAGGAGCGCGGCCCAGCCCTCGGCGTTGAACTCGCGGTCGGGCGGGTTGTAGTTCTGCTCCTTGGACGCCTCCGCGAGCCGTTCCGACAGCGTACGCAGCACCTCGCGCATCTTGTTGTAGAAGCCGCCCGCACTGTGGTCGGCCTCCCAGCACTCGATGTTCAGCGAGACGTAGCCGCGCACCGGGCCGTCGACCAGGGTGAGGGCATGGTCCCCGGTGAACGCGCGATCGCTGCCGGTGACGACGGACCCGAACTCCGGTGTCTTGGCCGAGTTCTTCGCCTCGGTGTCGGTGCCGGCCGCCATCGCCCAGTAGATCTCGTCCTTGCCGAGCTCGCCCGAACGCCGCTCGCACACGAACCGCGACGGTGCCAGCGCGACCCGGAGCGGCATCGCGGACGCCGCCGGAGCCTGCGCCACGTCCGCCCCGCGCGACCCGGTCAGCACGGTCACGCCCGCACCGTACTCGGCCAGCGCCCGCAGGAATTCCTCGCTGTCCGTGGGCCCGCCGGGCTCCGTGCGAGTGACGTCCACGATCTCCACGTTGGGCTGCGCCACAATCTCCCCCGTGAGCGCCGCCAGGTCGTCCCGCAGCTGCGCGAAGCCGTAACCCGTCTTGTCCTCAAGGCGGTTGACCTCGGCGGGGAAGACCGCGACGCCGCCGCGCGCCGTCCGCTGCTCGGCGAACACACGGCCCCAGGACGCGATCTCCCGGTCGTCGGCGGCGGCCGCCCGCAGCACGTCCAGGAGCATCGCCTCAAGGCCGGTCGGTTCCAGGCCCTGCTCGAACCGGGACGCCGCATGCAGGGCCGCGCCCAGCAGCAGGTTCTGCCCCCGGCTCAGCCCCCTGCGCCGCGCGGCCCTCGACTGGACACGCGCACCCTCGAACCCCCGCACGGTCTCGCGCACCCGGTCCAACCGTTCCTCGGCACCGCGGAACTCCGGCATGATCCACCCGCCCCTTCGTACCCGGGGCCCCGGCCGGGGCCCGCCAGTAGCTAAGACCAGTAGCTAAGACCAGTAGCCAAGAGGTGACGGACATCGGGTGACAAGAGCCGCGAACCGGCCATACGTCCGGAAGCGGCGGGCATGCGGAGACGACGCAAGCCCCCGGCACCCGCTGTGGAGCGGGTGCCGGGGGCTTGCGTCGAACGGGATCACCCGGCCCGCCGACGTGGCCGGGCGGGTGAACCGCCTTGTCAGATGAAGGAGTTGATCTCGATCGTCTCGGTGCGGCCGGGGCCGACGCCGATCGCGGAGATCGGCGCGCCCGACATCTCCTCAAGCGCCTTCACGTAGGCCTGCGCGTTCTTCGGCAGGTCGGCGAAGGTCTTGGCCTTGGTGATGTCCTCGGACCATCCCGGCAGCTTCTCGTAGATCGGCTTCGCGTGGTGGAAGTCGGTCTGCGAGTAGGGAAGTTCCTCGACGCGCTTGCCGTCGATCTCGTACGCGACACACACCGGGATCTCCTCCCAGCCGGTCAGCACGTCCAGCTTGGTGAGGAAGAAGTCGGTCAGGCCGTTCACGCGGGTCGCGTAGCGGGCGATCGGCGCGTCGAACCAGCCGCAGCGGCGGTCACGGCCGGTGGTGACACCGCGCTCGCCGCCGATGCGGCGCAGCGCCTCGCCGTCCTCGTCGAACAGCTCGGTCGGGAACGGGCCCGCGCCGACACGGGTCGTGTACGCCTTCAGGATGCCGATGACGCGGCTGATCTTCGTCGGACCCACGCCCGCGCCCGTGCAGGCGCCGCCCGCGGTCGGGTTCGAGGAGGTGACGAAGGGGTACGTGCCGTGGTCGACGTCGAGCAGGGTGCCCTGGCCGCCCTCGAAGAGCACGACCTTGTTGTCGTCGAGCGCCTTGTTCAGGACCAGGGTGGTGTCCGTGACGAACGGCCTCAGCTGCTCCGCGTACTGGAGCATCTCCTCGACGATCTTGCCGACCTCGATCGCGCGGCGGTTGTAGACCTTGGCGAGCAGCTGGTTCTTGCCCTCAAGGGCCGCCTCGACCTTCTGCTCCAGGATCGACTCGTCGTAGAGGTCCTGGACGCGGATGCCGACGCGGTTGATCTTGTCGGCGTAGGTCGGGCCGATGCCACGGCCGGTGGTGCCGATCTTCCGCTTGCCGAGGAAGCGCTCGGAGACCTTGTCGAGCGTGACGTTGTACGGCGTGATCAGGTGAGCGTTGCCGCTGATCAGGAGCTTGGACGTGTCGACGCCGCGCTCGTTCAGCCCGCTCAGCTCGGAGAGCAGGACCGCCGGGTCGACGACGACTCCGTTGCCGATCACCGGGGTGCACCCCGGGGAGAGGATTCCGGAAGGGAGAAGATGCAGCGCGTACTTCTGGTCGCCTACGACAACCGTGTGGCCGGCATTGTTGCCGCCCTGGTAACGCACCACATAGTCAACGGATCCACCGAGGAGGTCGGTGGCCTTTCCCTTGCCCTCGTCACCCCACTGAGCACCGAGCAGCACAAGTGCGGGCACAGGCGTACACCCCTTCCGGGCGGGGCATGTCCAAGGTCAGGGGCATACGCGCTCCATACGTGGATGCGTACACCATGGGCCTGATCCGTTGAACCGGTTGCCCCGGAATAGACGAAGCCCCTGGCGCAATAGCGCAAGGGGCTCTTGCACAAAGATGCTACCCGAGGAAGGACCGAGGTGTCGGCTGCGCACCAGCTCGTCGTGCTCATCGACCCGGTCGCCCGCCGTATTGACGGCGAGTCCGTACGGATCGCGAAAGATGTGCTGTGTGCGGGAGCACAGGCGAAAATCTGCTGGCCGCAGGGCCCGGAGGAGTTCGCGCGGGCGCTGGCCCGCCGCAGTGGACGGCGCACCGTGGTGGTCGGCGACGACCAGGCGCTGCTACGCACCGTGACCCTGCTGCACCGTGAGCGTGAGCTCGACCGGGGCGAACTGGCCATGGTCCCGGTGGGCGCGGCGGACTCGTTGCGGCTGGCCCGTTCGCTCGGGGTGCCGCTGGGGGCGGTGGCGGCGGCGCGGACCGCCCTGGAGGGCGCGGGGCGCCGGCTCGACCTCCTGGTGGACGACTGCGACCAGGTGGTGCTCGGCGCGCTGCGCGTGCCCGCCCTGAGCCCGGTCCGCGCGCGGCCCGCCTCGCCGACGGTGTGGGGCGCGGCCCGCACGCTGGTCCGCACCCTGGTGGGGGCGCCCGCGCCGGTGGCGGCGGCCGTCGCGCACCGGCTGCGGGTGGAGGCGGACGGGGTGCTTTTGAGCGACCTCGACCTGCCGGTGGCCGGGGTGTCGGTGGCGTCGGCGGACGGGCTCGCGCAGGTGGTGGTGCATGGGCGGACCGGTGAGCGGGTGCGGGTGGCTGCGCGGGCCGTGACGATCTCCGGGCCGGTGGGGGGCTTTCGCTACCGGGCGGATCAGGTGGTGGCGGGGCCGGTTCGTACGCGGACGTGGACGGTGCTTGCGGATGCGTGGCAGCTGGTCCTGCCCGGGTGACCCCGGGTCGGGCTGCGTGGCTGACCCTGCCCGGGTGACCCCGGGGCGTCTGCGCGGCTGGCCCTGCCCGGCTAACCCCAGGGGCGTCTGCGTGGCTGGTCCTGCCCGACTAACCCCGGGGCGCCGCCCCAGCCCCCGCTCGCACGGGCGCCCCCGGCCCGTCCTCAATCGCCGGACGGGCTGAGGATGCCGCGTGCTGGCCGGGCGGGTCGAGGGTGCCCATGCGGGCCGGCGGGCCGAGGTGTCCGTACCGGCCGGCATTGGGTCAGCCGGGCGGGCTGGGGGTGTCCATGCGGGCCGGCACCGGGCAGCCCGGCGGGCTGAGGGTGTCCGTGCTGGCCCGCACCAGCACCGCCAGGGGCGCGGGGAACTGCGCGAGAAGCGACCACGAACCGCACCCAAAAGCCGAGGGACCCTGGGGCTCCGCCCCAGACCCCGAACGCGCCTGAACGGCGCTCGTCCTCAAACGCCGGACGGGCTGAAGATGCCCGTACCGGCCCGCACCGGACAGCCCGGCTGAAGATGCCCATGCGGGCCCGCACCGGGCAGCCCGGCCGGTTGAAGATGCCGATGTGCGGCCACACCGGACAGCCCGGCGGGCTGAGGATGTCCATGCCGGCCCGCACCGAGCAGCCCGGCCGGCTGAAGGTGTCCGTACAGGCCCGCACCGAGCAGCCCGGCGGGCTGGGGATGTCCATGCTGGCCCGCGCCGGGCAGCCCGGCCGGCTGATTTTTTTCAGCACTCCACCTGGAGCTCCTTCAGGCCCCGGATCACGAACCCCGGACCCCACTCCGGCTCGGCCGCCAGCCGCAGCCCCGGTGCCTGCCGCAGCAACTCGCCGAACGACGACGCCAGTTCGAGCCGGGCCAGCGGGGCGCCGAGGCAATAGTGGATCCCGGCCCCGAAGGAGACGTGCGGATTGTCGGCGCGGGACAAGTCCAGGGCGGCGGGGTCGGCGAACCGGGCGGGGTCGTGGTTGGCGGACCCGAAGAGGAGGGCGACCTCACTGCCGCGCGGCAGTTCGAGTCCCGCGAACTCCATGTCTTCGAGCACCCAGCGCTCGAAGAGCTGGAGCGGGGTGTCATACCGCATCAGCTCCTCGATGGCCGTGGGCAACAGCGCGACCGGCTCCGCCCGGAGCGCGGCCAGCTGAGCGGGGTTGCGCAACAGCGCCCACCAGCCGTTGGCGGTGGTGTTGACGGTGGCCTCGTGACCGGCGTTGAGGAGCAGCACGCAGGTGGAGATCATCTCCTGCTCGGTGAGCCGGCGACCCCGGTCCCGGCCCCGGCCACGATCAGCGTTGTCACCGCGGTCACCGCTCTCGCCGTCGTACGCCGCAATGAGGGCGGAGATCAGGTCGTCGCCGGGGCTCCTGCGCCGCTCGCCGATCAACTCCCTGAGGTACGC
The DNA here is from genome assembly GCF_043200435.1 of Streptomyces sp. NPDC048416. NCBI lineage: Bacteria > Bacillati > Actinomycetota > Actinomycetes > Kitasatosporales > Streptomycetaceae > Streptomyces > Streptomyces sp. NPDC048416. Next base: position 51,912 of record NZ_JBICXU010000010.1, read on the forward strand.
CGTGAATTCAAGGGAGGCCCGTACCGCGCGGGCGGCGGTTTCCTCGTCCGGGTTGAGCTCGTACATGCCGCAGATCGCGGCGGACCAGGGGCGCAGGAGCGGTCGGTCGGCGTCGGGGATGCCGAGCATTTCGGCGATGACGGCGACGGGGAGGGGTTCGGCGACCTCGGCCACGAGGTCGCCACCGCCGGCCTCCCGGAAGTCGCCCACGAGGCGGGCGGCGAGGCGGCGCACGGTCGGGGCGAGCCGTTCCACGGTGCGGGGGGTGAACGCCTGCGAGACGAGGCGCCGGATGCGGGTGTGGTCCGGGGGTTCCAGGTCGAGCATGCCGTGGTCGTTGAGGGTATGGAACGGCTCGTGCGCGGGGCGTGGTGGGGTGCGGCCGAACTCCTCGTGGGTGAAGCGGTGTTGATAACTCCGGCCAAGCCGACGGTCTCGGAGCAGCGCGGACACGTCTGCGTGGTGAGGGATCAGCCACTGGTTCGTGGGGGCGTGGTAGTGCACTCTGCCCGCTGTGCGGAGTTCCGCGTACGCGGGGTAGGGGTTGGCGACGAAGTCCGCGTCGCCGGGGCGGAAGAGGGGGGTGGATGTCGCTGGGTCGGCTTGGTTCATGGGGGTGAGGATGGGGGTCCGCTGGGCGCGGGATCAAGGGGGCGGGGTTTGGGGGCTGGGGTACGGGCGCAGGTGGCGCGGGGGGTGGGGGGGTGGCTGTTTGCGCAATTCCCCGCGCCGCTCAACCCGCTGTCCACTGCGGCCCGTGCACGCTGGGCGGACAGTTCCCCGCGCCCCTCAAACCCGCTCTCCACCGGGGGCCGTCGGTAGCTGGGCGCAGCCCCCCGCGCCCCTCAAACCCGCTGTCCACCTCGGACCGTACTCGGCTGGGCGCGCAGCCCCCCGCGGTCAGGCCGGGGTTACCAGGCGGGTTTCGTATGCGTAGACCGCTGCCTGCGTGCGGTCTCGTAGGCCCAGTTTCACCAGGACCCGGCTCACATGGGTCTTGATGGTCGACTCCGCCACCACCAGGCGGTCCGCGATCTCGTGGTTCGACAGGCCCTGCGCGATCAGGACGAGGACTTCCGTCTCGCGGTCGGTCAGTTCCTCGACCTCGCCCGTCGGGGACGAGCCGGCCCGCTGCACCGGCAGGACCCGGGCGAACTCGTTGATCAGGCGCCGGGTCACCGACGGGGCAAGGAGGGCTTCGCCGGAGGCCACCACCCTTACCCCGTCGGCGAGTTGGCGGGCCGACGCGTCCTTCAGGAGGAAGCCCGACGCGCCTGCCCGCAGCGCCTGGTACACGTACTCGTCGAGGTCGAAGGTCGTCAGGACGAGCACCTTCGACGAGGCGTCCGCCGCGACGATCTCCCGCGTCGCCTCGATGCCGTTCATGCCCGGCATGCGGATGTCCATCAGGACCACGTCGGGGCGCAGCGCCTGCACCTGGGCGACCGCCTCGCGGCCGTCGACCGCCTCGCCGACGACCTCGATGTCCGGCTGCGCGCCGAGCAGGACGGAGAATCCCTCGCGCACCATCATCTGGTCGTCGACGATCAGCACCTTGATCGTCATGCCCGCTCTTCCGTTCTCTTGGCCAGGTCCACCGTGGGCTCCGCCTCGGCCGCCTCGGCCGGCTCGACCGGGGCGACCGGGGCGACCGGGATGAAGACGGTGACCTCGTAGCCACCCTCCGCCGTCCGCTCGGCGGTCATCACGCCGCCCAGCATCGCCACCCGCTCCGCCATCCCCGTCAGCCCGTGCCCGGAACCCTGCGAGGGCCCGGCCTCGGCGGTCGCGCGGCCATTGACGACGCGCAGGCCGAGCCCGCCCAGAACGTACCCGATCTCCACCCGCGCCCCCGAGCCCGGTGCGTGCCGCAGGGTGTTGCTGAGCGCTTCCTGGATGATCCGGTACGCCGACAGCTCGACGCCCTGCGGGAGTTCCCGTACCGCGCCGGTGACGACCTTCTCCACGGGCAGGCCGGCCTCGCGGACGTTGGACAGGAGGCCGTCCAGGTCGGCCAGGGTGGGCTGGGGGGCGTCCGGCGCCTCGTAGTCCTCCGCGCGTACGACGCCGAGGACCCGGCGCAGTTCGGTGAGCGCGGCCACCGCGTTCTCGCGGATCGTGGCGAAGGCCTGGGCGAGCTCGGGCGGCGGGTTCTCCACCCGGTAGGGCGCGGCCTCGGCCTGGATGGCGACGACCGACATGTGGTGCGCCACCACATCGTGCAGCTCGCGCGCGATGTTGGTGCGCTCTTCGAGGACGGTCCGCTTGTCGCGTTCCACGGCGGTGACCGACTTCTCCGCGCTGACCTGCCGCTCGGCGTCCTTGCGGATGTGCCGTACGGAGATGACGAGCAGCACGATCCCGTAGAGGGTGGCGAGCTGCACGGTGTTGTCGGCGTACCAGTAGCCGCGCGTGGAACTCAGCATCGCGCCGAGAACGACGGTGAACACCCACATCCAGGCCGAGACGCGGGGGCGGGTGCGCAGCGCCACGACGGTCAGGACGCTGAGGTGCATGACGGTCGTCCCCGGCGACCAGGGGCCCATGCCGCCGTGCGCCCCCACCACCCCCATGAAGACCGTCGCCGCGCACGACAGCCAGAACGCCCCGATGGGCCGCACCAGCGTCATGAGCACCGGCGCTGCCAGGATCGCCCCGCCCACCGGCCACGCCATGCTGATGCCCAGCCGGCCGACGTCCCACGAGGCCGCGAACGTCGCCGTGCAGAACGCGAGGAAGCACACCAGGGCGTGCGGCGTCCAGGCCGCGTACGCGCGCATCCGGCCCGGCAGCCGGCGGGTCAGCGGGCCGTCGGTCCGCATGCGCGGCAGCATCCGGTAGGCGAACGCGTTGTGGAACAGGTCCCTGCGCAGCCCCCCGTACGCGTCCATCGCCAGCCGGAACTCCGGGCTGCGCTCGCCGCCCCCGCCTGCTGCGGCCCTGCCGCTCCCCGTTCGGGGTCTGGTCGTCTCGTTCACACCCCCAAGGTAGGCGGCGGGCCGAGCGGGGGCGTCCGGCGCGATGGGGATCCTGCGGGGTCCGCCTCAGGGACTACGCGGTGGACCAGTTTGAACGGGGTGGACCGGTGGACTGGTGGACCGGGTGGACCGGGTAGGCCGGGTAAACCGGGTGGACCGGGTGGACCGGGTGGACCGGGTGGACCGGGTGGACCGGGTGCCCTACGCCGTCACCTTGGCGACGAACGCGGCGACATTCAGCACCGTCCGCTCGATCTTCTGCTCCACCGTCAGCGTCTCGTGCAGCCGTGCGCCGGCTCCCGCGTCCTTCTTGCCGCGTACGTAGAGCGAGCAGTCGAGGTCCGCGCAGATGTAGGCGCCGACCGAGTTCCCCTCCTTGCCGGGCCTGCCCGCCTTCGGCGCGACCATCAGGGAGACGCCGCCGGAGTGGGTGGTCAGACACATCGAGCACATGCTGCGCCGCTGCCGGCCGGAGACCGCGCTGGAGCAGCGCATCGCCAGGCCGTGCGGGCGGCCGTCGAGTTCGACGACGAGGTAACCCCGGTCGGGGGCCTGCGGGTCGCGCCAGCCGAAGTAGTCCAGGTCGTCCCAGGGCCGCTCGGCCAGGTCGTTCGGCACGGCCATGCGCTTGGCCTCGCCCTTGGTGCAGTTCACGAAGGCGGCACGGATCTCTTGTTCGGTCAGCGGCTTCATATACGTCACGGTAATTTGCCTAAAGGCTTTAGGCAAACTCATAATGGCTTCGGGCAAGGGAGAGGATGGCCATGGCACGGGTAGGACTCACCACCGACCGGCTGGTCCTGGCGGGCGCCGAGCTCGCCGACGAGGTCGGCTTCGAGCAGGTGACCGTCTCAGCGCTGGCCAGGCGGTTCGACGTGAAGGTCGCGAGCCTGTACTCGCACATCAAGAACTCCCAGGACCTCAAGACCCGGCTCGCCCTGCTGGCCCTGGAAGAACTCGCGGACCAGGCCGCCGACGCCGTGGCCGGACGCTCCGGCAAGGACGCGCTCGCCGCACTCGGGAACGTCTACCGCGACTACGCCCACCGGCACCCCGGCCGTTACGCCGCGGCCCAGCTGCGGCTCGACCCGCAGGCGGCGGCCGCGAGCGCGGGCGGCCGGCACGCCCGGATGACCCGCGCGATCCTGCGCGGCTACGACCTCACCGAGCCGGACCAGACACACGCGGTGCGCCTGCTCGGCAGTGTCTTCCACGGCTACATCAGCCTGGAAATGGGTGGCGGGTTCAGCCACAGCGCCCCCGACACCCAGGAAACCTGGGAGCGCACCCTGGACGCACTCGACGCCCTGCTGCGCAACTGGCCCACGTCATGACCGGACCCGCACGCGACCCGACCCGAGCAGGGACGCCGGCATGACCGTACGCGAGCCCGCCCTCCGGCGTACGGCTCGGCCTCCGGACGCCGCGACCCACCACCTCATGGGCGGGCGCTTCGCCGGACTCGCCTTCCGCCAGGGCGCCTTCGCATCCGGTGCGGGCGGGCTGAACGCGTCGGCTCAGTAGGCCAGTTGGGCGATCTCCTCGGCCACCACGGCGCACGCGTCGGCCGCGGGGTCGATGAGCGGGAAGTGACCGACGTCGTCCAGCAGGGTCAGCCCCACCATCTCGCCCGCCTTCGCCGCCGCGTCCACGTACGCCTCCGCGACGGCCCGCGGTACGACGATGTCCTCGCGGCCCTGCACCACAGTGGTGGCGATCCCGGTCGGCAGCAGGGCGGCCGGGTCGGCGTGCGGGATGCGTTGCGCCAACTCGGCGCCTCCGCCAAGGAGTTGGGTGAACGCGCCCGAGCACACGTCCAGCTCCGTCGCCGTCGCGAAGTCGGCGATCGGGGCGAGCGCCACGACGCCGCGCAGGGCGGCCGGGGCCGGGGTGCGCCACGGGGAGCCGAGTGGCAGTACGTGCCTGGCCGCGCCCCACAGGGCGAGATGGCCGCCCGCCGAATGCCCGGCCAGCACGGTGCGGCGGGGGTCGGCCCCCGGCACGGCGTCCCGTACGAGCAGCGGCAGCGCGTCCAGGGCGGCCGCCACGTCGTCGAACGTGTCGGGCCAGCGCCCGGCCACCGGACCGTCACCCCCCTGCTGCGGCAGCAGGGGCCCCCGCCGGTACTCCACATTGGCCACGGCGAACCCGCGCCGGGCGAGGAAGTCGGCGAGCGGGGTGACGTGCGCACGGTCGTACGGGGCCCGCCAGGCGCCGCCGTGCAGCAGGACGACCAGGGGGGCGCCGGTGCGGGCGTCCCGCGGGGCGTAGAAGTCGATCACCTGGTCGGGGTGGTCGCCGTAGGCGGCGGTGGCGTCGGGGGCGACGGCGGGATGGGAGAAGGCGGAGGCCTCTTCGGCCGCGTCACGCTCTGCGGGATCCGTCATTCCCCAACCTTTCGCCAGGCCAAGCCGGTTGATCACCCGGGCGCCCCGGACGCTACCAGGGCGTCCGGGGCCCCCTGCGGACCGGTGCGGCTGAACCGCCGTGCGGGTCAGCTCAGCAGCGCGGCCAGCTCCGACGCCGCCCGCTGCGCGTCGGCGAAGCCCACGTACAGCGGGGTGAAGCCGAAGCGCAGGACGTCGGGGCGGCGGAAGTCGCCGACCACGCCGCGTTCGGTGAGGGCGCTCATCACGTCGCCCGCCTTCTCGCAGCTCAGCGACACCTGACTGCCCCGCTCCGCGGCGGCCGCCGGGGTCACCGAGGTGACCCGGCCGGCCGGGACGTACGCCTCGACGCACTCCAGGAAGAAGTCCGTCAGGGCGAGGGACTTCGCACGGACCGCGTCGATCGACACGCCGTCCCACACGTCGAGGGCCGACTCCAGGGCCAGCATGGACAGGATGTCCGGGGTGCCGACGCGGCCCCGCACGGCCCCTTCGCCCGGCGCGTAGGCCGGCCGCATCCCGAACGGGTCCTCGTGCGAGTTCCAGCCGGGCAGCGGGGTGTCGAAGCGGGCCTGGTGCTCGCCGCGCACGTACAGGTACGCGGGTGAACCCGGGCCGCCGTTCAGGTACTTGTACGTACAGCCCACCGCGAAGTCGACGCCGTGCGCGTCGAGACCGACCGGCAGCGCACCCGCGCTGTGGCACAGGTCCCAGACCGCGACGGCGCCGGCGGCCCGGATCGCCGCCGTCGTGCCGGGCAGGTCGTTCAGGCGGCCCGTGCGGTAGTCCACATGGTTGACCAGGGCCGCCGCCGTGCGCGGGCCGAGCGCGCCGACGATCTCGTGTGGCGCGAGGGCGCGGATCCGACGGCCCGTCATGCGGGCCGCGGACTGGGCCACGTACCCGTCCGTGGGGAACGTCGAGGCGTCGACCAGGATCTCGTCCCGGTCGTCACCGGCCAGGCGCACCGCGCCCACCAGCGCCTTGAAGACGTTCACGCTCGTCGAGTCCCCGACCACGACGCTGCCGGGCGGCGCGCCGATGAGCGGGGCTATGCGGTCGCCGATCCGCTCGGGCGCGGTCCACCAGCCGCTCTCCTCCCAGGAGCGGATACGCAGATGGCCCCACTCCCGGGTGATGACGTCCTGCATGCGGGCCGGGACGTGCCGGGGCAGCGCGCCGAGCGAGTTGCCGTCGAGGTAGACCACACCGTCGTCGAGCGCGAACAGGTCGCGGTGGCGGGCGAGTTGGTCGGCGGCGTCGAGCGCCGCGGCCTTGTCGGCCAGGGCGTCAGACATGGCTGCGCGCCGTCCACAGCTCGGGGAACACGTTCTTGGTGGCGCGCTTCTCCAGCCAGGCCACCCCGGCCGAGCCGCCGGTGCCCGCCTTGGCGCCCATGGCCCGCCGGGTCGCCACGAGGTGGTCGTTGCGCCAGCGCCACACGAGCTCGCCGACATCCGTCAACGCCTCGCCCAGGCGCACCAGTTCACCGTTCTGGTCGCCCTGGTACAGCTCGGACCAGACCGCTTCGACCTCGGGGGACGGCTCGTACTTGCGGGTCAGGTCGCGCTGGAGGACGGAGGCGGGGATCGCGTATCCGCGCCGCGCGAGCAGCGCCAGCACCTCGTCGTACAGGCTCGGCTCGCCCAGCGCCTTCTCCAGCTCGGCGTGCACGCGCGGCGCGCCCCGGTGCGGCACCAGCATCGACGCGGACTTGTCGCCGAGCAGGAACTCCATCCGCCGGTACATCGCCGACTGGAAGCCGGAGCCCTCGCCGAGCGCGGAGCGGTAGGAGTTGAACTGCGCCGGGGTCAGCTGTGCCAGCGGCGTCCACGAGGCGTTCAGCGCCTCCAGTTCCCGCACCGAACGCTTCAGGGCGTCCACCGCGACCTGTATCCGGTCCGCGCGCAGCGCCTTCGACGCGGTCTCCCACTCGTGCACGACGACCGTGAACCACAGCTCCATGACCTGGGTGGTGACCAGGAAGACCATCTCGCCCGGGTCGTCGGAGCGCAGGTGTTGCAGATGGGTGAGGACGTCCGCCTGGACGTAGTCCTCGTAGGGTGTCGTGCCCTCGAAGTCCAGGTTCGGGGTCTCCGGCTCGTCGCCCCGTTCGGGCGGCATGACCGGTTCGGACATCTTTGATGACATCGCTGTCTCCTCGATGTGTCCGGGTAGCGGTCCGCCCCTTCCTTGGTCGGCATCGGAGCCCCGGTCCCCACCGGCATCATAAACACGGTTCCGCCCCCTTCGTCAGGGCACCGATGGCCCCGAGACGAACGTCCCGCTCGCGGTGAACGGCCAGGCGTTGGACTTGCAGCCGTCGAGACCCTTGATCTGCTGCATCATCACCGGGGCGAGCTTTCCGGCTCCGGGGCAGGCCATGTGCCGGTGGTAGCCGATCAGGTGGCCTATCTCGTGGTTGATGATGAGGTGGCGGTACTCGGCGGGCGGCCCGTCGTACTGCGGGGAGCCCGTCACCCAGCGCTTGAGATTGACGATCACACCGCCCGCGACCTCACAGTTCAGCTCGCCCCCCGTGTCGCCGACGGAGGCGCACAGCTTGTCCGTGTTCCTGGGCGTGGCGATCTTGATGGTCACGTCGGCGTTGCCCGTGACCAGCTGGAAGCGGCCCTTGCCGTGTGCGGCCCAGCTGCGGGGGTCGGACAGGATGGTCTGGATGTCGTCGGCGGCCTGTTCGGCCGACACGCCCGACCCGTCCTCGACCTGCACCTGATAGCGGCGCAGCGGCCCGCCGGTGCCGACGACCTTGCCGGACGCCTTCGCGGTGGTGAAGGTGCCGGGCCCCGACACGGGTACGGTGACGGGCTTCGTGCCGCTGGAAGCGCTCGCACCACCTGAGGGCGTGGGCTTGGCGGGCGGGTCGACCGGCAGCGGGGAGGTCTGCTCCATGGGGCTGGCGGCCACGTTGCCCGGCTCCACGGCGGCGGAGTGGCCGCCGCTCGACCGCTGGGCGATGGCGACCCCGCCGATCAGGGTGAGTCCGAGCAGACAGCCGACGACGAGCAGCACGCGCGAGCGCGGACGTCGTCGGCCGGCGGATCCGCCCTGCCGTCGCCCACCCCCGTCCCGGCGCCGGCCACGCCCTTGTGCCCCTGCCGCATTCGGCCTGCGGTCACGATCTGCTGTGCTGCGGGCGCCTCGCTTGCCCAAGACGGAGTTCTCCCCTGGTCCCCGGCTGGGGTGGGGGGAGAGGAGTGGGGCCTCTGCACCAGCCTGTCGATGCGGTCGGGGCGGGCGCGAGGCGATCGTGCCGTACGCGGCCGCCCGAACCGTCCGTGTCAGACATGGAAGAGGGCACGGAGGGCCCGGGCGTTCCCGATCGGCCGGGGTTGTCGCTACGGGTGGGCTTCGTACCGGGGGCGCGTCGCTCGGCTCGGCGGGGGGCGGTGGTGCTTGGCCTGGCCGGCCGGGGGCGCTGGTGCTTGGCCTGCGGGGGCTGGGCGTGTGCCGTGGTGCTTGGCCTGGCCGGCCGGGTGCGGGGTGCTTGGCCTGGCCGGCCGGGGGCGGTGGTGCTTGGCCTGCGGGGCCGGCCGCGGGCAGTGGTGCTTGATTGCGGGGGCCGGCCGGGTGCGGGAGCCCGTCAGCCCAGGGTGTCGGCCGCGAGCGGGGACGAGTCGCGCAGGAAGGTCGTGCAGCGCTCGTACTCGGCCTCCTCACCGATCGCCTGGGCGGCACGGGCGAGGGCGTGCAGGGCGCGCAGGAAGCCGCGGTTGGGCTCGTGCTCGAACGGCACCGGGCCGTGGCCCTTCCATCCGGCGCGGCGCAGCGAGTCCAGCCCGCGGTGGTAGCCGGTACGGGCGTAGGCGTACGACTCGACGGTGCGGCCGGCGTCGAACGCGTCGTCGGCCAGCTGCGCCCAGGCGAGCGAGGAGGTGGGGTACTTCGCGGCGACGTCGGCGGGTGCGGTGCCGCCGGCCAGCAGCTCGCGGGGCTCCGGGTCGTCGGGCAGCAGGGTCGGGGCGGGGCCACCGAGCAGGTTCTCGTGAAGGGACATGCGGGCCAGTCTGCCACCGTGGCCCTCCGGGGGTGGGCGGGGTGCGGCTGGGCTTGTGCCTCCCGGATGCCGGCCTGGCTCGCCCTCCCCCTCATGGGGCTCCGCCCCGGCCCCATGACGCGCCGTGAGGGCGCTCGTCCTCACGCACCGGACAGGCGGAGATGCCCATACCGGCCGGCCTGCGCGCCGCTGAGGGGCGCGGGGAACTGCGCGACCAGCCACGCAACGCCCGCACCCGAAAACGAGGTGTCAAGGAGCGCGTGGGTCAGGACTCGTTGTGATTGGGCTCGATGGCCGGCCCGGACACCCCGCACTGCATGCGGCACGAGGGAACGACGGCCTCCGCCGGCCGGCGTACGGTCAGGAACGCCACCACGGAGGCCAGCGCCAGCGCCCCCGCACACATCGGCATCGCCCGCCGAAACGTCCCCCCGAACTCCGCCGCCGACCGGTACGCCTCCGGCCCCATCCCCGCGGCCAGCGGCAACGCCGCCACCGCGATCAGCCCCGCCGCACGCGCCGCGGCGTTGTTGATGCCGCTGGCCAGCCCGGCCCGTCCCTCGTCGACGGACGCGAGCACCGTCGCCGTGAGCGGCGCCACCAGGGTGACCATGCCGAGCCCGAGCACGACGAGGGCGGGCAGGACGTCACGTACGTACGACGCGTGCTCACCCACCCGCAGCATCAACAGCATGCCCGCCGCACACAGCAGCGGCCCCACCGTGAGCGGAATTCGCGGCCCGACGCGCTGGCCGAGCTCGCCCGAGCGGGCGGAAAACAGCAGCATCAGGACGGTCGTCGGCAGCAGGGCCGCGCCCGCGCCGAGCGCCGAGTACCCGGCGACGACCTGGAGCTGGAGCGCGGCCAGGAAGAAGAACCCGCCGAAGGCGGCGTACACGCACACCGTCACCGCGTTGACCGCGGTGAACGTGCGGGAGCGGAACATCGCCGGCGGCAGCATGGGGTCGGGCAGCCGTCGCTCACGCCGTACGAACGCCGCGCCGAGCCCGAGCCCGGCCACCGCCGCCCCCACCACCAGCCCCGACGAGCCCTGGCCGGGCGCCTCGATCAGCGCGTACGTCACCAGGGCGAGGGTCAGCGCGCCGAGCGCCGCGCCCGGCACGTCGAAACGGCCCGTGTGGACGCGCGGATCCCGCGACTCCGGTACGTGCCGCAGCGCGACCGCCACGCAGAGCGCCGCGAGCGGCACGTTGATCAGGAACACCCAGCGCCAGCCCGGGCCGTCCACCAGCCAGCCCCCGAGGAACGGGCCGACGGCGGCCCCCACCCCGCCGAGCCCGGACCACACGCCGACCGCGCGGGCCCGGTCGTCCGGGTGGAAGCCCGACTGGATGATGGCGAGCGAGCCCGGCGTGAGCAGCGCGCCGCCGATGCCCTGGAGCGCGCGGGCGGCGATGAGCACCCCGGCGTTCGGGGCGAGCCCGCACAGCAGCGACCCCGCGGCGAACCAGACCACCCCGGTCACGAACACCTTCCGCCGGCCGTACCGGTCACCCAGGGCGCCGCCGAGCAGGATCAGGCCGGCGAGGGTGAGCATGTAGGCGTTGACGGTCCACTGGAGGACGGCCATGTCCGTGTCGAGGTCGGTGCCGATGTGGGGCAGGGCGACGTTGACGACGGTGGAGTCGAGCAGGGCCATGCCTGAGCCGAGGACGGTGGTGAGCAGCACCCAGCGGCCGGGTGGGGTGCGCATGCGTACGTTGTCCGCCACAGCACGACTGTCCCCCACGGGGGGCCACCCCGAAACCCGGGCCCGGGGGTTCTCCCACCCACCCGCCCGTGCGGCCACTTGAGGGTGCAGCTCCCTGGGGCTCGGCCCCAGACCCCGGGGGACGTTTTCCCACCCACCCGCCCGTACAGCGCATTGAATGAGCTGACCCCTGGGGCTGCGCCCCAGACCCCACGCGGGGGCTCCGCCCCCTGCACCCCCGGTTCGCGCCTGAACGGCGCTCGTCCTCAATCGCCGGACGGGCTGAAGATGCCCATGCAGGCCCGCACCGAGTAGCCAGGGGCGCGAGGAACTGCGCGAGCAACCATCCACAGCCCGCACCCGAAGGGGGGTTCAGGGGCGCGAGGAACTGCGCGAAAAGCGACCACGACCCGCACCCGAAAACGGGTTCAGGGGCGCGAGGAACTGCGCGAAAAGCGACCACGGCCCGCGGCCGAAAGCGGGTTCAGGGGCGCGGGGAACTGCGCGAGGAGCGACCACGGGCCGCACCCGACAACCCCCCTCAAGGGGCGCGGGGAACTGCGCGAGTGCCCCGGGTGCAGGGGCGCCGCGGCGCGGGCGCAGGAAGGCCCGGCCACCCCGAGAGGGGCGCCGGGCCGAGGGGGCGTGGCGGCGCGTGCCTACACGCGCCCCGCCTACTTCAGCTTCGTACCCGTCGAGCGCAGATTCGCACACGCCTCAGTGACCCGCTTGGCCATGCCCGCCTCGGCGAGCTTGCCCCACGTGCGCGGGTCGTACGTCGACTTCTTGCCGACCTCACCGTCGACCTTCAGGACACCGTCGTAGTTGCGGAACATGTGGTCCGCGACCGGCCGGGTGAAGGCGTACTGCGTGTCGGTGTCGAGGTTCATCTTCACGACGCCGTTCTCCAGGGCCGTCGCGATCTCCTCCGCGGAGGAGCCCGAGCCGCCGTGGAAGACGAAGTCGAACGGCGAGGGCTTGCCGTACTTCTCGCCGACGCCCGCCTGGAGGTCCTTGAGCAGTTCGGGGCGGAGCACGACGTTGCCCGGCTTGTAGACACCGTGGACGTTGCCGAAGGACGCGGCCAGCAGGTAGCGGCCCTTCTCGCCCAGGCCCAGCGCCTCGGCGGTGCGCAGCGCGTCGTCGACGGTCGTGTACAGCTCGTCGTTGATCTCGTGGCTGACGCCGTCCTCCTCGCCGCCGGTCGGGGTGATCTCGACCTCAAGGATGATCTTCGCGGCGGCGGCCTTGGCCAGCAGCTCCTGGCCGATCGCCAGGTTGTCCGCAAGGGTCTCGGCCGAGCCGTCCCACATGTGCGACTGGAACAACGGGTTCAGGCCCTTGGCCACACGCGCCGCGGAGACCTCGATCAGCGGACGGACGTAACCGTCCAGCTTGTCCTTCGGGCAGTGGTCGGTGTGCAGCGCGACCGTGACGTCGTACTTGGCGGCGACGACGTGCGCGAACTCGGCCAGGGCGACCGCGCCGGTCACCATGTCCTTGTTGTACTGGCCACCCAGGAACTCCGCACCACCGGTGGAGATCTGGATGATGCCGTCGCTCTCGGCCTCCGCGAAGCCGCGCAGCGCAGCGTGCAGGGTCTGGGTCGAGGTCACATTGATGGCCGGGTAGGCGAACTTGCCTGCCTTCGCCCGGTCGAGCATCTCGTTGTAGACCTCGGGGGTTGCGATGGGCATCTGTCCGCTCCTTGTGATGTGCGGGGTGTGCGATATGTGCTGGCCCTGACCTGGGGGCGACGTCATCGTCGCGGCCCATCTTTCCAGACTCTGGCGGCGGCTCCGCCCCCCGCACGCCCAAGGGGTGGACCGTTTCACGTGAAACAGTCCACCCCTTGAGAAATACCCAGGTCGGGAGCCGTACGACCGGATCCCGGGCCCGCGCACCACGCGTTTTACGCCAGCCCGAGGTCCGCCAGCTGGTATCCGGTGAGGTAGGGCAGCCCGGCCTCGTCGATCGCCGTGGCGGCGCCCCGGTCCACGATCGTGGCGACGGCGACGACCTCGCCGCCCGCCTCACGCACCGCCTCGACGGCGGTCAGCGGCGAGCCGCCGGTGGTGGAGGTGTCCTCGACCACGAGGCAGCGCCGGCCCTTGACCTCGGTGCCCTCGATGCGGCGCTGCATGCCGTGCGCCTTCTGCGCCTTGCGCACGACGAACGCGTCGAGACGCTGTCCCCGCGCGGCCGAGGCGTGCAGCATCGAGGTGGCGACCGGGTCGGCGCCGAGGGTCAGGCCGCCCACGCAGTCGAAGTCGAGCTCGGCGGTGAGGTCGAGCATCACCTGACCGACCAGCGGCGCGGCCTCGCCGTCCAGCGTGATGCGGCGCAGGTCGATGTAGTAGTCGGCCTCACGCCCCGAGGAGAGGGTCACCTTGCCGTGCACCACGGCCTTGTCCTTGATCTGCTGGAGCAGGTCAGCGCGTACGTCAGTCATGAGCGAGAGCTTACGGGCCGTCCTTACGGACGGCGCCAGGTCCACGTCGTCGCCAGCTCCAGGGGGTCGATGGGGGTGACCTGGCGGGGCAGGGTGTTGAGGCCGTTGGGCGGGCCCGACTGCGGCTCCACGCACACGGCCTCGTCCTGCTCGTCGTAGACGACGACCCACTCGGTGGGGCTGGTCACCTTCAGTTCGAGCCGCCCGGGCCAGGTGAGGGTGACATCGACGCCGTCCGGCATCCCGAAGCAGTCGTCCCACGGGCCCGGCAGCGGCTCGATGCGCCGTCCGGTGGGCAGGTGGTCGTCGCCGCGCTCCTCCTGCCACGCCGCGTCGAAGGCCAGCTCGACCCGGCTGCCGTCGATCTCCCGCACGAACCAGGGGTGCCAGCCCACCTGTGCCGGGAAGGAGTTGTCGTACGTCTCGATGCCCATCCGGACGGTCAGCGCGTCGGGGCTCAGCTCGAAGATCTGGGTGACCTTGCCGCTGAACGGCCAGGGCTCGGTCAGCTCATGAGTGAACACCGCTTCGGTGTCCGAGACCCGCGCGGTCTTCCACGCGTGGTCGCGGGCGGTGCCGTGAATGGCGTGCGGCGGCGAGTTGAGCGGCATCTGGTACTTCACGCCGCCGTCACGGAACTGGCCGTTCTCGACCCGGCCGCACCACGGCACCATCGGGAAGCAGCCGTACTTCTCGCCCTGGCGCAGCACCTCGGTGCCGTCGATTCGCAGGCTGCTGATCCGGCAGCCGTTGCCCGCGTCGACGGTCAATTCCACCGCGCCGACGCCCAATTTGATCTGGTCACTGCTCACACCGTCGACCCTAACCGGTGGCTTGCCACCGTGGGCTCACCCGCGAGTGCCCCGCGTCGCGGCCGGCACGGGCGGGGGCGGCGCGACGGCTCAGCGTCGGCGCCGCAGCGCCCGCCCCACCACGACCGCGGAGGCCAGCGCGAGGGCCGCGGCCGGGGCGACCCAGCGCAGCGTGGCACCGGCGTTGCTGCCGGAGGGTGCGGGCACCGGGGCGTACCGGCCGCGCGGCGGTGCGTGGTCGACCTCCTCGGCACTGCGGCCGATCATCGTGCGGCGCGCGTGCGCGGCCTCGGCGGGCATCGGCTCGCCCACCTCGATGGCGAAGTCGTCGTCGGCGAGCGGGTCGAGGGACGGCGGCGGCACCTCGGCGTCGAACACGGAGGGAAGGTCGTCGTCCCCGGGACCCACGCCGGGGCCCACGCCGGGGCCGGCACCCGGGCCGGCACCCGGGCCGGAATCGCGAGCGGCGTTCCGCTGCGCGCTCGGGTCCGTGTTCAGGTCGGTGTCCGCGAGGTCGGGTGCGCCGTCCGCGTCCGGATCAGCGTCTCGGTCGGCGTTCCCGTCGGCGCCGCGGTCCGTGTTGCGGTCCGTGTCGGTGGTTTTCGCCGGTGCCGTCGGTGCCGTCGGGTTGCCGGCTGCCTCCGCGAGACTCGCCGCGCCGGGCTGCTCCGCCCCGGCCGGACGGGCCAGCTGCGCGGCGAACCGGTCGAGTAGCCGCACGGCCGACGCGGTGACCGTCTCGTGCGGTACGTCCGCCGCCCGGCCCTCCGCGAGCGCCGTGCCCGAGAAGGCGAGGGTGGTGCCGTCGGAGGTCTCCTCAAGCCGTACGGTCAAGGTGAGTTTGGCCGCGCCCGCGCCGCGGACCTCGACACCCTCGCCCTCCAGGGCGAACGCGCCGCCGTCCTGCTCGGTGATGCGCAGGGCGCCGCGGTAGGTGATGGTGCTCCCGCCGAGACGGACCTTCAGCCGGCCCGCGATGGGCGGCTCCCCCGCATCCTGCTGGAGCCCCGGCACACAGCGCGCGACCCGGGCGGGATCGCGCAGCGTCTGCCGGAGTGCCTGGGCCTCAACCGGAACGAACACCTCATGCTCCATAGCCACCGAGCCTACTCAGCGCCGGCCGATACGTCTGCGCAAACGCGGCCCCGATCCCGCCCCTCCCGCGGCCGCCCCTGAACGGCGCTCGTCCCCAATCGCCGGACGGGCTGAGATGCCCCGTGCTGGCCCGCACCGGGCAGCCCGGCGGGCTGAGGATGCGCATGCGGGTCGGCACCAGCCCTGCCAGGGGCGCGGGGAACTGCGCGCCCAGCCCGCACGGCCCGCACCCGAAAGCCGAGGACCCCTGGGGCTCCGCCCCAGACCCCGAACGCGCCTGAACGGCGCTCGTCCTCAAACGCCGGACGGGCTGAAGATGTCCATGCAGGCCCGCACCGGCCGGCCCGCCGGGCTGAGGACGCGCATGCGGGTCGGCACCAGCCCTGCCAGGGGCGCGGGGAACTGCGCGAGAAGCGACCACGACCCGCACCCAAAAGCCGAGGGACCCCTGGGGCTCCGCCCCAGACCCCGAACGCGCCTGAACGGCGCTCGTCCTCAATCGCCGGACGGGCTGAAGATGCCCGCACCGCCCGCACCGGACAGCCCGCTGGGCTGGGGATGTCCATGCCGGCCCGCACCAGCACCGCCAGGGGCGCGGGGAACTGCGCGAGAAGCGACCACGACCCGCACCGAACAGCCCGGCCGGCTGAAGATGCCGATGTGCGGCCACACCGGGCAGCCCGCCGGGCTGAGGATGTGCATGCCGGCCCGCACCGGGCAGCCCGGTGGGCTCAGTCCCCGTACCGCGGATGCACCAGCGTCGACGGCGGGAAGCCGGCCGCACCCGGTGGCGGGGTAAGGGGGCGGCTTCCGCTGGGCAGCCGCACCCCCGTGCTGACGCCGGGGCCCATGTCGGGGCGGGCCGCCGACCGCGCCCGCAGCAAGGTCGGGGCCGGTCGCGTGGCGAGGACGAAGCCCCAGTCGCGGGGGGACGTCGCGGGGCCCGAGGCGCGGTCGGGGCCCGGGGAGAAACCGGGGCTGCGCCCGGCCGCCCGGTAGGCGAAGGGCGTCAGGCCCGCCGCGCGCAGGGTCGAGGCGACCGTCCAGAACGCGCGCGGCCTGCCCGCCACCGGGCCCGCGTGGACCGCGAGCCGCCCGCCGGTGGCCAGCACGCGGGAGGTCAGCCCGTAGAACTCCTGCGAGTAGAGCTTGGTGCTCGATGTGATGCCGGGGTCGGGCAGATCGCACACGACGACGTCGTACGGCCTCGACATGCGGCCCTCGCCGCGCAGCCAGTCGAAGGGGTCGGCGGTCACCGGGCGCAGCCGCGGGTCCCGGTAGGCGTGGTCGTTCAGCTCCGCCAACGCCCGGTCGCCGCGCGCCAGTTGGACGAGCTCGGGGTCGACCTCGACGAGGGTCACCGAGCGCACACCGGGGTGGCGCAGGACTTCACGGGCGGCGAGTCCGTCGCCGCCGCCCAGGATCAGGACCCGGCCGTGCGGGCCCGCGTCGAGCGCGGGGTCCACCAGCGCCGCGTGGTAGCGGGACGCGTCGCGGCCGTCGACGCGCAGCCGCCCGTCGAGGAACAGGCCGAGGTGGGCGCCCGCCCTGCCGGTGAGGACGATCTCCTGGACGCGGGTCTGGACGGCGACCCGCACCTGGCCGCCGTACACCGCGCGTCGCGCGGCCTGTTCGAAGTCGCCGGCCAGGGCGGTGGTCAGGGCGAGCACGGCCAGGACGAGCACATTGGCGCCGAGCAGCGCCCAGCGGGCGCGCGGGGACAGGTCGCGCCCGAAGACCAGCAGGACCAGCGCGCCGCCCGCGACCGCGTTGACCGAGCCGGTGAGCAACGCCGATGCCAGCTGGCCGAGTTGGGGCAGCAGCAGGAAGGGGAAGGCGAGGCCGCCGACGAGCGCGCCCACGTAGTCCGCGGCGAACAGGTCGGCCACCGTGCCGCTCGCGTCGCCCGCGGCGCCGCGCGAGACGCGCTGGATGAGGGTCATCAGGAGCGGGATCTCGGCGCCGATCAGCATGCCGATGGCGAGCGAGAAGGCGACCAGCGCGTACCGCGAGCCGCCGAACCAGGCGAACGTCGCGTACAGGACCACCGCCGAGCAGCCGCCCACCAGGGCCAGCGCGGCCTCGATGAGGCCGAAGCCGACGGCGGCCCGGCAGCGCAGCCGTTTGGCGAGCAGCGATCCGACCCCCATCGCGAAGACCATCACGGAGAGGACCACCGAGGCCTGGGTGACCGAGTCCCCGATCAAGTACGAGGCGAGGGCGACCAGTTCGAGCTCGTACACCAGGCCGCAGGCGGCGCAGATGAACACCACGGCCAGGACGAGGAACCGGCCCGACCGCGGACTACTCACGGGAGCGGGGAGCGGTTCGATCATGATGCGAACGCTACGTGACACTTCGTTCGCATCCTGTCACCCACACGGGTGCAACTGAAGCCAATCGCCGGGCACTTCGCGCGCCTCAGAGCCCGGCGTGGGCAGGCACCCGTAGGCCGACCCGGGTGCGGGTGACCACCAACTGGCCTTCCTGGGGGTAGGCGTGCCAGGTGCGCCACCACACCTGGCCCTCGCCGCGCTGGGCGAGCATCGCGGTGAAGGCGTGCGGCGATCCGGGAAACGTGCCGGCCAGCCCGTTGGGATGGTCGCAGACGAGGGCGAGGAGTTCCTGGGCGCGCCCCGCGAACGAGCCCTGCGAAAGCGTCTCGACGCGCGCGGCGAACTCGTAGTCCCACTCCCCGAGGCGTTTCGCCACGCCGAGCGGCAGCGGCGTACTGCTGCCGGGCATGCAGGCGACGGTCTCCGAGCAGGTTCCGCGCTCCTCGTCGAGGAGTACCTGGTGCGAGGCTCCCAGGAGCCTCAGTTGGAGCTTGGCGCCCGAGAGTTCGAGGTCGAGCACGGCGAGGGCGGGCAGCGGCTCGCGGCCCAGCGCCCAGGCGAGGTCGGCGGCACGCGTGTCGGTGTAGGCGGTCTTGAGGGTCGTGAGCATGGGTGGGCTCCGCAAAACACACATGTGGCGGGTGGGTGACCGATGTCGACTCGGACCGCAACGAAGGACCGGGGGACCGCTCCCTGATCGCCCAGGGTCCGAAGGCTGCGTGGTCTCTCTTGTTTCTTTCTGCGAGGGAATCATGAACTGTGCGCCGCTCACAGCTTTTTTACCCAACTTGATGGGGTTTCCATCCCCTCGGGGGCCACTCGGTTCAAACGTTCAACTACCGGCGTGGAAAACGGCGCCCGGCCGGCCGTGGCCGACCGGGCGCACAACGGGCGGCTCCGGTGGCGGAATCGGCTGCCCCGTGTCAGCCGCGACCGCCCACGCGCCGGCCGCCCGTCGGTCTCGCAGGACCGGGGCTCCTTCGCGCCCCGGGTCCGTCAGCTCGAACCGCAGCCGCCGCCCCCGCAGGACGAGCCGCCGCACGAGGAGTGGCCGCCGCCGCCGCAGGAGTGCCCGCCGCCGCACGAATGGCCGCTGTGGTGGCCGCCCCCGTGATGGCCGCTTCCGCTGCTCCCGCTGCTCGCGCACGACGAGTTCCCGCCGTCCGAGCCGCCGGCCGCCCACCAGCTGGAGCCCCCCGCCGCCGAGGCCGCCGACCGCTTGCGCGAACCCGCGCCCTTGCACCGCCGCTTGCGCGACGCGGAACCGGCCGTGACGACCAGCGCCACCAGTACGACCATCCCGAGCACGATCGCGATGCCCATCCCCCACCGTCCCTCCGTGACGCGGCCCCCCGTCGGCCCGCGTGGAGAGGGGATGCCCTTCGCCGTCCGGCGCCAAAGCACACTTGAGCAAGTCCAGAGGTTGCCCCCAGGATGGCCGTCATGACCTCCAGCGCGCGCCCTCTCCTCAACCGCCGTCTCGCCGAGTTCGGGACGACGGTCTTCGCCGAGATGTCCGCCCTCGCCCAGCGGACCGGGTCCATCAACCTCGGCCAGGGCTTTCCCGACACCGACGGCCCCGAGGCCGTACGGGAAGCCGCGGTCCGCGCCCTGCGCGAGGGCCACGGCAACCAGTACCCGCCGGGCCCCGGCGTCCCCGAACTGCGTACCGCGATCGCGGAACACCAGGAGCGCTTCTACGGTCTGACGTACGACCCGGACCGCGAGGTGCTGGTCACCGCGGGCGCCACCGAGGCGATCGCCGCCTCCCTGCTCGCCCTGGTCGAACCGGGCGACGAGGTCATCGCCCTTGAGCCGTACTACGACTCCTACGCCGCGTGCGTCGCGATGGCGGGCGGCACCCGGGTGCCCGTCACCCTGCGCCCCTCGCAGGGCCGCTACGTCCTCGACCTGGACGAGCTGCGCGCCGCCGTCACCCCGCGCACCCGGCTGATCCTGCTCAACACGCCGCACAATCCGACCGGCACGGTCCTGACCCGTGCCGAGCTCGCCGCGGTCGCGGAGCTGGCCTGCGAGCGCGATCTGCTGGTGATCACCGACGAGGTGTACGAGCACCTGGTCTTCGACGACGCCGCGCACATCCCGCTGGCCTCCTTCCCCGGCATGCGCGAGCGCACCGTGACCATCGGCTCGGCGGGCAAAACCATTTCTTTCACGGGCTGGAAGGTCGGCTGGGTGACCGCCTCCCCCGAGCTCGTGGCCGCGGTCCGCTCGGCCAAGCAGTTCCTGACGTACGTCGCGTCGGGCCCCTTCCAGTACGCGGTGGCCGAGGCGCTGCGCCTTCCCGACTCCTACTTCGACGCCTTCCGCGCCGACCACCAGGCCAAGCGGGACCTGCTGAGCGCGGGGCTCGCGGCGGCCGGGTTCGGCGTGTTCCGGCCGGCCGGCACGTACTTCGTGACCGTCGACATCCGCCCGCTCGGCGAGAGCGACGGCATCGCGTTCTGCCGCGCGCTGCCCGAGCGCTGCGGCGTCGTGGCGATCCCCAACGCCGTCTTCTACGACCACCGCACCGAGGGCGCCCCCTTCGTCCGTTTCGCCTTCTGCAAGCAAACGGCAGTCCTCGAAGAAGCGGTGACCCGCCTCAAGGGGCTGGCCGGGTAGGTCCGCCTCAGAGGGCGGCCGGCTGGTCGAAGTTCCCGGCGCCCGAGCCGCCCGGCCGCGCGCCGGCCGGTGTTCGCGCACCGCCGGGTGGGGGGACTTCCACCCGGTCGGGGGTGCAGCGGTCGCGGGGGACGGGATCCGCGCCGAAGGTCGGTCTGACCGATCACGCGCGCCCGGAGGTGCCTTCTGTCCGCCGAGATCACCGCTCACGCCCGCGGCCGACGGGCCGGCGGCCTCACCCGCACCCCGCCCTGGGCGGCCGTCCTGCGCCGGGCCGCCCCCGCGGTCGGTCTCTTCGCCGCGGTGCGGCTGACCGGGCTCCTGGTGGTCATGGCCGCGGCGCACCACCGGGGCGTCTCGACGCGCGGACGGCTCGCCACCGCCTGGGACGCCGGCTGGTACACCCGGATCGCCGCCCACGGCTACGGCCGCACCCTGTTCTGGCCGGACGGCGCGGTCCAGAGCGATCTGGCGTTCTTCCCGTTCTACCCGGGCCTGATCCGCGCCGTGACCGCGGTGCTGCCGTTCACCGGCGGCACCGCGGGACTGCTCGTGTCCTGGACGGCTTCGGTGGTCGCGGCGTGCGGCATCTACGTCATCGGCGAGCGGCTGTACGGGCGGGCCGCGGGCACCCTGCTCGTGCTCCTGTGGGGGCTGCTCCCGCACTCCGTGGTCCTGACGATGGCCTACACCGAACCCGTGATGACGGCGTTCGCCGCCTGGTCGCTGTGGGCGGTCCTGGAGCGCCGCTGGCTGTGGGCGGGCTCGCTCGCGCTGCTCGCCGGTCTGTCGCGGCCGAACGCCGTCGCGGTCGCCGCGGCCGTCATGGCGGCGGCCGGCCATGAGCTGTGGCGCGGCGAGCGCCGTTCGTGGCGGCCGTGGGCGGGGGCGCTGCTGGCGCCGCTCGGCTGGTGCGGTTACGTGCTGTGGGTGGGGGCGCGCGAGCACGACCTGTTCGGCGGGTACTTCGCGGTGCAGGCCGGCTGGACGTCCCGGTTCGACTTCGGCGCGGGCTCGCTCGCGTTCGTCAAGCGGCTCGCGGCGGTCCCCTTCGACCTGGGTTTTCCGGTGGCCGCGCTGCTCACCGCGGTGATGGCGGTGCTCTTCGTGCTGTTCGTCCTTGAGCGGCCCCCGCTGCCGCTCGCGGTCTACTCGGGGGTCCTGGTCCTGATCGCGGTCGGCGGTGCGGGCTTCTTCGAGTCGAAGCCGCGTTTCCTGCTGCCCGCGTTCCCGCTCCTGGTCCCGCTCGCCCTGGCACTGACGAGAGCCCGGCCCAGGGCCGCGGTCGTGGTGACCGTCGCCCTGGCCGGGCTCTCGTTCGGCTACGGCGCCTATCTGCTGACGCTGGCCACGATGGCGTTGTGAGCGCCGCTCGGAAGGGGATTCACTCGGAGTCCGCGGCGCCGGGCTCGTCGCCCTCGTCGCCGTCGACGTCCTTCTCAAGGCCCAGCTGCTCAAGGAGCCACTTGTCGAACTCGATCGAGGCGCGCACCCAGCTCACCGTGGAGGACACGAAGTGCTCCAGGGCGACGCCGGTGCCGACCAGCATCTGCGCCTCGCCGATGAGGCGGACGGTGCCGTCGTCGTGGGTGTGCGTGTAGACCTTGGGCCACAGGGTGCGGCGGTTCCAGTCGTCGATCGACTCCAGGATCTGGACCTTGTCGTCGATGCTGTGCGGCCGGTCGTAGAACGTCCGCACCGAGAAGACCTGCTGGTCCTCCTCGCCGCGGAACATGAAGTACGTACGGAAATCCTCCCACGGCGCGGCGAGGTCACCCTCGTCGTCCACGACGTACTTGAGCTCCATCTGGTCCAGGAGCTGCTTCACCAGGTCCTGGTCGGGAACGATGGGGCCGGCCGGCTGGCCGCCGGGCTGCGGGCCGGGCTGAGCCCCGAAATTCGGAATCGAGGACGGGTCGATGGTCATCGTGAATCTTCCTTCGTACGGTTCCGGTCATCCTCCCCCATGCCGGGGCAGGACTGGCAAGCCCCGCCCCCGGGTATCCGCTGCGGGCTGACTCAATCAGACCCGGGTGGCCGGATGTGCCCGGGGGCGGCGCCGCCTAGGGGGTGTCGGCCCCGATGACGAGCCCGTCCTCGAACCGGTCGACCCGCACCGTGTCGCCGTCCTTGACCTCGCCCGCCAGGATCTCCTTGGCGAGCCGGTCGCCGATGGCGGTCTGGATCAGGCGGCGCAGCGGGCGCGCGCCGTACGCCGGGTCGTTGCCCTCGTCCGCGAGCCATGCCAGGGCGGCCGGCGTGACCTCCAGGGTGAGGCGGCGGTCGGCCAGGCGCTTGGCGAGGCGGTCGATCTGGAGCCCCGCGATGTGGGACAGCTCGTCCTTGGTGAGGGCGGAGAAGACCACCAGGTCGTCGAGCCGGTTGAGGAATTCGGGCTTGAAGGACGCCCGCACCACGGTCAGGACCTGCTGCTTCTTCTCCTCCTCGCTGGTCGAGGGCTCCACCAGGTACTGGCTGCCCAGATTGGAGGTCAGGATGAGGATGGTGTTGCGGAAGTCGACGGTGCGGCCCTGCCCGTCGGTCAGGCGCCCGTCGTCGAGGACCTGGAGCAGGATGTCGAAGACCTCGGGGTGGGCCTTCTCGACCTCGTCGAGGAGCACCACCGAGTACGGGCGGCGGCGGACGGCCTCGGTGAGCTGGCCGCCCTCCTCGTAGCCGACGTAGCCGGGCGGCGCGCCGACCAGGCGGGCCACGCTGTGCTTCTCGCTGTACTCCGACATGTCGATGCGGACCATGGCCCGCTCGTCGTCGAAGAGGAAGTCGGCGAGGGCCTTGGCCAGCTCGGTCTTGCCGACGCCGGTGGGGCCGAGGAAGAGGAACGAGCCGGTGGGCCGGTCGGGGTCGGCGATGCCGGCCCGGGTGCGGCGCACCGCGTCGGAGACGGCGCGCACCGCCTCGGACTGGCCGATGAGGCGCTTGCCGAGCTCGTCCTCCATGCGCAGCAGCTTCTGCGTCTCACCTTCCAGGAGGCGGCCTGCGGGGATGCCGGTCCAGGCGCCGACGACGTCGGCGATGTCGTCGGGGCCGACCTCCTCCTTGACCATGGTGTCCTTGGCGTCCTTGGACTTCTCCTGCTCGGCCTCCTCCTCGGCGGCCTCCTCCAACTCCCGTTCCAGGCCCGGGATTTCGCCGTACAGGAGCTTGGATGCGGTGTCGAAGTCGCCGTCGCGCTGGGCGCGTTCGGCCTGGCCGCGCAGGTCGTCCAGCTTCTCCTTCAGCTCACCGACCCGGTTGAGGCCCTGCTTCTCCTTCTCCCAGCGTGCGGTGAGGCCGCGCAGCTCCTCCTCCTTGTCGGCGAGGTCCTTGCGGAGCTTGTCCAGGCGCTGGATCGAGCCGGCGTCGGTCTCGTTCTTCAGCGCCAGCTCCTCCATGCGCAACCGGTCGACGGAGCGCTGGAGTTCGTCGATCTCGACGGGCGAGGAGTCGATCTCCATACGGAGCCGGGAGGCGGCCTCGTCGACGAGGTCGATGGCCTTGTCGGGCAGGAAGCGGGAGGTGATGTACCGGTCGGAGAGGGTGGCGGCGGCGACCAGCGCGCCGTCCGCGATCTGCACCTTGTGGTGCGCCTCGTACCGTCCCTTGAGGCCGCGCAGGATCGCGATGGTGTCCTCGACGGACGGCTCGGCGACCAGGACCTGCTGGAAGCGGCGTTCGAGCGCCGGGTCCTTCTCGATGCGCTCGCGGTACTCGTCGAGGGTGGTCGCGCCGACCATGCGCAGCTCGCCGCGGGCCAGCATCGGCTTGAGCATGTTGCCCGCGTCCATGGCGGAGTCGCCGCCCGCGCCCGCCCCGACGACGGTGTGCAGCTCGTCGATGAACGTGATGATCTGGCCGTCGCTCTCCTTGATCTCGGAGAGGACCGTCTTGAGGCGTTCCTCGAACTCGCCGCGGTACTTGGCGCCCGCGACCATGGCTCCCAGGTCGAGCGAGACCAGCTTCTTGTTCTTCAGCGACTCCGGTACGTCGCCCTTCACGATGCGCTGGGCCAGGCCCTCGACGACGGCGGTCTTGCCGACGCCGGGCTCGCCGATGAGCACCGGGTTGTTCTTGGTGCGCCGCGACAGGACCTGGACGACCCTGCGGATCTCCTGGTCACGGCCGATGACCGGGTCGAGCTTGCCCTCACGGGCGGCGGCCGTGAAGTCCGTGCCGAACTTCTCCAGCGCCTTGTACTGACCCTCCGGGTCGGGTGTGGTCACCCGGCGCCCTCCCCTGCTCGTCTCGAACGCGTCAAGGAGCTTCTTCGCACTGGCCCCCTGCTGCGCAAGGATCTCACCGCTCCGCCCGCCCTTGGCCGCGAGGCCGATGAGCAGGTGCTCGGTGGAGAGGTAGTCGTCGCCCAGCTCCTTCGCGCGCTGCGCGGCGTCCGCGATGACGGCGAGCAGGTCGCGGTCGGGCTGCGGCGGGGCGACGGTGGAGCCGGCCACGCTGGGCAGCGCGGCCAGGAGCCGCTCGGCGCCCGAGCGCACGGCGGCCTGGTCGGCGCCCGCGGCGGCCAGCAGGTCGGTGATGTTCTCGTTGTCCTGGCCCTCCAGGAGCGCGAACAGCAGGTGGGCCGGGGTCAGGTCCGGGTGGCCCCCGGCTACGGCCCGGCTGCTCGCTGCGTTGATCGCGTCCCGGCTCTTGTTGGTCAGCTCGGCGTCCACGTGCGTTCGCTCCTCCTCGTCGTACGTCCGGTCATGGGTGCCCTACCTATGACCCTTCCAACGTACACAAAGTTGAGCCCATTCCGCTCAAGTCATGCTCTGGGAAAAAGCGGGGGCTAGGTTCTGTGGCCATGGCCACTGATGTACGCATGCCCGACGAGGGCTATCTCAGCTTCTGGCGCGAACGCCACATCTGCACCTTGACGACACAGCGGCCCGACGGCTCGCCGCACGTCGCACCGGTCGGGGCGACGTACGACCCGCAGGCGGGTCTCGCCCGGGTCATCACGAGTAAGGGCAGCCGGAAGGTGGCCAACATCGCGGCGGCGGTCGCGAAGGACCCGCAGGGCGCGCGGGTCGCGCTCTGCCAGCTGGAGGGCAGGCGCTGGGCGACGCTGGAGGGCCGCGCGTTCATCCGCACGGAACCCGAACTGATCGCGGACGCCGAGGCGCGGTACGCGGAGCGCTACACGCGGACCCCTCGGGTGAACCCGGACCGGGTGCTCATCGAGATCAGGCTGACCAGGGCGATGGGCAACGCCTGAGCGGGCCGCGGGCCGGGCCCGGGCAGCACAGCGGCGCCACCGTGTTCAGGTCCACGATGGCGCCGCTGTGTGGGGGAAGCACCTGCGCGATGTAAAACGACGGGGGATCGCGTCAGGCACTGCGGGGGGTGGCGGTGGATGAATCGGGTTGAGCCTCCGACTCGAAAAGCTGGTGGTCGCGCTGGTCGAGATTGACGAAGACCATGCCGTACCGGACCACGCAGCGAATGGGCTGCGGTGCCCCGCGCGGCCGGCGCAGGCACCGGTAGGCGCGGACGTCCTCGTCGTCCTCACGGGCGATCAGGATCGGCTCACCGAGCAGGGTGACCATCAACGAATCGCCACGGTGGGGAACCGCTGTGGCGAGGTCGATGAAATGCCACCCAGAGCGGTAGGCCGTGGCCATCTCGCGACGGAAGGTGCGGTCATCGGGCGGGAAGCTCATGCGACAGCACCTGCGGGAGCGTCCTCCCAGGTGATGTCACCGGGTGCCGCGCCCTTGGGGGCGGACTCCCACGTGATGTCACCGGGCGCCGCACCCTTGGGCGCGGACTCCCACGTGATGTCGCCAGGAGCGGCGCCCTTGGGCGCGGACTCCCACGTGATGTCGCCGGGAGCGGCGCCCTTGGGGGCGGTCTCCCACGTGATGTCGCCGGGTATCGCCGCGACCTTGGGTGCGATCTCCCAGGTGATGTCCGATGCGGTCGTGACATCCGCCTTCGCGGGGTGGGACTCCCAAGTGATGTCCCCAGGCGCCGAGAGAGCGCAGAGAGCAGCCGCCACAACGGCTGTCGTGCTTAGTGCTCGAACCATCCTGCTCATGGCCGATCTCCACCTCTTTTGATCATTACCTCCCCCCGCGGATACGACGATGGCTCACTCCGACCACTTGCACCAGCGCGGCCAGGCATCATGTTCCTGTAATTCAAAAGCATGAGGGGGGTGCAACTAGGTTGAAACAGGGGCATGTAGGACACGATCACGGCCCGGTTGATCTGTGCGAGACGGGAACGGCTCTGTACGCCCTCGCCCTGCGTACGGGCGGGATTTCCCGCTCGGATGCCGACAGCGCCCCGTGCCTGGCCGACCTCACCCTGCTGCGCCCCGATCCCGACGACGCCGAACTGCTGCGTCCGGTTCCGCCCACGGTGGTGCTCAACTCGCTGACCCAGCCGCTGGAACGCGAGATCGAGGAGCGCAGACGACTCTCGATCGCCCTCGCCGGCACCTTCGAGCCATTCATGGCGATCGCGACGCCGGACCTGGCCGGCACGCACGCGATCACGGTCCTCGAAGGCCTGGAACTGATCAACGCGACCCTCGACCGCGTCATCGACGAGTGCACCGACGAACTGCTGGTGATCCAGCCCGGCAGCGGACGCAGGCCGGAGAGCTTCGAGGCGGGCCTGCGCCGCATCGAGCCGCTGGTCGCCCGGGGCGTCGAGATGCGCACCCTCTACCAGCACACCGCACGCCACCACTCCGCCACCATCGGCTATGTGGAACGGATCGCTCCGTACGGCCTTGAGGTGCGCACCCTCGAAGAGATCATCGACCGGCTCATCATCATGGACCGCAAGATCGCCTTCATACCCGCGCGCAGCGATCGCCAGGTGGCCCTTGAGCTGCGCCACGAGGGGCTTGTGCAGTACCTGGTCGGCGTCTTCGACCAGTTCTGGCAGTCCGCGGTCCCCTGGGACGAAGAGGTGCCGTACCACCTGGAGACGGGCGGCATCACCGGCGTCCAGCGCTCCATCGCCAAGCTGCTGATCGAGGGTCACGTGGACGAGGCCATCGCCCGCCGGCTGGGGATGAACGTACGCACCTGCCGTGCGCACATCGCCAAGCTCGCCGCCGCGCTCGGCAGCGGCAGCCGGGCCCAACTCGGCTTCCTCATCGCCCAGTCGGGGATCCTGGACCAGGACGGCTGACGCCTCCACCACGCCCGTACGCACGCCTGAGGCCCGCCGCCCCGGAACGGGACAGCGGGCCTCAGGCGTACGTACGGGCGACGGACGCCCCGGAACTACTCCGACGTCCTCTTCGGACGCCACACGACCAGCGCGCCCGCCTGCTGGACGTCCTGGTAGCGGACCAGGTCGCGCCGGTAGGAGGCGTGCACCTGGGCCTCGCGCTGCTGCATCGCGACGGCCGCGCCCTCGACGGCGCCGGCCAGCTCGGCCACTCGCGCCTGGAGCGCGGCGACCTGGTTCTCCAGCTCGATGATGCGCTTGATGCCGGCCAGGTTGATGCCCTCGTCCTGCGACAACTGCTGCACCGTACGCAGCAGTTCGATGTCGCGGGCCGAGTAGCGCCGGCCGCGCCCGGCCGTGCGGTCGGGCGAGACCAGGCCGAGACGGTCGTACTGCCGCAGGGTCTGCGGATGCAGACCGGAGAGCTGGGCCGCCACCGAGATGACGTACACCGGCGTCTCGTCGGTCAGCTCGTACGCCCTGCTGCTGAACGGGGGCTGACGGCGCTGGCGGGGGTCCATCTCATGCTCCCTTCACGGCCTGGAACAGCTCGGCCCGCGGGTCCTGGCCCGCGGTGGCGTCGCGGAAGGTCTCCAAGGCCTCGCGGGCCTTGTCGTCCAGCTCCTTCGGCACGGTCACCTCGACCGTGACGAGCAGGTCGCCCCGGGTGCCGTCCTTGCGGACCGCGCCCTTGCCGCGGGCCCGCATCGTACGGCCGTTGGGGGTGCCCGCGGGCAGTTTCAGGGTGACCGGAGGGCCGCTGAGGGTGGGCACCTTGACCTCGGCGCCCAGCGCGGCCTCCGTGAAGGTGACCGGCACCGTGACGGTGAGGTTGTCGTCCTTGCGGCCGAACACCGGGTGCGCGTCCACGTGCACCACGACGTACAAGTCGCCCGCGGGGCCGCCCCGTTCACCCGGCGCGCCCTTGCCGCGCAGGCGGATGCGCTGGTTGTTGCTGACGCCGGCCGGGATGCGGACCTGCATGGTGCGCGAGGAACGCGCCCGGCCGCTGCCCTTGCAGACGTCGCACGGGTTCTCCGCGATCAGGCCGCGGCCCTTGCAGTCCACGCACGGGTCGGTCAGCGAGAACCCGCCGCCCGAGCCGCGCGAGACCTGGCCGGTGCCGACGCACGTCGGGCACACGCGGGGCGTGCCGTTCTTGTCGCCGGTGCCCGAACAGGCCTTGCAGGGCGCCTGGCTGGACAGCCGGATCGGGACGGTGGCCCCGTCGACCGCCTCGGTGAAGCTGAGCGTCACCTCGGACTCCAGGTCCTGGCCGCGGCGCGGCTGGGCGCGCTGGCCGGTGCCCGCGCCGCCCCGGTTGAACAGGCCGCCGAACACGTCGCCGAAGCCGCCGGCCCCCGCGCCGCCCCCGCCGGGCTGCTGCCCGCCGAACAGGTCGCCCAGGTCGAAGTTGAAGCTGCCGCCGCCCGCGCCAGGACCGGCACGGAAGCCTCCGTTGCCGAACAGGGCGCGCGCCTCGTCGTACTCCTTGCGCTTCTTGGGGTCGCCGAGGATGTCGTTGGCCTCGGAGATCTCCTTGAAGCGCTCCTCCGCCTTGGTGTCGCCCTTGTTGGCGTCGGGGTGGTTCTCGCGCGCCAGCTTGCGGTACGCCTTCTTGATCTCCGCGTCGGTGGCGTCCTTGGGGACGCCGAGAACCTTGTAGTAGTCCTTCTCGACGAAGTCCTTCGTGTTCATCGACGTCCCTCCTTCCGGACGATCACTTCTTCGATGACCGCTGCGTCAGCCCTTGTCGGGGCCACCGCTCTCCTCGTCACTCGACTCTTCCTTGGCGGCCGCACCCGGCTGGGGCTCGGCCACCGCGACCCGCGCGGGGCGGATCGTACGCTCGCCGATCCGGTACCCGGGCTGGAGGATCGCCACGCAGGTCGTCTCCGTGACGTCCGGCGCGTAGCTGTGCATCAGGGCCTCGTGGACCGTCGGGTCGAAGGGCTCGCCCTCCTTGCCGAACTGCTGAAGGCCCATCTTCGCGGCGACCGTCTCCAGGGATTCGGCCACCGACTTGAAGCCGCCGGTCAGCTCGCCGTGTTCCCTGGCGCGGCCGATGTCGTCGAGCGTGGGCAGCAGCTCGGTCAGGAGGCCGGCGACTGCGACCTCCTTGACCGTGACGCGGTCCCGCTCCACGCGGCGGCGGTAGTTCTGGTACTCGGCCTGGAGGCGCTGGAGGTCCGTGGTGCGCTCGGCGAGCGCCGTCTGGGCCTGGTCCAGCTGGGCCTGAAGGGCGATGTCCTTGGCAGCGTCCCCGGCCGGGGCCGCCTTCTCCTCCTCGGGGGAGGAGTCGGCGGCCTTCGGCTCGGCGTCTTCCGATGCGCCGGAGGGGACGTCGGGCTTCTCCTCGAAGCCCGGGGTCTCCTCCGTCATCAGGCGGCGCCACCCTTCGTGTCGTGCGGCTTCTCGTCGTCGACGATCTCGGCGTCGACCACGTCGTCCGCGGCGTCACCGGGCTGTGCCTGCGAGGCGCCCTCGGCGCCGGCGGCACCCTGGGCGGCCTGGGCGTCGGCGTACATGGCCTGGCCCAGCTTCTGCGAGACGGCCGCGACCTTCTCGGTGGCGGTGCGGATCTCCGCGGAATCCTCGCCCTTGAGCTTTTCCTTCAGCTCGGCGACGGCGGCCTCGACCTCGGTCTTGACCTCGCCCGGGACCTTGTCCTCGTTGTCCTTGAGGAACTTCTCGGTCTGGTAGACCAGCTGCTCGCCCTGGTTGCGGGACTCGGCGGCCTCGCGGCGGCGGTGGTCCTCCTCCGCGTACTGCTCGGCCTCCTCACGCATCCGGTTGACCTCGTCCTTCGGCAGCGAGGAGCCGCCGGTGACGGTCATCTTCTGCTCCTTGCCGGTGCCGAGGTCCTTCGCGGTGACGTGCATGATGCCGTTGGCGTCGATGTCGAAGGCGACCTCGATCTGCGGGACACCGCGCGGGGCCGGCGGCAGACCGGTCAGCTCGAACATCCCGAGCTTCTTGTTGTACGCCGCGATCTCGCGCTCGCCCTGGTAGACCTGGATCTGCACGGACGGCTGGTTGTCCTCGGCCGTCGTGAAGATCTCGGACCGCTTGGTCGGGATCGTGGTGTTGCGCTCGATGAGCTTGGTCATGATCCCTCCCTTGGTCTCGATGCCGAGGGACAGCGGGGTGACGTCGAGGAGCAGGACGTCCTTGACCTCGCCCTTGAGGACACCGGCCTGGAGGGCGGCGCCGATGGCGACGACCTCGTCCGGGTTGACGCCCTTGTTGGCCTCGTTGCCGCCGGTCAGCTCCTTGACGAGCTCGGCGACGGCCGGCATGCGGGTGGAGCCACCGACGAGAACGACGTGGTCGATCTCGGAGAGCTGGATGCCCGCGTCCTTGATGACGTTGTGGAACGGCGTCTTGCAGCGCTCCAGGAGGTCGGACGTGAGCTGCTGGAACTGGGCGCGCGTCAGCTTCTCGTCCAGGTGCAGCGGGCCCTCGGCGGACGCCGTGATGTAGGGCAGGTTGATCGAGGTCTCGGTGGACGAGGACAGCTCGATCTTGGCCTTCTCGGCGGCCTCACGCAGGCGCTGGAGGGCCATCTTGTCCTTGGACAGGTCCACGCCGTGACCGGACTGGAACTGCTTCACCAGGTAGTCGACGACGCGCTGGTCCCAGTCGTCACCACCGAGGTGGTTGTCACCGTTGGTGGCCTTCACCTCGACGACGCCGTCGCCGATCTCCAGGAGGGACACGTCGAAGGTGCCGCCACCGAGGTCGAAGACGAGGATCGTCTGGTCGTCCTTGTCGAGGCCGTACGCGAGGGCGGCGGCCGTCGGCTCGTTGACGATGCGCAGGACGTTGAGGCCCGCGATCTCGCCGGCCTCCTTGGTGGCCTGGCGCTCGGAGTCGTTGAAGTACGCCGGCACGGTGATGACCGCGTCGGTGACCTTCTCGCCGAGGTAGGCCTCCGCGTCGCGCTTCAGCTTCTGCAGGATGAAGGCGCTCATCTGCTGCGGGTTGAAGCTCTTGCCGTCGAGCTCGATCTTCCAGTCGGTGCCCATGTGGCGCTTGACCGACCGGATGGTCCTGTCGACGTTGGTGACCGCCTGGCGCTTGGCGACCTCGCCGACCAGCACCTCGCCGTTCTTCGCGAAGGCGACGACGGACGGCGTGGTCCTGGCGCCCTCTGCGTTGGTGATGACGGTGGGCTCGCCGCCTTCAAGAACGCTGACGACGGAGTTAGTCGTGCCCAGGTCGATGCCGACCGCACGTGCCATTTCGGTTCCTCCAGATGACTACTTGAGTGGATCTGGCTCAAGGATGCATGACCGGTCGCATCGCGTCAACAGAGCTGAGTCGGGCCGACTCAGGTTTTATCCTGCGCTTATGTGCAATGGCAGGCATTCGCGCAGGTCAGAGTTGTTGTCGACGGGGCGCCGCCTCGTGCGGAGAGCGCCCCACCAGCCGCTCTCACACCATCGCGGCGACCTGCGCGGGCACGTGCTCCCCCGGTCCTGGCGCGTCCTCGCGCAGCAGCACCAGGTCGCACCGGAGCAGCCGCCCGTCGCGCGGGTCGGTGAAGCCGGGCGCCAACGACATCAAAGTCAGCCCGAAGCGTTCACGGGCCAGCGCGAGCAGATCGTCGAAGAGCCGCCCGCCCTCGAAGAGCGGCACCAGCGGCGCCCCGATCCGCACCCCGCAGATCTCGTCCGCGAACTCCCCGGCGCCGCCCAGCACTTGGGCCTCGTACCCCTGCACGTCCAGCGCGAGGAAGACCCGCTCGCCCGGCGCGGTGACCTGTTTCCACACCTCGTCCAGGCGCCGGGTCTCCACGATGACGTCGGCGGTGTACGCGGCGCGGGGGGCCGCCGCGCGGTGGCGGGGCAGCATCGGCAGGAAGGAGCTCGCGGGGCCCGCGTCGCCGGAGATGTTGAGGGTGGCGGTGCCGGTGCGCTCGCCCAGCGCGTACGGCAGGACGCTCCAGGCGTCGTCGAGCCCGGCCAGGTGGCGCAGTTCGGCGCGGGGTTCGCGCAGCGGCTCGAAGGAGACGATGCGGCCGCGGTAGCCGGCCTCGCGCAGCAGCGCGCCGAAGTCGCCCCGGTGCGCGCCCACGTCGAGGACCAGGTCGATCTCGTACCGGTGCAGAAGGCGCACCAGGTCGCGGCCCGCGGGGCGGTGGCGGACCACGTCGATGCCGAGGCGGCGCACCGCGCGGCGCAGATGGCGCAAAAGGGTCGTCATCACGTCTGTGCTGCTCCCTGCTGGAAGTCCCTGCTGGAAGTCCCTGCTGGACGGGGTCAACTCCGGCCGCCCGCGATGTCGATGGAGGCAGAGGTCGAGGCAGAGGTGGAGGAGGCGGCGGGGTTCGCGGGGGTGCGGGCACGGGGGGTGCGGCGGCGTGCGTCGGGCCCGTACACCGGCACGCGCAGCAGCAGCACGATCGCGCCGGCCACCATCAGGGCCAGCGGCAGCGCGGCGACCGGGGCGAGGCGTTTGTCGTGGATCTGGAGCCCGATGAGTGTGCAGCCCAGGGTGGCGACGCCGAGCACGACCGCCGAGCCCTGGGCGCTGAGGCCGAGTCTGCGCAGACGGTGCGCGATGTGGTCGCCGCCGCCGCGCAGCAGCGGGCGGCGCGCGCGGGTGCGGGAGACCAGGACGAGCAGGGTGTCGGTGAGCACGACGAGGGTGAGCGCGAACAGTTCGGCGCCGGTGCGCCCGCCGGGCTCCCCCGCGTGCACGGTCACCGCGCAGGAGGCGAGCAGGAACCCGGTGAACAGGGAGCCGCAGTCGCCAATGGTGATGCGGGCGGGGTGCCAGTTGTGCAGCAGGAACCCGGTCAGGGCGGCGGCGAGCACGCTCAGGAGCAGGCCGTGCCCCGGGCGGCGCTCGGCGATCGCGCAGACCGCGAGGCCGAGCGCGGTGACGGCGGCCACCGCTCCCATCACGCCGTCGCAGTGGTCGAGGAACGTGAAGGCGTTGGTGACGCACACGATCCACAGCACGGCGAGCGCCCCCGCGCCCGGGGAGAGCCCGGCCGCCGTGACGACCGCGGTCGCGGCGCCGGCCTGCGCCACGAGCCGGATCCGTAGACCGAGCCGGATCCGTACGCCGAGCGGGCGCAGGTCCCCGACCAGGCCGAGCAGCGCGACCGCGCCGGCCGCGGCGAGCACGGGCGCCACGCCCTCGCCGAGCTCGGCGACGCCGAGCAGCGGGCCCGCGCAGGCCACCCCGAGCGTGGCGAGTACGACGGCGACGCCGCCCAGGTGCGGGGTGGTGTGCCCGGTTCGGCCGTACCTCAGGGTCAGGGTGCGGAGCAGGGCCGCGAGCAGTGCGGTCAGGACGAGGGCGGTCGTGGCGGCCGCGAGCCCGTGCAGCATGTCGGTCCGTCCTCTCAGCCGCGGGGTTGCCCGGCCGGTGAGGCGGCGGGCGTTCGCAGCCCCGGCAGCACGACGGGCGCCTCCTCGCGGGCCCGGGCGATCGCCGCGTCGAGGATGTCGTCGAGGCCGCGGGCGGGCCGCCAGCCGGTCAGTTCGCGCAGCGGCGCCGTGTCCAGCGGCCGCACGGCGGGCCTCGCGTACGTCTCGTGCGGCACGCGGTCGACGACGTACGGGAAGTGGCTGAGGGCGGACGTGCCGCCGCTGCGGACCCGGATGCGCTCGGCCAGGGCCATGACGGTCGTCTCCTCGGTGCCGGCGATGTCGAACTCGCCGCCCGCGGCGCCGGGGTGGTTCAGCAGGGCGAGCAGCGCGTCGATCGCGTCGGCGACGTCGAGGAAGCGGCAGGCGCGGGTGCCGTCGCCGTGCACGGCCAGCGGTTCGCCCGCCACCGCCCGGCGCACGAGCCGGGTCAGCGGGGTGACGTGCACGGGCGACTGGCGCGGCCCGACCGTGTCGCCGTGCCGTACGACGACGGCCCCCGCGGCCGCCTCGGCGCGGCCGTCCGCCGCCGCGATCAACAGCTTCCTGCCGTGCCGCAGGGCAGCGGCGCCGACGGCGCCCGTCACCGGCGCGAGGTGGGCCACGGCGTCGCAGCGGGCGACGAGTTCGCCGACCAGGCGCTCGTCGAGGACCGAGCCGCGCACGAAGCGCAGCCGCGGGTCGGACCAGGCGGCGGCGAGGTTGGCGCGGACTCCGGTGGACAGGTCGTCGAGGACGACCACGGTGTGGCCCTGGCCGAGCAGCGCATCGGCGAGGTGCGAGCCGATGAATCCGGCACCACCGGTGACGAGGTACGTGGCGGGAGCTGGCATGGGGACGCCCAATCGGTTCGATCGTCGTGGCCGACACCAAGTTAGTTTGTTATGTCCGTATATGTGGTGAATAACACGATGGATATCCGGGAGTGATCAAGGGCACGCTGAGCGACACAGATCACCGCCTGCGCGGCTACAGTGCGGCGATAGAAGTGGGTACGCTCAGGTGGACTGGATAAGTTACTGCTTAGTAATCCGTTTGAGCCCGTCCCCCGTACCCCACCTCGCAGGCCCGAGGAGCCCCCTCATGCAACTCGCCGCGATCATCGTGTCGCTGGTCCTAATCGCGGTCGGCGTAGCGCTGTTCGGCCGTGCCATCGTGCAGATCTACCGCTTCGTGCGGCTCGGCCAGAACGTCCCGGCCGGCACGCGCACGGACGATCCCACGCAGCGCACGATCACCGTGGTCAAGGAATTCCTCGGCCACACCCGCATGAACAAGTGGGGCATCGTCGGCTTCGCGCACTGGTTCGTCGCCGTGGGCTTCTTCTCGCTGCTCCTGACGATCGTCAACGCCATCGGCCAGCTCTTCAAGGCCGAGTGGATCCTGCCGATCATCGGCGAGTGGCCGCCGTACAACATGTTCGTCGAGTTCCTGGGCGCCATGACGACGGTCGGCATCGTGACGCTCATCGTCATCCGGCAGCTGAACCGGCCGGGCAGGCCGGGCCGCAAGTCCCGGTTCGCGGGCTCCAACACCGGCCAGGCGTACTTCGTCGAGGCCGTCATCCTCATCGTCGGCATCTGCATCTTCACGCTGCACGCCCTTGAGGGCGCCCAGCACCACGTGGACGGCTACGAGGCCTCGTTCTTCCTCTCGTACCCGCTCGTCTCCTGGTTCCGCGGCATGGACCTGTCCACGCTCCAGAACCTCACGTACTTCTTCGCGGGCCTGAAGATCGCCACGTCCTTCATCTGGATGATCACGGTCGCGCTCAAGACCGACATGGGCGTCGCCTGGCACCGCTTCCTGGCCTTCCCCAACATCTTCTTCAAGCGCGAGTCGCAGGGCGGCGTCGCGCTCGGCGCGCTCCAGCCGATGGCCTCGAACGGCGAACTGGTCGACTTCGAGGACCCGGGCGAGGACGACGTCTACGGCGTCTCGCAGATCGAGCACTTCTCCTGGAAGGGCATCCTCGACTTCTCCACCTGCACCGAGTGCGGCCGCTGCCAGTCGCAGTGCCCCGCCTGGAACACGGGCAAGCCGCTCTCGCCCAAGCTCCTCATCATGTCCCTGCGCGACCACGCGCACGCCAAGGCCCCGTACCTGCTGGCCGGCGGCGGCAAGGACATGGAAAGCAACGAGAAGGCGACCCCGGAGCAGCTGGCGAACGTCCCGGCGGCCGCCCTCGCCGAGGCCGAGCGCCCGCTGATCGGCACCGTCGAAGAGAACGGCGTCATCGACCCGGACGTCCTGTGGTCCTGCACCACCTGCGGCGCCTGCGTCGAGCAGTGCCCGGTCGACATCGAGCACATCGACCACATCGTCGACATGCGCCGCTACCAGGTGATGATCGAGTCCGCGTTCCCGTCCGAGGCGGGCACGATGCTCAAGAACCTGGAGAAGAAGGGCAACCCCTGGGGCCTCGCCAAGAAGCAGCGCGTGGAGTGGACCAAGGAGGTCGACTTCGAGGTCCCGATCGTCGGCAAGGACATCGAGGACCTGACCGAGGTCGACTACCTGTACTGGGTCGGCTGCGCGGGCGCCCTGGAGGACCGGGCCAAGAAGACCACCAAGGCCTTCGCGGAGCTGCTGCACATGGCGGGCGTCAAGTTCGCGATCATGGGCGGCGACGAGAAGTGCACCGGTGACTCGGCCCGCCGCCTCGGCAACGAGCCGCTGTTCCAGCAGCTCGGCCAGGAGAACGTCGCCATGCTGAACATGGCGTACGGCGAAGATGATGAAGACGAGTCGACGAAGAAGCCGAAGTCGTCGAAGAAGATCGTCGCGACCTGCCCGCACTGCTTCAACACGATCGCGAACGAGTACCCGCAGCTGGGCGGCGAGTTCGAGGTCATCCACCACACGCAGCTGCTCCAGCACCTCATCGACGAGGGCAAGCTGGTCCCGGTCACCCCGGTGGACGGTCTGATCACCTACCACGACCCGTGCTACCTGGGCCGCCACAACAAGGTCTACACGCCCCCGCGCGAGATCATGTCGGCCGTCCCGGGCCTGCGCCAGCAGGAGATGCACCGCCACAAGGAGCGCGGCTTCTGCTGCGGCGCCGGCGGTGCGCGCATGTGGATGGAGGAGCGGATCGGCAAGCGCATCAACAACGAGCGCGTCGACGAGGCCCTGGCCCTCAACCCGGACATCGTCTCGACGGCCTGCCCGTTCTGCCTCGTCATGCTGACGGACTCCGTCAACGGCAAGAAGAACGACGGGAAGGCCAAGGAGAACCTCCAGGTCGTGGACGTGGCGCAGCTGCTCCTCGACTCGGTGAAGACCCCCGTCGACCCGGCCGGCACCGCGGAGGCGGAGAGCGAGCCGGAGCCCGAGCCGGTGAAGTAACCCGCTCGGCCGGCCTACTCGGCTCCGGCCCCCAGGCCCACGAAGCGGCCGGTCCCGCCCCAGGCGGAGCCGGCCGCTTTCGGTTGCCGCCACCCAGGAGAACGCCTCGTCGAGCGGCGGTCGCAGCCATGGCTATGGCTATGGGGCTATGGCTACGGCTTCTCGACGCCCTCCTGGGCGGTGTACTTCTCGATCAGCTTGCCCTTGAAGTCGTAGACCCAGCTGTCGCCGCCGTTCTGGCCGTCGATGACGACGAACCTCTGGGCGCCCTTGCCGCCGTCGACGAGCTTGTACGTCCAGCCGTCGTTGAGCGCGGACGGGTCCTTACGGTTGATGGCGCCCAGGAGGCCGCCGTCGGGCAGGGAGATCTCGACGCGCGGTCCGTTGGCGGCACTGATCAGCTTGGCTGTGCGGCCGTCGGGCATCGTGATCTTCACGGGCCCCTCCCCGCCGACGCCCCCGTCCCCGGCCCCGTCTCTCGTCCTGGACTCGTCCGAGGTCTGCGCTCGGGGCGCAACCGTGGGTGATCCGGCGAAGGCGGCGCCGGCCGGCAGGGCGAGAGCGGCGACGGCCCCGGTGACGACGGCGGCGACGGCGGTGCGGAGGGTACGGCGGGTGCGGAGGGTACGGCAGGTACGGCGGGTGGCTCGCATGGATGCTCTTCCTCGTAGCGTTGAAGTTGAAGTTGCAGTTGAAGTTGCAGTTGAAGAGGTGACCAGGGGGCGGCGGAGGTAGAAAGATGTCCGTCATGCCGTACCTACGCCCTTCACTGGGGTAAAGGCCACAAATCTACGAATGCCATGTTTGGTCATCGCGTAAGCAACGCGACGAAAGTGCCCGTGCTTGAGCCGCGGCCGTGCGGATCCCCCGCGCGGTACCGAAGGTGGGCCCGGGCCCCTAGGGGATGTCACAGGTCGGCCGCAAAGGCGCCCGGTTCCGGCCGCCCCGGGTTGGCGTACCGGCGGAACAGGTACGTTCGATTCGTGGCTGGATTCAGGATGGGACGCGGCGGCCGGGACAACAACCGCCCCCCGCGGCAACCGCAACAGCAAGGGCAAGGGCAGCAGCAGGCGCCGGCACAGCAGTGGCCGGGCGCCCAGCAGCAGCCGCAGTACGGGCATGGGCAGGGGCACGGACAGCAGCGACCTCAGGGTTACGGGCAGGGGCAGCCGCCGCAGTACGGGAACGGGCAGCCGCAGTACGGGCAGCCGTCGCACCCGCAGCAGGACGAGCCGGAGTACTTCGGGGACCCGTACCACCAGGGCCAGGGCGCCCCGCAGGGCTATGCCCCCGCCCAGGACCCGTACGCGAACAACCCGGGCCACACCCAGGCGTTCAGCATCGGTGAGGACCCCTACGGCGACGGCGCGACCTACCGGGCCGGCACGGTGGCGGCCCCTCCCAGCGGCCCCCGGCTGCCCTGGAAGGAGCTCCTGTCCGGCATGGTGACGCGGCCGGGCCCGACGTTCTGGCAGATGCGGGACTACCCGGTGTGGGGCCCGGCGCTGATCACCACGTTCCTCTACGGCATGCTGGCGATCTTCGGCTTCGACAAGGCGCGCGAGGACGTCATCAGCACCACCCTGGCCAACGCGGTCCCGGTGGTCCTGATCACCGGCGTCGTGTTCGTGGCGGGCGGCCTGATCCTCGGCGCGGTGACCCACACGATGGCCCGCCAGCTCGGCGGCGACGGAGCGTGGCAGCCGACGGTGGGTCTGTCCATGCTGATCATGTCCCTGACGGACGCGCCGCGTCTGCTCCTGGCCCTGTTCCTGGGCGGCGACAACATCGTGGTCCAGGTCCTTGGCTGGGCGACCTGGCTGGCGGCGGGGGCCCTGTTCACGTCGATGGTGAGCAAGTCCCACGACCTGCCGTGGCCGAAGGCGCTGGGCGCGTCAGCGATCCAACTGGTGGCGCTGCTCTCGCTGATCAAGCTGGGCACGATCTAGGCGGGGCCGTCCGCACGTAGGGGCCCCGCCGGTCGTCCGGAGTGGACGTACGCACGTGTAGACGTACGCACGTAAGGGCCCCGCCGGTCGTCGGCGGGGCCCTTTCGCACGCACGTGACGGGGATCGTCATGTACGTGACGAGGATGGGAATGATGAGGGTCAGGCGTCGAGCACCTGGCCCTCACGCCGTACGACGGGAGGCTCGACGGACCAGGGGAAGTTGATCCAGTCGTCGGTCCGCTTCCACACGTACTCGCACTTCACCAGCGAGTGGGACTTCTCGTAGATGACGGCGCTGCGGACCTCGGCGACGTGGGCGACACAGAAGTCGTACACGAGCTTCAGCGTCTTGCCGGTGTCGGCCACGTCGTCCGTGATCAGGACCTTCTTGCCGGAGAAGTCGATTGCGTTGGGCACGGGCGCGAGCATGACCGGCATTTCGAGCGTGGTGCCCACCCCGGTGTAGAACTCGACGTTCACCAGGTGGATGTTCTTGCAGTCAAGCGCGTAGGCGAGGCCG
Organism: Streptomyces sp. NPDC048416; assembly: GCF_043200435.1. NCBI lineage: Bacteria > Bacillati > Actinomycetota > Actinomycetes > Kitasatosporales > Streptomycetaceae > Streptomyces > Streptomyces sp. NPDC048416. The sequence continues at coordinate 91,715 of NZ_JBICXU010000010.1, forward strand.
CCGGCGACGAAGACGCCGCCGCGCGCGATGGAGACCACGATGTCGGGCTCGTACCCGTCGTCGGCGACGGTCTGCGCGAGCTCGCGGATGGCTCCGCCGAACTTCTCGTAGGTCAGGTTCTCGCGTACGTCGTTCTGGTCGCTCATGCTCACACCTGGGTCCGATGGAAATTGAGGAAGGACCGCGAGGCGGTCGGCCCGCGCTGGCCCTGGTAACGGGATCCGTACCGCTCGGACCCGTACGGCTCCTCGGCGGACGAACTCAGCCGGAACAGGCACAGCTGCCCGATCTTCATCCCCGGCCACAGCTTGATGGGCAGCGTGGCGACGTTGGAGAGCTCAAGGGTGACGTGCCCCGAGAACCCGGGGTCGATGAACCCGGCGGTGGAGTGCGTGACGAGCCCGAGCCGGCCGAGCGAGCTCTTGCCCTCAAGGCGGCTGGCAAGGTCGTCGGGCAGCGAGATGACCTCGTACGTCGAGGCGAGCACGAACTCACCGGGGTGCAGGATGAACGCCTCGTCCCCGTCGGGCTCGACGAGCCGCGTGAGGTCGGCCTGCTCGACCGCCGGGTCGATGTGCGGGTAACGGTGGTTCTCGAACACCCGGAAGAAGCGGTCGAGGCGCACGTCGATGCTGGACGGCTGCACCATGGATTCGTCGTAGGGATCGAGCCGGACCCGCCCGGCGTCGATCTCGGCCCGGATGTCCTTGTCTGAGAGAAGCACGCCCCGAGGATACGCAAGGCGCGCGGCCCCGCCCCAATCGGACGGTCCCGCGCGCCTGTGATCGCGGCTGCGACTGTGCTGGTGATCGCGCTGGTGATCGCGCCGGTGATCCACCGCTCCCGCCGGGCCGGCCCTGCCGCCGCCCCGACCACGGCCCTTACCGCTGCGCTGCGACTCCCGCGGCCTGGCAGCCGCCGCTCACCTACCGCTTCCGCTTCCCTACTGCTTCCCTACTGCTTCCCTACTACTGCCCTACTGCTGCCCTACCGCTGGTCGAGCAGCACCGGCACGGCATGCCGCAGCCGTGCGCACCTCGGACAGCGGATCAGCCGGCCGGGCCCGATCCGCGCGGCGCCGAGCTGCTGCATCGGAAACGAATCCGTGGTGAAGACATGCCCTTCGGCGCAGCGCACGACCGTGTGTTCCAACGAGTCCATCAAGTCGCTCAAGTCCCTTCCCCAACAAGCGTGGACGGAGAAAACACCACATTAGGGGATGAACAGGACGAGCACTCACGCGGCACTCCGCCACGTCGGACACCCTCCACCGTACGCCCCAACTCCCGGCCCCCGCACCGGGATCCCGGCCCCCGACAGCACGACGGCCCCCGGCGAATCCACCGGGGGCCGGGCATGGGGTAGAGTGAGCGGCGACCGCTTCCCCATGGGAAACGATCACGCGAGTGTAGTTTAATGGTAGAACATAAGCTTCCCAAGCTTAGAGCGCGGGTTCGATTCCCGTCACTCGCTCCATAACGAAGGCCCTGGTCAGCGACCGGGGCCTTGTTCGTTGTCTAGACCAATTCGGGCGCGCGTGCCATTCGCGTGCCATAAGGGACCGATTACCGCACAGAATTGAGCGCCGCAGCCCCGCCGAGCAGGCACTTCGCCAGATCGTCCCGAATATTGAGACGCATTTTGGGTGACCTGCACCACTCGCCAGGCAGGGCGCGTTATGTGTGCGGCTGCGAAGTGGCCCTGAGATCACCGCAGTCGGTGGACACGCCGTGGACATACCGCAGCGCCGGACCGAGGGAGCCGGAACCGGCGCTGCGAGGGATTACGCCTGCTGGGTGGCGGGGACGTCCAGGGCGCCGGTGTCGCGGGCGCGTGGGACGAAGGGATGGACGGTCGCCCCCTCGTCCGCCGCATGCTCGACCGCCTCCGCCTCCGCACGCTGGCGGCGCACATCGACGTCGATGGCGCCGGCGAGCTTGCTCTGATGCTCGCGCGTGGAGTGCTGGTAGATCAACTGGGCCCGCTCCGAGGAGTGGCCGGCGCGGACCATGAGGTCCTTCATCTTCGCGCCGGTGTCGGCGGCGATGGTGTTGCCGGTGTGCCGCAGATCGTAGAAGCGGAAGCCTTCAGGCAGGCCGGTCTGGTCGCGGGCCTTGCGCCATTTGCGGCCGAAGGTCGTCCCGCGCAGCCGGGCCCCGCGCTCGCCGACGAACACCAGCCCCTCCGGCCCGGCCTCGGCGAACCAGTCGAGGTGCCGCCGAACGTCAAGGTGCATGAAGCCGGGCAGGACGATCTCCCGTTTCCCCGCGCGGGACTTGGGGTCGCCGATCACGCGGCGGCCAACGTTCAGTTCGGGGGCAGCTCTTCGTACATAGAGAGCACTGCCGTCCGGAGCGACGTCCTTGCGCCGAAGCTCGGCCAGCTCCTCCGGGCGCATTGAGGCGAAGGCGCCGAGGAGAACCAGCAGGCGCCAGCGGATGCCGATCGCTTCGGCGACCGCGAAGACCTGCTCGACCGCGGCGACGGGACGCTCGTCTGCCTCCTCCTTCCCCGCTCCACGGATCTTGCAGGGATTGCGGCGAATCAGGTCGTCGTCCACGGCCGTCTCCATGATGGCTTTGAGCAGCCGATACGCCTTGGCCACTTGCGTCTTCCCAGTGGCCTGCAAGCGCTCAGCGCGCCAAGTGCGGACCTTGGCAGGACTGATGACATTCACGTACTGCTGCCCGAACGTTGGGCCGAGGTGGAGCCGCAGCAGGCGGCGGTACAGCTCTTCCGTCGTCGGCGCGATGCCACGCTCGTCGATCCAGCGCTTGGCGTACTCGGCGAACAGCACCTCACCTGCGGTTGGGTCGAGCCAGTCGCCGCGCGACTGATCGGCCTGCATCTGCGCGAGGAAGACCTCAGCGTCCTTCTTCGTCTCGAACGTCTCCGGCGCAGGCCGCAGGATCCCGTCCGTGCCGGGGTAGCGGGCCTGATAGCGGCCGGAGGGCAGCTTTCGTATGGCACCGAAGCTGCGGCGCGGCGCCTTCTGGCGCGGGCGGGCCATCAGGCCGCCATCCCATAGCGGGAGCGCCGGGTGCGGACCGGCTCGACCGTCCGCTCTTCTATGTACGCGGCCAGGACGCTTTCGGCGATGCGGACGTGCTTGCCCACCTTGACGTAGCGGATGCGGCGCTCGGAGACGAGGCGGCGGACGAAGCGTTCGCCGACGCCGAGGCGTTCGGCGGCCTCGGGGATGCTGAGTAGACGGTCAGCCATGCAGGATCACCTCCTTCGCGACGAGGAGGAGGGGGTGGTGCAGAAGGGCACGGGGCATTGCGGTTCGACGCAAGGAGGTTCCTTGTCTGGCACGGCGGTGCGATTCCGCGGATGTGCCGGCGGTGCTGGTCGTTCAGACGCGGGCGGGATCAAGGCAGCTGCGGCTCACGGGCGTTGGCGCGCCCAGGCGCGGGCCGGCAGCAGGGTCGCTACAGGGGCCCGTGGAGGAGGTCGAGCGGGCAGACCTCGAGTGCCGCGGCGATGGCGACGAGGTCGTCGACGTCGCAGCGTCGCCGCTGGCGTTCGATGCGGGACAGCATCGTGACGGTCATCGGGCGACCGAACACGGTCACGCGGGCGGCCAGCTGGCGCTGGGCGAGACCGCGGGCGGTACGGGCGCGCTCGATGGCGCGGGCGGCCCGCTCTCCGGCGGGGCCCACTGCGGTGGGGCGTGAAGGCATAGGTCAATTTGTAGCGTGGGAAACGCTGTTTTGGAAATACCGTTTTCGCTGCTATGTTGCGCCGCTTTGTTGTCAGAATCCATGCATCACTCCGGCGCGCAGAGCGCAACATAGCCGCCGATCCCCGGTTAGCCGAATAACGACCCGTCAGATCATCCCGGCTGGCGGAGCCGCTCGTGGGTCAGATGCTCCTTCCCTGGTCAGATGGCCTGCATCACCACCAGATACTGGGGCCCGCCTGGGTGATGAAGTGCCATGAGTTGTCCGTTTCGTTCCACCAATTTCCCGGAACCATTTCGTCAACCGGCGATCGAAGGCTAACGTCTTAATTCCCGGTGCGGGACGCGTTCGCCGACAGCTGTTTGCTTTCTCGGCACGATGCTGGACTTGTTCCGGGTGGGTGTGGCTGTATTGGCCATGCCCCCGGGCCTTCGGGTCCCGAAGGGCAAGAAAAAACCCCGGCGCGCCAACGCCGGGGCCAACGAGTCCCCTACCGAATCACCCGCGTCTGAACGACTGAGCGGTGGCGGTCGCACGCCACCGTGGGAGGAACCTCTATGCCCCACAGTAGGGCCTGCACGGCGCTACTCGCACTCCCGTCCGGCAGCACCACGCCTGCATCCCCGGTGTTCTCCGCGAAGGCGGGGCGATAGGCATGGCGCGGATCCGCACCATTAAGCCCGAGGCGTTCATCTCGGAATCGCTCGCCTCGGTCAGCGTCACCGCCGAGCGGACCTTCTTCGGCCTTCTCACCCAGGCCGACGACCACGGGCGCTTCCGCGATCAGGGCGCCGTCATCGCCGGCGCCCTGTGGTCCCTGCGCCCCGAACACGGCCCGCTGGGCGTCGAGGACGACCTCAACCAACTCCACGCGGCCGGCCTGATCTGCCGGTACGAGGGCGTGGACGGGAAGCGATATCTGCACATCGTCACCTGGGCCAAGCACCAGAAGATCAACCGGCCCAGTGGCAGCCGCTGTCCGGCCTGCCCACACCACGAGAGCGGACGAGTCGTGCAGCCTGCCGGGAGTCGTCACGGAGGACTCACGACGGCTTCGGTGAGCCCTCACGGAGCCCTCCCTGAGGATGCGCGCACGCTGCCGGGTTCCTCCGTGAGGAACGCAGAATCCGCAGGTCAGAAGCATTTCCGTGAGACATCACGGACGACTTGGCGAGGGTTCACGGAGAACTCAGTGAGCCCTCACCGTCCGGATCTAGGATCTAGGACCCTGGATCTAGGATCACCTCCGGTGGGGGACGCGAGCGCCCCCGCGCCCGAGACCATCTCAGCCAAGGCCCTCCTCGCCGAGTACGCCGCCGCTTGTACGAACCGCCCGCCCGGCAGCTTCCTCGGCCACCTCGGCAAGCAGACCGCCGTGCTGCTCGACGAAGGCATCGAGGCGGCGTACGTGCGCGCCGGACTGGAGCGACTGCGGGCCAAGGGCCTGCACCCCAGCGTGCTGCCGAGCCTCGTCAACGAGGCCATGAACCCGCCCACGCCGAGCGGCACGTCGGAGCACCGGTCGTGGACCAACCCCGCCGACGCGCAGGCCGCTTACGGGGGTGAGCTGTGAGCACCACGACCGCTGCTCGCGAGCCGCGCCAGCTCGGCGGAGCCACGGCCAGGCTGGAGGCGATCCTGGCCGCCCGCGACATTGACCCCACCGCCGCGCTCGCCGCCGCACCGTCGCCGGAGCCGGTGACCGCGCTGGAGCTGGCCGCCGCCCGCATCCCGCGCCGCTACCGCGACGCCCTGGCCGACCACACCCAGGTGTCGGCCTGGGTCGAGGAGATCGTGGCTGCCGGACGCCCAGGGCCGGGCGGGGCGCCGGGCATCGCCTACGGGCCGTCGCTGCTGATCGCGGGCCCGACCGGCACCGGCAAGACCTACCAGGCGTACGGCGCCGTACGCTCGCTGCTCGGCGCCGGGGTCCGGCTGCGCTGGGAGGCCATCACCACCGCCGAACTACACGCCACCCTGCGCCCCCGCCACGGCCACGACGGCGAACGCCGCTTCCAGGAACTCTCCCGCAGCCCCCTGCTGCTCCTCGATGATCTCGGCGCCGCCAAGGCATCGGAGTGGACCGAGGAGCTGACCTACCGGCTCATCGACCACCGGTACGTCCACGAGCTGCCCACCCTCATCACGACCAACCTCCCCATCGCCGACCTGCGCACCGCCGTCGGCGACCGCGTCGCCTCCCGCCTCGCCGAGATGACCCACCGCGTCATCCTCGGCGGCTCCGACCGCAGGCGCACCCCAGGCACTGGCTCGCAGGGCTATTAACAGGCCCTTGCGCCCCCGGCGCCCCGCGCCTCGCACCCCAGCTATCCGATCCACTCTCCTGCCGCGCCCGGCCGCCCCTCACTCTGCCCGGCGCACTCAGATCACCACGGAGATCCCCACCCGCATGCCCTCACCCACCGCGCTACCTCCTGCCCGCCGCATAGGCAGGGACCGCACCGGCAACACCCCACTGGCAGCATGCGGCTTCGCCTTGTTCCACGGCGCCACTACCGCGGCCCCCTTCGCCATCGGCCCGCTCGCCTCCGCCGGGGCCGACACCAGCTGGTGCCCCGGCACGCTCCTGGACCCCCGGCTCGTACGGATCGCGAACGCGTTCGTCAGGGCGGAAGGTGGGAAGTGACGACCAAGCCCGCCGCCGAGCGGACCGTGCTCATCGTGGCCGGGGCCGTCATCGCCGTCCTCACCGCTGGAGCGTTCGCGCTCTCGTACGCTCACCTGGCCGATGTCGCCGGCCAGCACGGACTGGGAAGCTCACCGGTCCGCCGCTGGGCCTGGCCCGCCACCCTGGACGCCTTCATCGTCGCGGGCGAACTGCTCATGCTCCGAGCGGGCCTGCGCCACGTCACCGACCGGTGGGCCATCGCCGCGACCGTGATCGGATCGGTCGGCTCCATCTCGCTGAACGTGGCCGGGGTCAGCGGCGCGAACCACGCCGACGCGGTCCCGTTCCTCGACTACGTGGTCGCCGCGGTTCCCCCGCTCGCCGCGATGCTGGCCTTCGCCGTGCTGATGCAGCAGATCCACCAGCTCGTCGAGCATCCCGCCGACCACCCGGATCCGGTCTCCAGCCAGGAGCAGGAAGCGCCTGCCATCCCCTCCACCGGCCCCGTCGGTGTACCGGCCGCCGTATGCGGAACGTCGCGGGCGTCGGCTTCCGGTACCGGTCCGCGTTCGCATGACCAGACGCACCCGGCACGCGAGCACGAACCGGAAAAGGCCCGCTCCCTGACCGGTCACCGGAACGCGGATCCTGTCAGCACGGTTCCGGAACGGAACGCACCGGTGAAACCGGAACGGACGCGGACGGGGAAGGGCAGCTCGCCAGGGCGCGAGCCCGACCTGACCGATGCCGAATTGCAGGCCATCGCCCACGACCTCGCCAACGGCACCGGAGTGCCCTCCGTCGCAGACATGCGCGCAGAGCTCAAGAGGCGCAATCACAAGGCCGCCACCGAGCGGATCACGAAGGCCCTCAAGGCCCTCAAGGCTGGCAGCGATGCCGGACAGCCCTCGCAGAACACCACCAGCGACTAGCGGTACGGGCTCAACGCCCAAGGCCCCCACCGGAATGCTTGAGGGCGCGTACCGAAATCACCGCCTGTACGCGCCCTCGCATTCAAACCCCATCACCCCCTCCCCGCCCACACGGAGAACCGATCCATGCACGACCAGCACCACGAACTCCCCATGCCTCAGGAGCAGATGACCACCACCCCCGTCACAGCGGGAGCAAGTTGGAGGTTCGGACACTCCCCCGCAGGGGGCGCGTCCCAACCAGGCTCCGCCCCGGGGGTGGCGGGGCCCGTCCGGCACCAGGGGGCGCCGGACAAAGGGGCTGCGACCGAGGGCGGGTCGCAGCCGGACAAGCAGCACCAGCCTCATCAGTCCACCGCGCCCGCACCCAGCAAGCCGCGCAGCCGCCCTCGTCAGAAGAAGCAGCGCCCCGCTGTCAGCGTGCGCCTCAGCAAGAACGAGAAAGCACTGATCGAGTCCGGCGCAAAGGCAGCGAAGCTGTCCACGGCCGGGTTCCTCGCCCACGCCGGACTGGCCGCCGCCCGCGACCTCACCCGCATCACCGACGTCGCCGCCGCGATCGCCGACAACCGGGCGATCCTGTCCGAACTCTTCGCCGCCCGCAGGGCCCTGACCCAGGGCGGCAACCTGCTCAACCAGAGTGCCAAGGCCCTGAACTCCGGCGGACAGTCCCCGCGCCTCGACGACGACATTGACCTGATGCTCGCCACGCGCACCCGGGTCGACGCCGCCATCGAACTCTTCATCGCTGCCATCGAAGGACGCAGCCCTCAAGGCCAGCCACATCCAGCCCGGGACCAGTTCGGCGAGGCCGCGTGATCCCCAGCATCCACAAGCAAGGCAGCAGCACCTACGGCCTCCTCAACTACCTCTACGGCAAAGGCACCAAGGAGGAACACGTCGACCCACACCTGGTCGCCTCCTTCGACAGCACTGCCCCCGACCCTGGCCGCGACCAAGCCGCCACCCTCGCCATGCTCCGCGACCTCCTCGACCAGCCCCTCCACCTCATCGACGCCGACCAGCGCCCCACCCAGCACGTGTGGCACTGCTCGGTCCGCGCCGCTCCCACCGACCGCATCCTCACTGACGAAGACTGGGCGACCATCGCCCGCCGCATCGTCGCCGCCACCGGCATCGACCCTGGCGACGGCGCCGGCTGCCGCTGGGCCGCCGTCCGGCACGCCGACGACCACATCCACATCATCGCCACCCTCATCCGCGAAGACGGCCGCAAGCCCGACCACCACCGCTCCGGCCAACGAGCCCAGACAGAAGCCCGCCTCATCGAAGCCGACTACGACCTCCACCGCGTCGCCCCAGGAGACGGCACCGCCGCCAAGCGCGCCACCAGCGCCGAACGCCACAAGGCCGAACGCCTCGGCCAGCAAGCCCCCTCCCGCGACCTGTTGCGCGAACACGTCCGCCAGGCGCTCGCCGGTGCCGCCGACGAGCAGGAGTTCTTCGACCGGCTCGCCGCCGCGGACGTACTCATCGACAAGCGTCTGGCCCCGTCCGGTGACACGCTCGGCTACAAGGTCGCCCTGCCCGGTGACGGGAACGGCGAGCAGGAGCCCATCTGGTACTCCGGCTCCAAACTCGCCCCTGACCTTTCCCTGCCCCGCATCCGCAAGCGCCTCACAGCTACCCCCGACGTACCCGAGCTCCCGGCCGTGCTGGGTCAGGGGGACAGCTCGGCCTCGGCCCGCGCCCGCCGCTTCGCGACCGAGACCGCCGACGGTGCCCTGGTTGTGATCGTCTCGGGGGACGATCCGGTCGTGGCCGCCCAGCTCGTCGGTGTCGGCGAGGTGCTCGACGCTTTGGCCCGGACTTCATCCGGACCGGCGCGCGAGGAGCTGCGCACTGCGGCCCGTGCCTTCGAGCGGGCGACCCGCTCGCACATCCAGGCTCATGACGCGGAGATGTACGCGCTGCGGCGGGCAGCCCGCCAGATCGCCCATTCCGGCACCTCCCGGGGGCACGGCCCGGAGCTGACTGCCACTGCCCTCGTGCTGGACGTTCTAATCCTGGCCGTGATCGCCGCTGCCCGCTGGCACGCCGCACGCGGCCACGCCCAGCAGGCCGAAGCCGCCGCACGCGCCGCAGAGTATCTGCGCACCGCATACCAGGCGACCGCCACCGAGCCGTTGGTCATGATGCGGGCGTACGGCGAGCAGTTGCCCATCCGTACACGGCAGCAGCACAGCACGACGCTCCAGTCCGCGCTCCCCCACCTCGCCGACCGCATCCAGGCAGAGCCCGGCTGGCCGGCTTTGGCCGCTGTCCTCGACCAAGCTGAGCACGCCGGCCACGACACCTCCGTCCTGCTGCAGAAGGCTGCGGCCTCCCGTGAGCTGGACAGCGCCGACACGATCAGCGACGTCCTCGTCTGGCGCCTGTACCACCTCGGCGAGACCACCGTCCCGGCCGCGAAGCGACGCCGCCCCGCCCAGGCTGCGGGCATCCCGGTTCCCGTACAGGAGGTGCCCCGACCACGAAGCCGATGATGAGCCCCGTCCGGAGACCCTGGGCGTGAGCAGCCCCGGCGCCTGCCGCGCAGCCAACGGTCAGGGCAGTGACCACCCTCTCGTCGGCGATGACCACGGAAGCGGACGGAACATAGCCGACGATCGCCGGTTGGGGAAACCGGCGCTTCTCCAGACCACTGACGCATCCCGACCCCACCCCTTTGAGGAGCACCTCCATGCCCGCAGCCACCCCTCGCCCCCACGTCATGGCCCTGCTGTTCGACACAGATTTCAAGCGCCCGGCGGATTCCCTCATCTTCCGCCACCTCGACGGACGCCTCTTCACCGAGGAGGAACAGGCCATCGTCCGTAAGGCCACCATCGAAGAACTCCAAGCCGCCGGCGTCCACGTCCACAACCCCGAAGCCGGAGCCGACGCAGCGGCAGCCGCGACCACACTGGTCGAGCTCCTGCTCAAGTACGCCGTCAAGCACCATGAAACCCTCGCCCCTCTCATGACTGACGAGGACCTCATCGAGTACGACCGGTTGGCTACGGTCGTCGCTGCGGGCGCGCAGGCAGCTCCGGAGTGAGCAGTTCCAGCGCCTCCTCCCAGCGGTAGCGGTCGGCGCCGCCGCCGGCCTTCGGCTTGTGCGGCTCGTACGAGCCGATCAGGACGCCCATCTCGCGCAGCCGCTCCAGACTCTGGCTGTACGCGGGGTGGGCGGCCTGGGCCGAGTTCAGGTACGGCAGCACCACCGTCGGGACACCGAAACCGTGCGCCTCGCACAGGATGCCCAGTGCCAAGGTGTCGGAGATCCCGGCCGCCCACTTGTTGATCGTGTTGAAGGTGGCCGGCGCCACCGCGATGGCGTCCGCGGCCGGCAGAGGTCGCGGATCGCCGGGCGAGCGCCATGCCGAACGGATCGGGTACCCGGTCTGCGCCTCGACCGCCTCGGCATCGATGAAGCCGAGGCCCTGCGGAGTGGCCACCACACCCACGTCCCAGTTGGCCTCCTGCGCCGCGGTGATCAGCTTCCGGACATCACCCGCGATCCCGGAGGCGCACACGATGACGTAGAGGAAGGGCTTCTTGGTCTGCTGGTCGGGCTGATCGCTCACGCGGGGACTCCCAGTTGACGGCTGAAGTGGTGCAGTTCCGGCAGGGTACGGCGGCGGTCGCGGGCGGCCATGTCGGCGACCAGTTCGCGGACGGCGGGGCGGCGGACGTCCTGGGCCGCGCAGCTTTCGGCGATGCGGAGGGCCTGGTAGCCGTCGGCGAGGCGGCCTTGCTGGTTGTAAGCGCGGGCGGCTTCGACCCAGAGGGCTGCCCGCCGCTCGGGGGCAGGGATGTGGCGGCGCATGAGGGGGCCGGCCGTCTCCAGGGCGACACCTGCGTCGCCGAAAGCATTGGCCGCGCTGACCGCGTGCAGCGCGACGTTGGTGGGGCTGAAGTTGGCCCATGCGTCGGGGCGGTCGAGGGCCACGTAGCGGGCAACGTCCGTCGCCTCGGTCAGGAAGTCCTTGGCCGCAGAGCGGTCCCCGCCACTGCTGGCCGCGGTGACGCCGCGCAGGAGCAGCAGACCCAGGGCAGCGAGGTAGCGCGGGGAGCGCTGGTCGTAGGCGCCGCTGAGTTGGTCGGCGGTGTGGCGGACCAGGGTGACGGCCTGCGCGGTGTGCTTCTCGCGGGCCAGCAGGTGGGCGTGGACGCGGACGCTGGAGGCGAGGATGACCGGGTCGCCGCAGCGTTCGGCCTCGGCCATGGCGCGGCCAACGGCGAGCCAGGCGTTGCCGTGGTCGCTCAGCTTGAGGAGCAGGCTGGCGGAGGTCTGGTACGCGGTTGCCAGCAGCCCCGTCGCCTCGGCCGAGCCCGCCGCCGAGTGGCGGAGGTCGGTGATCAGCGGCGGCAGGGTCCGCTCCAGCTCGGCGTAGTCGCACGTGCAGAAGAGACGGCGGACTGTGGAAATCCGGCTGCCCAGCTCCGTAAGGTCCTGAACTCCATCGCCCGCAGGCGGAATGGGACCGGGCAGGAGGGAGTGGATGAGGTCGCGGTGGCCGGCGGTCGGCGGGGCGGGTGTCGCGAGGGCGGCGAGGCTCGCGGCGAGGAAGGTACGGCGGTGCATGTCCTCTGTCTCGGGGTCGCAGGTGTTGGCATCCGGGACGGCGGCGAGGCCGACGGTGGGCAGCGGGATGCCCAGTTCCAGCGCGATGGCACGTAACACCTGGGAGTCTTCGGTGCCCTTGCCCTGTTCGAGGCGGCTCACCTTGGACTGGTGATAGCCCAGCGCGGCGGCGACGTTCGCCTGGGAACGTTTCGCGAGCACGCGGGCCCGGCGGATCACTTCACCGATCCGTCTCGCTTCGTCGTGTGCATCGGCCATCTGCGCCACGGCCCCTTCCGCCGTCGCCGATCCTGCCTGCTCAACCGAGCGTAGATGGACCGCACTTGGAGTTCATGCCCCTCTTGCATAAGCGATGCAGCACCGGCACCTGAGCTGGCCGGGCCCCTGCCCGACCCGGTTCCTTGGTGGGGCCGCACTCGCTTGGGAGGCAGCCCGTGGAACCGCAGCACCTCAGTTTCTCTGTACTCGGCACGGCGGTCGCCGTCGCGCACGCACGGCACCGGGTCGTAGCCGGGATATGCGGCTGGGACTTCCGGTCGGCGGCGGCGTCGTGGAGACCGTGGCGCTGGTGACCAGCGAGTTGCTGACCAACGCCGTGCAGCACGCCGGACAGGGCCCCATCTCGGTGGCTGCCCTGCTGAGGGACGACACCGTGCGCGTCGAAGTCAGCGATTCCAGCCCCGCCCTCCCCACGCCGGGCCTGCCGGACGAAGGCGACGAGCGTGGCCGTGGGCTGTTCATCGTGGCCGCCCTCGCCGTCCGGCACGCCGTCGAGACGACCGAGTCGGGCAAGCGGTGCTGGGCCGAGATCCCCGTACAGCACGAGCCAACTCCCCATTCGCCGCTGCACGTTCCGCTCCCGAGGAGATGACTGTGACAACGACCCAGATTCCGGCTGTGACGTCGGAGGTGATCGCGATCCGTCCCGGACCGCCGCTCGCCGGGACGGTGACCGTCGACGGCTCCAAGAACGCCGCGCTCCCCCTGCTCGCGGCGGCTGCCGCCCTGCGCCGGCCCGTCCAACTGGCCAACGTCCCCGCCAACGCGGACGTGCAGGCCATGCTCACGCTGCTCCAGTACGCCGGACACCACATCGTCCGCCCGGTTGGCGATCCGAACACAGTCCTGGTCCTTCCCAGCGACGGCACTCGCATCGCCCCGGAGCTTTTCGAAGCCGCCGCCCACATCCGCGCCTCGTACTACCTGGTGCCCGCTCTCCTCGCCGCGCACGGCCGGGCCTCGCTGCCCTGGCCGGGCGGCTGCCAGATCGGGGAGCGCGGCATGGAACAGCACTTCCGGGTCTACGAGACCTTCGGCGACCGCTACGCCATCGACGACCATGGCTACACGGTCGAGGCCCGGAACCCCCACAACGGCTCGGTGTCGGTGATGCTGCCCTTCCGCTCGCGCGGCGCCAGCATCGCGGCCATCCTCCGGGCCGTGATCGCCGGACGTCCACTGCGGCTGGGCCAGCCGAACCTCTCCCCCGAAGTCACCAGTGTCCTAGTGGCACTCCAGGCGGCGGGTTGGTCGGCCCAGGGCAACGAGCGCGTCATCGCCCTCGCACCACCGGTTTCCGCCTCGCAGGAGCCGGTGGCATGGACAGTCCCCGGCGACAAGGTAGAGGCTGGCACCCTGGCCTGTGCGCTCGCTGCCACCGGAGGCAATGGCCGCATCGAGGGCGTACGCAGCAAGGACGTCGCCCCGATGGTGGCGGCCCTGCGCTGGCTCGGCGTCCCCGTCGCCGCCCAGGAGGACGCACTCACCGTCCACGCGGCAGACGCCCAGCCCACCCATCACCCGCTACGGGCCATCGCCTCCCTGTCCCCCGGCGGTCTGGACGCCGACTTCGAACCCCGCTGATGGCACTGACATTGGGCCTACCGGGCACCCACCTCTTCGCCGACACCATCAACCCCGGCCGCCACGGCAACCTGCTCCCGCAGCTCACGAGGCTCGGGGCCGACATCCACGAGATCTCCCCCACTCAGTGCCGCCTCACGGGACCGCAGCGTCTGACGGGCGCGGGTGTGGAGGCCACCGACATCCGCACCGGCTCCGCTCTTCTCGTCGCCGGGCTCACCGCGCGCGGCGTCACCACCCTCGGCGGCCTCGAACAGCTCCGCCGCGGCCACGCCGACCTGCCCACCAAGCTCCGCGCGCTTGGCGCCGACATCTGCGAGGTCACCCCATGATCCGACAGCTCCAACGCATCATCGCCACCACCGACGTCCACTCCACCTTCGACGATATTCTGCCGATGCTCAGCCACCTGCACACCGCCCGAACGGACTCTCTCGTCGTAGACTGCGGCGACTTCTTCGAAGGCAGCGGCTACTACCGCCTCGCCGAAGGGCGCATCGAGCGCAGCCTCCTCACAACGCTGTACGCCGTGATCGCCCCCGGAAACCACGGCTGGGCCCACCACTTCGAACCCGACCTCCACCGCCTCACCGTGTGCGCCAACGCCGTGGATGACACGAGCGGAGATGCGCTGTTCCGACGCCTTCACCTGGCCGACATCGGCGGCCGGCGCGTGGCGGTGACCGGGGTGATCGCCCTCCAGGCGTTCAGCACCATTCCCCGCTCGCAGCGCGCCGGGCACCGCGTGACCGACCCGGTCCAGGCACTGCGAGAGCTGATGCTCGTCCACCAGCACGAGGTCGACGCCTGGGTCCTGCTCAGCCACTCCGGCTTCGACGAGGACCTCAAGCTAGCCGCCGCCTGCCCGTTCCTCGACGTGATCTTCGCCGGGCACTGCCACAGCAACCAGTACGGCCCCGTCCACGTCGGCGACACTCTCGTCCTGAAGGGCCGCGAACTCGCCGTCGGCTACGCCCAGGCAAAGCCGATCGGCCAGGGCTGGGGCACTCGTGCGGACCTCTTCCTGCCGACCTGGACGCCACTCCCTCCCGAACTCGCTGACGCGCAAGGGGAGATCGAGGAACTCAGCAACCAGCTGGCCGCGCCACTCGGCACGATCACGGAGACCTACCGTTACCGCCTCCCCGACCGTCGCGAACTCCTCGCCGAGGTCACCGCACGCCTGCACACCGGCCTCGGCGCGGAAGCCGTCGTCCTCAACGAGACCGCCCTGCGGCCCGTCCAGCTCGGCGACACCCTCACCATCGGCGACCTGCTGGCGACCGAGCCCTTCGACAACCAGCTCGTCCACGCCCACCTGCCCGACGATCAGCGCGATTTCGAGGGCCTGCTTGCGCGTCTGGCCGAGGAGGTCGGCCCGCTGGTGACCACGCCCGCCCCGCTGCCGACCGGTGCCCGCACCGTGCTGACCACGGACTACCTTGCCGAAACCTTCCTCGGTGGCCGCACCCAGCAGGCAGCCCTGCGCCTCGGCCAGTCCATCCAGCACGTACTGATCGAAGGAGTGCAGCCGTGATCCTCACTGGCCCCGAGATCACCACAGCCGCAGCCGACGGGCGCCTGCGCATCACCCCGTTCGACCAGAGCCAGGTCAACCCGAACAGCTACAACGTCCGCCTCGGGCCCACCCTCCTGACCTACACGACGCCGGTCATCGACGCCCACCACCCCAACCCCACCGCGGAGCTGAAGATCGGAGACGGCGGGTACGTCCTCCAGCCCGGCGAGCTCTACCTCGGCCACACCCTCGAAGAAGTCGGCTCCGACGTCTTCGTCCCGCTCCTGTTCGGCCGCTCCTCCGTCGGGCGCCTCGGCCTGTTCGTCGAGATCACCGCACCGATCGGCGACATCGGCTTCCACGGCCACTGGACGCTGATGCTCTCCCCGATCCGCCCGTTACGCATCTACGCAGGCATGAAGATCGGGCAGATCATGTTCTTCGTCGCGGTCGGGCCGATCGCCCTCTACGCGGGCAAGTACCAGGCCGCCACGGGACCGCAGCCCTCCTCCTACTGGCGCGACCTCACGCCGCTGGCGGCGGTGACCTCGTGATCCTTACTGGCCCGGCCATCGCCGCCGCACACACCGCCGGCGAGATCACCATCGAGCCCTACGAGCCCGAGCGCCTCTCCCCCAACGCCTACGACTGGCGTCTCGGCGAGACCCTGCGCGTCTGCGACGGCGACCTCGACGCCGCCACCCGCACCCTCTGCCCCGAAGCCCCCATCCCCGCAAACGGGTTCGAACTCGATCCTGGCGTCCTGTACCTCGGCGTCACCTACGAGAGGACGGGCTCTGAGGCGTACGCCCAGTTCCTCAACGGCAACCGCACCATCGGCGCCCTCGGCATCTGGGTCCACGTCTCGGCCCCGCTCGGCCACCAGGGCCACGCCATCCGCTGGACCCTGGAGATCCGGGCCGCCCGCCCCGTACGGATCTATCCGCTGATGACCTTCGGAAAGCTGGCCTTCCTCCAGACCTTCGGCGCCCGCGCCAGCTACCAGCAGCACGGCCTCAAATACCGAGCCAGCCAGGGCATCGAGACATCCCGCCTGTACGAGGAGCTTCCTGGGGGCCGGCCATGAACCCGACGGTCGCCACAGCGCTCGACCTCCCCTTCCCCAGCCCCGGCGGAAGCGTCGAACTCTTCCTCGACCTCTACACCGGCCCGCAACCGCGCATCCCCGCCAGGGCGTTCATGCTGGCCCCGATCGGGCCGCGCCCCCACACGCCCCACGGGTTGAACCTTCTGAGCATCGAGGGCAAGTGCCTGTCTGGCCCGGCCTTCCGCCGGTACGTCTCCGACCTGCGTCACGCGCTGGTGTCCGCGGTTGGCCCCGCGCAGGTCAGCGTCCTCCATCTGCACCATCTCGCCTTCGGGGCGACACCCGCACTCTTACGAGCCCTCCCCGAGCCGCCTCGAATCGCCTTCGTGCACGGCACAGACCTGCTGTTCGCCCAAACGCACCCCGACCAACTCGGCGTCCTGCAACAGTCCGCCCACGCCGCGGACCGGATCGTGGTGCCGACCAACGCCATGGCCGACCACCTGCTGAAACTCGCCCCCAGGACCGACCGCAGGAAGATCGAACAGATCCCGTGGGGCATCCCCGACCGCCTTATCGACAACCCGCCTTCACGAGCTGGACATCGCAGGACGAGCCACCTGAGACTGCTTTACGCCGGACGCCTGACCGAGGAAAAGGGCGTGGAAGCGCTGCTGCACGCGGTTCTCCTGGCGCCGGCGGTGGAGCTGAGCATCGCCGCCCCTCCTACGGAGTTCCACGCCCTGTCTCCGCTGATCCGGCGACCGGGCGTCCACGTCAATTACCTTGGCTGGTTCCGCCGTCCACAACTGTGGAAAACCTTCGCCGATCACGATGTGCTCGTCATGCCCTCCACCACCCTGGAGGCGATGGGCCTGGTCGCCCTCGAAGCCCAAGCCTGCGGCATGCCCGTCCTCTACCAGCCCGTTCCCGGACTGAACGAGACGCTCGGCGCGACGGGACTGGCCACGGACTTCACGAGCCCCGCCGCCGTCGCTCGGGACCTGAACCGGCTCCGCACGACGCCTGGCCTGCTGGCCGCCTTCCGAGCGGCGGGCCGGGCGAACGTCGCGCGCTACCCCCTGAGCAGCACCGCAGCCGCTCTGTCCGACCTGGGCAGGCAACTCAGCTGACCCGTCCGTGGCGCAGCCGGACCCGCCCCGGCCACGTCACTACCCTGACCGACGGGGAACTCACGGCACACGATCGGGAGACCATGACGCTCGACACCCACCGCATCGACCAGCTCTTGCACGACGGAGTCCGCGACAAGGTCTACCCCGGTGCCGTCTGGGCCATCGGGGACGCTACCGGCACGTCCGCGAGCGGAGCCATCGGCCTGCTGGACCCTAACCAGCCCGACAAGCCCATGCGGCTCGACACTGTCTTCGACGCTGCCAGTCTCACCAAGATTCTCGCGGTATGGGCCTCGATCGGAGCCTTGTGGGAGGACGGCAAACTCGATCTCGACGCTCCGCTCGGCGCCTTCTGGCCAGAGGTCAAAGGCCACCCGCTCGGAGTGGTGACCGCCCGCCACCTGCTGACCCACACCGCCGGTGTCCCTCTGCGCGCCCAACTCAAGAACCTCTACGGCACGGACCCACAAGACATCCGTGACGGCGTCCTGCACGAGGCTCTACACCGCCCACCCGGCGAGGCCGTCGAATACACCGACCGAGCCGCCCTCATTCTCGGCTACCTCGCCGAACACCTCGCTGGTCAGCGCCTCGACAAGCTCGCCTCGGAGCGGACCTGGCAGCCACTGGGCATGGACTCCACCCGCTTCGGGCCGCTGCCTGCCGAAATCGCCACGCGGTGCGCCCCGACCGAACTCGACCAGGACACCGGCACCCATCTCAAAGGCGTCGCCCACGACTTCTCCGCCCGACTCCTGGGCGGAGTGTGCGGTATTGCCGGCGTCTTCAGCGTCCTCGATGACCTCGCCGCGTTCCTGCGGTACATGCTCGATGCCAGCTCCGCACCCGGCAATGCAGGTTTGGGTCCCGCCTGGGCCACAGAATCGTTGACCATTCAAACCGGCGAGCTGGAACCCGTCCGCGGCCTGCTCTGGCACCCTGCCCCCGGTACCGGCCCCGGCGACGACGTCTGGGCCCATTACGGCTTCACGGGCACTGGCATGTGGATCTCACCTAGCCAGCAACGATGGGCAGTGTTGCTGACCAACAAGCTCTACTTCACCCGCGACCGCCGGCCCCTGACGGACGTCCGCAACTCCTTCCGCGGGCTGTCCTTCCCGTAAGTGGTTGTTGTCGTTCCGAACCTGGGGGCGGTGTTTTAGCTGGTCAGGCATAAGGGTGACCGTGTTGTGGGAGTGGTGGCCTGTCGTCGCATCGCTTCTGGGAGGTCATGGATGCCGCCGGTCGTGGGGTTGCTGGAACAACGTGAGCTTGCTGCCCGTCGTCGGGTGGACGAGCTGCGGGAAGAAGCCGACCGCGTGCAGGCCGAGTTGGCCGTGGCCGAGCGGGAGTGGAAGGAGTGGGCCATCGCCCGGTCCCGGGTGGGTGAGGTATTGGATCCGTCCGAAGAGCTCGTCGTTCCCGAGCAGACACAGGCAGCTCCGTTGGTGGCGGCCGCGAAGCCGAAGTCGCAGGTGCCGATCTGGCGCGAGGGTCTGGGCTGGTCGGTGCTGTCGGTGGATTACCAGCGCATCGGGCAGGTCCTCGCTGACCGGCGCCGCCTCCATCAAGGGCCGTTGACCTGCCAGGAGATGGCCGCCTTGTTCAGCCTGGATGCGGTGCCGGCGAAGGTGGAGGCACTGCGGTCGAAGGCGAAGCGCCTGGTGGCACGGAGCTGGCTGGCCGAGCGGCAACCGGGCCGGTTCACCCTCGCCGAGGGGGTTTCCGGGCCAGACGGCGGGTCATGAGCATCGTCATCGACCAGTAGATCATCGCCTCGGCGCTGGTGGTGGAGCGTTCGAAGTCGCGGACCAGGCGGCGCCTTCGCATCAGGTGGGCGAAGAACCGCTCGACGATCCACCGCTTGGGTAGGACCACGAAGCCCCGCAGGGCGTCCCGGCGTCTGACGATTACGAGGACGAAGCCGAGCGTGGCCAGGCAGTGCTCGATCAGGCTGCCGGTGTAGCCGCCGTCGGCCCAGACGAGTGCCAACTGGTGGTGCGCGTCGACGACGTGGGACAGGAGAACACGGGCGGCGGAACGGTCGCCGACCTCCGCGGCGGTGACCGTCACCGCGAGCAACAGGCCGAGGGTGTCGACCACGACGTGCCGCTTGCGTCCGTTGATGAGCTTGCCGCCGTCGAAGCCGCGGCTGTCCGCACCGACGACGGCGTCCGCCTTGACGGACTGCGAATCGATCACGCCGGCCGTGGGCTGTTCGTCCCGGCCCGCCCGCTGCCTCAGCCGGGCACGCAGGCGGTCGTGGAACTCCTTGACCACGCCGTGGTCGCGCCAGCGGCGGAAGAACGCATACACCCGGTCCCACGGCGGGAAGTCCACTGGCATCGCCCGCCACTTGATCCCGTTGTCGACCGGGTAGCGGACTGCGTCCAGTAGCGCCCGGTGGCAGTACGCCTCCGGCTGCCCGCCCCGGCCCCGTAACCAGCCGGGCACCGGCAGCAGTGGCCGAACCTGGGCCCACTCCGCGTCCGTCATGTCGGAGGGATACCGCCGAACACGCTCTGCATGATCGGCCGCGTTCCCGAACTGGTGAGCGACACAATCACACGACGGGGCAACCGAGTTGAACTCCACCGGCACGAACGCGTACACATACGACAACAGGGCCTCCCGGTACAGCTCTTGGCCTCGACAACCACTGAGCTACCGGGGCCCTGTCTCTATGTCCACGCCCCGCGGCGATCACCCGATCGACACTCCCGTCCGACTCACACCTCAAGACCGGAACGACAACAACCGCTTACCGGCTCGAGGTGCGGCCCACCGCCCCGCTACGTCCTACTTCTCCTCCGGCTCCCAGGCGCGGAGCAGGTCGAGCAGCCCTGCGTCTCCGTCGACGTGCAAGGAGGCGGCCTGGATCCGGTCGTACAGGTAGAGGACCAGCTCACCGGCCGTGCCGTGGACGGAGGCGCCGGCTGCGCCCACGTCCTCGGCGGTCGCGGCGGTGGGCGCGGGGATGCGAGTGATGCGCGCGCCGTCGCCGTCGACCGTGAGGCGCCAGGAGCGGCCCTCGGCAGTGTGGAAGTCGAAGGCCGTGGGCTTGTGCGGCCAGGCACTCGGGGTTGCGCAGACGGTGAACAGGAACTCCTCCACACCGTCGAGTGCCAGCTCGACCGGCAGCGGCTGCGGAGCTCCCTGGGCAAGCTGGGCGTCGTAGGTGTGCACCGCGGTCTCCTGGACCCGGTGTCGGGCGGTGCCGCCGGCGGTCTGCGGTGACTGCGACGCGGGCCACCACGTCCAGCAACCGCTCTCCGGCCCCGCCGCGCGCAGGGCGCCCAGCAGAAGCTGCGTCGACGCGTCCAGCCAGGCCAGCAGGGCCTCACGCTCCTGCGGCACTTCCAGCGCGGCGCGCGCAGCAACGGCCTCGGCCGGAGGACCGTCGGCAGGCCCCGCGCCGACGATGGCGGCCCAGAAACGGTCTCCCCCACCCAGGTGCTTCACCAGATCGGACAGCGTCCACCCGGGGCAGCTCGGCACCTGCACATCGAGGCGGGGAGCGGCGGCGACCACGGCGCGGAAAGCGGCCGACCGTTCATCGATCAGTCGCAACAGGTCAGGGAACTCAAGATTCTTTTCCACACCGGATGTCTATCATCATGATGCAACTACCGGACAGCGATTTTCATCGCCGACAAGACGCTGCTCCCGAGGCGGTTCGCGAACACACATGGGTGTGAGTTGTGTACGGGTCGGGCTGCCTTCCCGCAGGGCACCGCTCACTACTGCCCAGCGGTCTCCCACTCCTGATGCGCGGTGCGGACGCGGTACCACAGCTCCGCCCGAGCGGTGGTGTCGACGTCGGTCAGCTTCAGGTGGAACACGTCGGCCAGGACGTCGTACCAGTCGTCGGCCGAATCAATGATCCGCTGGTCTGTGCCTGCGGCGTCGATGCGGTGCAGCACACAGCCCCGCAGCATGTCCACGCCCTTGGCGTCGCGCAGCTGGGCCTGGAGGACCCGCACGAAGCCGGACTTGGGGGAGGCTGACAGGTGAGCGTGCTTCGCGGCGAAAGAGGACAGCTCCACGGGCTCCGGCGTGAAGACCATCGCCCTGAACGCGCCGCGGGGATCGTGCGTGAACCGCCAGCCGCCCGGCACCACGGCCGACGGAGTCATCCCGTAGGTGAACGGCCCCTGGGTATATCTGCCTTCACGCAGGGGCAACGGCTCGTACATGCCGCCGGCGAGCCCGGTATCGACCAGCCACCGCTCGCCGTCCAGCAGCACGGTGAGCGCGAGATGGTCACCACCGGGGCCCTCCGGGTCCTCGACCTCATCCTGTATCCCGGCCCGGTGCAGGGTCACGTCGTAGCCGAGCGCCGTCAGCAGTGCGGCGAAGGCCCCGTTGAGGTGGAAGCAGTAGCCGCCGCGCCCGCGCAGGATCCGGGCCACGGACTCCGCGGCACTGATGCCCGCCGGTCGGCCCAGTTGGTTGTCGAGGGTCTCGTAGGCGACCCGTTTCACCTGTGCCCGATGCAGTTCCCACAACGTATCGGCGGTCGGGGTGGCCGGCCGCTCCACCCCCAGCACAGCCAGATACCTATCGATACCGATCATGATCCCCCTCGTCGCCCCAACGGTTGATCAGAATCGGTCGACCGTTCATCGATCAGCCGCAACAGGTCAGGGAACTCGAGACTCTTTTCCACGCCGGATGTCTATCACCGTGCTCCGGGAGACGGACAGCGATTTTCCCTGTCGCCACCGATTGACCAGTGCGGACGTCCTCACCTGCCACCGCTCGGGTGACAAGCTGCGCACTGCTGCGAGGACGCTGGTAGCGGCGATATGCCAGGCGTCGTGCCTGTGGGTGCTCTGGCCCCGCCGTGCGGCCGGGCACCTCGGCGACGTGACGTCCACCCGGTGCGCGCGGTCATGCTGCCGCTCCGTGTGATGGACGCAGAGGTCACGACGGCGGGGGAGGACCGGTCGGGTCGGGAGTTCAGGTGACTCTCGTTCGACCAACACTCCTCAAGTTCGGAACAACAACAGCCACTAAGACGGCAGTCACGCAACCAGCGGGCACATCAGACCCGGCCATTCCCGTCGCCAACCTACGACGGAGACTTCTGCTGATGGATCTGGAAGGCCGCCAAGCGAAGCAGCTACGCGGGAGCGAGGTCGCGACGCCGGTTCCGTCGCGCTGGGCGGGCCGACACGGCTGGTGCCCACGACTCACGGCCCTCCGTCCCGGTGTGGGGACCCGTCGTCAGTGGGCGCCGACGAGGAGGGAGCGCAGGTCTGTGATCCGGTAGCCGCGGGCGCGAATCGATTTGATGAGCTGGGGCAGCGCCTGGGCGTCCAGAACGGTTCCGGTGCCCCGGGGCGTTCCGACGTGCATCTGGATGATCGCGCCGGGCACCACGGCGCGCAGTGCCCGGGCGATCACCTTCTGGGTGGTCATGCCGCCGGCGATCCCGAGGTAGCCGTTGGTGTCGTCGGCCCATTCGATGTCGGCGAAACCCAGCGCGTTGACCTCCGCGATCTCCTGGGGGGTGGTGTCGCCGTAAGGGAACCGGAAGAACGGCAGAGGCGGCGTCCCGATCGCCTTGCGCAGGGCGCGGTCCGCCTGTCGGACCTCCAACTCCCGTGCCTGCCGGTTCAGTTCATCCATGTGCGGATGGCTGTAGCTGTGGCTGGCGATGCCGTGTCCGGCCGTCACCATCGCCCGCGCCGCGTCCGGGTGGCGTTCGGCGAACTGGCCGGTCAGGAAGAACGTGGCCGGTACGTCGTAGCGGTCGAGCACCTTGAGAACCTCGTCCACGCCCTGTTCGTTCCACGCGGCGTTGAACGTCAGCGCGACGACGTGCCGCTGGGTGGGCATCCGGCGGATCGCGTGGCCGGCCAAGGCCGACGGCAGGGGCAGGATCCACGACAGGTCCGTCGGGGATGCGGTCGTCGGGGGAGCGGTCGTCGGGCGGGGGGTCGCGTCCGCCGGGACGGAAACGTATCCGGCGGAGGGGGTCCCCCCGGCAGTGAGGACGCCCGACACGGTGAGGACCGCCGCGACGAGGGTGGCGGTGATGAGTCTGCCGACGGCCCGAGACCGGCGGGCGCGGGCGGCTCGGCCGGGGGCGGACGCCGAGCGTCGCGGAGGGGTGGAGCAGCGGGGCCGGTTCACCCCGGACACCCTAGAAGCGTCGTCCCGACACAAGGGGCTGACGCGGCCGGGCACGCCGGTGGCTGACGCGACCGGGGCACACCGGTGGCTGACGCGGTTGCGGCCCGGCGCATGGGTGATGTTCAGCGCCGCTTCGGCACGTCTCTTTGGCGAAGTCGTCTTGAGGCCGGCCAGTCGGCGCCGAACGCCGGGCCGCCGAGCATCCGCGGGCCGCCTACCGGCAAGCTGCCGGCGTCACGCGGCCGAACGCGCGTTCCGCCACTCCCCTGGCCGCGCGAACGGCGAAGGCGAAGGCGACGGTCTTCCAGGGTCGGAGGCGACGAGTGCCGACGGAGCGGTCTCGCGACGCGTGTGAGATGGGGGGAACATGGAGTTCCGCGCGCCCCGCCGCCACTGTGGACATGCTCCGCGTTCGGTGGGGCACCCTCCCCAGCGGAGCGCGGTCACCGCTCGGGTCCGCCCGTGCGGCACGGCAAGGAGGGACGAATGTGTGGTCTGAGCGGTGAGATCCGCTTCGATGGCCGGCGGCCGGACGTGGCCGCGGTGGAGCGCATGACGGACCGTATGGCGGCCCGGGGGCCCGACGGGCGGGGCGTCTGGTCACAGGGCCGGGTGGCGCTGGGCCACCGGCGGCTGAAGATCATCGACCTGTCCGAGCGGGGCGCGCAGCCCATGGTGGACACCGAGGCGCGACTGACCGGCGTGTTCAACGGGTGCGTCTACAACTACCGGGAACTGCGGGAAGAGCTGCACACGCTCGGACACCGCTTCTTCTCCACCTCGGACACCGAGGTCGTGATGAAGGCGTACCAGCAGTGGGGCACGGACTGCGTCGACCACTTCATGGGCATGTTCGCGTTCGCCCTCGTGGAGAACGACACCGGCCGCGTGGTCCTCGGCCGTGACCGGCTCGGCATCAAACCGCTGTACCTGGCCCACGGACCGGGCCGGCTGCGGTTCGCCTCCACCCTGCCCGCCCTGCTCGCCGGTGGTGGCATCGACACGTCGCTGGACCCCGTCGCGCTGCACCAGTACCTGAGCTGGCACGCCACGGTTGCCGCGCCGCGCACCGTACTGAACGGGGTCCGCAAGCTGCCACCCGCCACCGTGCGCGTGATCGAGCCCGACGGGTCCTACCGCGACCGGTGTTACTGGCAGCCGTCCTACAGCCGCAGCGCCCGGTACGCGGACATGGACGCGGCCGACTGGCGTGACGCGGTGCTCGACGCCCTGCGGACGGCGGTACGTCGCCGCATGGTCGCCGACGTGCCGGTCGGCGTGCTGCTGTCGGGCGGCCTCGACTCGTCCCTGATCGTGGCGCTGCTGGCCGAAGAGGGCCAGAAGAGTCTGGCGACCTTCAGTGTGGGCTTCGAGTCGGAGGGCGGCGAGGAGGGTGACGAGTTCGCGTACTCAGACCTGGTCGCCCGGCGCTACGAGACCGACCACCATCAGCTGCTGGTGCCCTCGGACCGGGTCTCCACCGCCTTGGACGAGGCGGTGGCGGCCATGAGCGAACCGATGGTCAGCCATGACGTCGTCGCGTTCCATCTGCTGTCGGAGCAGGTCTCCAAGGAGCTGAGTGTCGTCCAGAGCGGCCAGGGGGCCGACGAGGTCTTCGCCGGTTACCGCTGGTATCCGGACCTGGCCGCCGTCGAGCGCGAGCAGGAACCGGAGACGTACGCGAAGGTGTACTTCGACCGGCCGCACTCCGACTTCGCGCGCATCCTCCAGCCGCACCTGCTCACCGGCCACGACGAGTCCGGCCGGTTCGTCCGCGAGCACATGGCCGCCCCGGGGGCGCAGACCGCGCTCGATGCCGCGCTCCGGCTCGACACGCATGTCATGCTCGTCGACGATCCGGTCAAGCGCGTGGACAACATGACCATGGACTGGGGCCTGGAGGCGCGTACTCCCTTCCTGGACCACGAACTGGTCGAGCTGGCCGCGGCCTGTCCGCCCGAGCTGAAGCTCGCGCACGGCGGCAAGGGTGTCCTGAAGGACGCGGGCCGCCAAGTGCTGCCCCGCGAGGTCGTCGACCGGCCCAAGGGGTACTTTCCGGTTCCGGCGATCCGGCACATGGCGGGGCCCGTCCTCGAAAGGGTGCGTACGGCACTGTCCGCCCCGCAGGCCCGAGCGCGAGGCGTCTTCCGCGACGAGTACATCGCCGAACTCCTCGCCGCCCCCGACGACCACCGCACGAATCGAGGGGCGAACGCCCTGTGGCAGGTAGCTTTGCTGGAGATATGGCTCCAGACACACGGGATCACCTGACCGTGGCCACGGCGGTGGCGCCCGTACCGGTGCCGCTGGCCGACGCGGCGGGACCGCGGGACACGTCCCAGCCGCTGGTCGCGCACGGTTGTTGGTATCCGTCCGTGGATCCGACGGGCGGGCAGGTGGCGTTCATCTGCGACCGGACGGGGGTCCCGCAGCTCTGGACCGGGCCGGTGGACGGCTCCGAGGCGCACCTGCTCGACGCGGACCCCGACCCGGTCACAGAAGTGGCCTGGTCCCCCGACGGGAGGTGGATCGCCTACACGGCCGCTCCCGGGGGCGGCGAACACACGCGGGTCCTGTGCGTACGTCCGGATGGCACCGGCCGCCGGATCGTGGCGGGCGCGGACGACGGCAGCTCGGCCTACCTGGGCTGCTGGGCGCGCGACGGCTCGGCCGTCGCGGTGACGGTGGCCGAGCCGCCGCCGTCGACCGGCCCCGCTCCTCGTCAGGGCGCGCGGCCCGTCCCGGACCCGGAGGTGGCGTTCGCGCGATGGCCCGCCGACTGGGCCGAACGGGACGGTCGCGCCACGCTGCTCAGCGGCGCGCACCGGGTCGGCGCCGACCCTGCCGGTACGGCGGGCCGACCGGACATGGCGTCGGATGGGCTCACTGCGCCGGGTGGCGGCCCCAAGGCGCCCCTCGACCGGCTCAGCGCGTATCTCGTCGACCCCGAAGGGCTCCGGGCCCCCGTACTCCTCGCCGCCGAATCCGGGGCGGCGACGCTGCGGGTGTGCGACCTGAGCGAGGACGGACGTTTCGCCCTGGTGCGGCGGGGGCCTCGTGGCCGACGGGAGGCCGTGGTGGTGCGCACCGCCGACCTCGACGCCCGTTCCACGCTTCGGGTGGCCGACGGCGATCCGTGGATCGGCAGGTTCTCGCCGGACGGACACACGCTGTGGTTGCGCAGCGACCACGAGCGCCAGTTCGCGGCCCTGTTGCTGGCCCGCCTCGACGACGACGGCGGGGGTCTCGGCGTGTCCGTGATGGCCGAGCGTGAAGGCTGTGACCTGGAACTCCTCGCCGTCACCCAGGACGGACGCGGCGCGGCTGTCGCGTGGAACGTACGCGGAGCGAGCGCGCTGCAAACACTGAGCCTTCCGGCGGGTGGCCCCTCAGCCCTCGACGCGATCGCCGCGCCGCCCCTGGACGTACCGCTGCCGCACGAAGTGGTCACCCGCATCGCCAGGGCCGGACCCGGTGGGCTGGCGCTTGCCGTCTCCGGTTCACAGCGCCGCCCGGGAGTGTGGTGGGTGCCCCACAGGTCACCGCCGGCGCGTACGCCCTGGTCGTCACGTGACGAGGACGCCGTACCACCGGGCAGGCCGCCCGTTCGGCCCGTCCCGCTGCGGCCGGTCGCCCGCGACGGGCTGCACCTGGGTGGCTGGTACTACAGCGCGCCGAGGCGCGGCGCCGGCGGGCCGGCGCCCTGCGTGATCCACCTGCACGGCGGCCCGGAGGAGCAGGAACGGCCCGTGTTCGACCCGCTGTACCACGAACTCCTCGGCCGGGGCCTGGATGTGTTCGCACCCGACGTCCGCGGTTCGTCCGGGTGGGGGCGGTCGTTCGTGGACGCCGACCTCGGCCGGGGACGGTTCGCGGCCATCGACGATGTCGCCGACTGTGCGGCACACGTGGTCCTGACCGGCCGCGCCGACCCGACGAGGCTGGCGGTGATGGGCCGTTCCTACGGCGGATACCTGACGCTGGCCTCCCTCGTGTGGCACCCGGAGCTGTTCCGTACGGGCGTCGCGGTGTGCGGGATGTCGGACCTCGGGACCTTCTTCGCGGGAACGGAACCGTGGATCGCGGAGTCGGCGGCACACAAGTACGGCCATCCGGTGCGGGACCGGGAGCTGCTGCGCTCCCTGTCCCCGATGAGCCGCATCGACGAACTGCGCGTACCTCTTCTCGCGGTGCACGGCGAGCACGACACCAACGTCCCGCCCGGCGAGTCGGCGCAGGTGGTGCGTGCCGCCCGGGAACGCGGACTCGCTGCCGAGCTGCTGACACTCCGCGACGAGGGCCATGAGTTCCGTCGCGCGGACAACCGGCGGCTGTTCCGCCGCACCGCGGCCGACTGGTTGGAACGTCACCTGGGCGGATGAGGCGACCGGGTCTTCCGCCGGCGAGGGCCCGCCGGAGGACCACCCCGGTTCGAGCCCTTCCTTCCCCATCCGGGTGGCTGCTCAGCACAGGGCGTGAAGCCCCCCGGCACGGCGTGTTCTCTCAGGAGGCCGTGCCCGGGGAACAGCCGGTCCGAGGGGGTATACGCATAAGCGGGGTTCCGCCGGACCGTCCATCCAGCCGAGGCGTTTCCGCCTCAGCACGCACCGCGCGCCCAGGGAGGTTTGCCTTGCGTCTTCGTCACAGTCGGCCCACCGACCCCGGTTACACCCGCCTGCGCCACGGGCGCGGCTTCCGCTACCTCGAGCCCCGGGGAGAGCCGCTGCGCGACCCGGCGGAGCTCGATCGCATCCGTGCGCTCGTCATCCCGCCCGCCTGGCGCGACGTGTGGATCTGCACCAGACCCACCGGCCACCTCCAGGCCGTCGGTACCGACGCCGCCGGACGCCGCCAGTACCTTTACCATCCCCAGTTCCGCGCCGAGCAGGAGCGGGCCAAACACGACCACGTCCTGGACGTCGCCGAGATCCTGCCCGCCGTACGGGAGGGCGTCGAGGGGCACCTGGGCGACCGCGGCCTGACGCGGCGGCGGGTCCTGGCCACCGCCGTGCGCCTGCTCGACCTGGGCTTCTTCCGCATCGGCAGCGACCGCTACATGGAGGCGAACAACAGCTACGGCCTCACCACGCTGCTGCGCGAGCATTCCCAAGTCCAAGGCGGCGCGTTCCTCTTCACGTACACCGGCAAGCACGGCAAAGAGATCGTCCAGACCGTCACCGACCCCGCCGCCTGCCGAAGCCTCACGGCGCTGACGCACCGCCGCGGCGGTGGAGACCGGCTCCTCGCCTACTGGGAGCGGCCGGCCTGGCATGACGTGACCAGCGCCGACGTCAACGCCTACCTCAAGGAACTCGCCGGCCTCGACATCACCGCCAAGGACTTCCGCACCTGGCACGCCACCGTCATGGCCGCTGTCGCGCTGGCCGTCTCGCAGCACGCCGCCCGCAGCGAAAGCGCCCGCAAACGCGCCATTGCCCGCGCCTGCCGCGAAGTCTCCGGCTACCTCGGCAACACCCCGGCCATCTGCCGTGCCTCCTACATCAACCCGCGCGTGATCGAACTGTACGAAGAGGGTGTCACCGTCGCCGCCGCCCTGCCGCGGCTCGGCGACGCATGCGCGGACGGCACCCCCGCCACCCAGGGGCCCATCGAGAGATCCGTACTCGACATGCTCCGGACCGGCCACCCGCCGCAGAGCGCCTGACCCCGGGCGGGGGGCCATCCCCGGGGCGCGAGAGGGGCGTCCCCGTGCGGGCACGTTGCCCCGAAGCGGTCATGCGCGAGCGGCCCCGTGCGCAGGGGTCCTCACCCGCTCGGCCCAGCCGGTCCGGCCCCCGCCGCGACAAGGAATGCGCCGTGCCTGCGGTCTCGCCCGTGGCGTCCATGGCTTCTCGGTCGGCGTCGTGGGGCAGGGCCGGCCCGTGCAGGGTCGGCCGATACGTCGCCCCTAGGGCGTGTATCGGAAGTGGATCTCGACAGTTCGGAGGGCACTGCCGCGACCTAGGTCGAAAGTCCCTCTGGTGCCGACGGGGTGCGCGGGAGAAGATCTGGCGCATGATCGACCCGCACCGGCTCCTGGCCTTCTGCACCATGTCCGTTCTCTTATCCGCTATCCCTGGTCCGAGCGTGCTGTTCGTCATCGGCCGGGCCTTGGCTCATGGCCGCCGGACGGCGCTGGCCTCGGTGTTGGGCAACGCACTCGGTGGATACGCGCTGGTCATCGCAGTCGCTCTAGGGATCGGCGCTTTGGTTGAGACCTCGGTCATCGTCTTCAACGCGATCAAGCTGGCCGGAGCCGTTTACCTCGTCCATCTCGGCGTGAAGGCTCTGCGAGCAAGCTGGAAGAACCGGGCAGAAGCGGCAAGTATCGCCTCGGCGCCGTCCAGTGGTCGGGGCTCGGTGCGGGCAGGTTTCATGGTCGGGGTGACGAATCCGAAGAGCGTCGTGTTCCTCACTGCGATGCTGCCTCAGTTCGTCGACCGAGAGGCTGGTCACGTCACCCTCCAGATGCTGAGTCTCGGCTTGGCAGGTGCTGTTTTGGCCCTGATCTCTGATGGATTGTGGGGACTGACGGCCTCTGCCGCACGGACCTGGTTCGGCCGCTCCCCCAGGCGGATGTCGCTGGTTGGTGGCGCCGGCGGGCTGGCCATGATCGGACTGGGCACAGCGGTGGCGGTTACCGGCCGCGCTGACTAGGAGCAGCCCCCTCACAGCCACTCATTAATGGCAGCTATGAGAACGGTCGCCTCGTAGCGCACTGCGAGTTTGTCGTAGCGAGTTGCCACAGCGCGGTGCCTTTTGAGGCGCTTAATGCCGCACTCGACCGCGTGGCGCTCACGGTAGTCGAGCGGGTCGAAACGCGGTGGTCGGCCGCCGCAAGGGCCGAGTTTTTGGCGGTTGCGGGCCTGGTCGGCCTTGGTCGGGATGGTGCATCGGATCCCGCGGCGGCGCAGGTAAGCGCGGTTTCTGCGGGAGGTGTACGCCTTGTCGGCCCTTACTCGATCGGGACGGACGCGTGGTCGGCCCGGTCCGATGCGGGGCACCCGGGCCTTCTCCAGCACGGCTTCGAACTGCGGTGAGTCGCCGCGCTGCCCGGCCGTGATCACGAGCGACATGGGTTTCTGACCTTGCTCGACGACCAAGTGCAGCTTGGTGGTGAACCCGCCGCGTGAGCGTCCCAGCCCGTGGTCTTCGGGCTCGATAAAGACACCGCCTGGTGGTTCCTTCTGCAGGTCACTCTGCCTCCGGGCCCCTGCTGCATGCTGATGGGCGCGGCACACCGTGGAGTCGACGCTCAGGTCCCACGTGATCGCCCCCTTCGACTCGGCCAGGGACTGGAGCTGTGTGAGGATCCGCTGCCACGTACCGTCCCGCTGCCATCGACGGAATAGGTCGTAGATCCGGCCCCACGGTCCGTATGTAGTGGGAACGTCCCGCCACGGCACACCCGTCCGGACACGGAACCGTATGCCGTCGATCAGCTGTCGACGAGGCCAGCACGGCGGCCGTCCAGCCTTTGCCCCCTTCGGCAACAACGGCTCCAGCGCCACCCACTGCTCGTCTGTGAGATCTCCCCGCCCCATACAGGGAGATCATTCACAGGCGAAGATCGACTTTCGATACACGCCCTAATACGTCCAGCGCATAGCGGCACCGATGCCCCGGCCGGAATTCGGTGTCCGCCGGATGTCGTCGGTCGGCCCGAGGCCGTCGTCGGCGCGGCCGGGTGGCCGCGGAAGGCAGGTCGCCGCAGTCGGTGACCGGCGCGATCGCTCCTCCTCTGCCGTGACGGCCGTCAGCTGTTCTCCGCTTCGCTCCCTTCGGCGGAATCGTCCTGCGTGTCGTCGCCTTCGGCCTGCGAAGGAGTGGTCCGCAGCACTTCGTGGCCACCCGAAGTCTCCGAGCCCGTGTCGGTGCCGGCGCCCTGGTCCCGCTCGTCCTGGTCCCGCTCGCCTTCCGCCTTCGACGGGGTCTGTTCACTCATCGTTGCCTCCCTGAGGTCCGTACGGCGTCCGTTCCCGATTCGCGAGCGTCCACGCGCCACACCGGAAGATCAGCCGATCATCCGGCCACGTTCTCTCCGCTTCACCGTGCCGCGCCATCCAGGTTGCTCCGAACGGCCCGCCGGATGAAGCGGGACGCCGGGCGAACCTGTCAGGGCACGAGTTCGGCGGGTGCTCCATTGGTCGCCGGTCCAGCGCGGTGGGAAGCTGCTCACAGGAGGAGGCGCCATGCCGGAACCGGAGAAGAACCCGGAGAGGAACAAGGCTCAGGGGGCTCTCCCCTATGTGCCTGCGCGCGGAGGCATCCCCGCGCTTCGCCGGGCAGCCGCCGACTGCCACGGCTGCCCGCTGTATGCCGACGCCACGCAGGTGGTCTTCGGCGCGGGCCCCGCCACGGCGCGCCTGATGCTGGTCGGGGAGCAGCCGGGCGACCAGGAGGACCGGGCCGGGGAACCGTTCGTGGGCCCGGCCGGACGGCTCCTGCGCAGGGCTCTCGACGAGGCCGGAATCGACGTGGAGCAG
Source organism: Streptomyces sp. NPDC048416 (assembly GCF_043200435.1). NCBI lineage: Bacteria > Bacillati > Actinomycetota > Actinomycetes > Kitasatosporales > Streptomycetaceae > Streptomyces > Streptomyces sp. NPDC048416. The sequence goes on from NZ_JBICXU010000010.1 coordinate 123,743, forward strand.
GCGTATCTGACCAACGCGGTCAAGCACTTCAAGTTCGCGCCCGTGGGCGAAGGCCGCAAGCGCCGGATCCACAAGGCACCGAACCTCAGGGAATTGACCGCCTGCCGCCCCTGGCTGGAGGCCGAGGTGGAGCGGGTCGACCCCGAGCTCGTCGTCGCGCTGGGGGCGACGGCGGGCAAGTCTTTGCTGGGCAATTCCTTCAAGGTGTCCGAGTCGCGCGGAGCGCTGCTCTCCCTCCCCTCGGGGGCCGAGCTGCCGATGTCGGCCGACGGCAAGGGCGAAGCCGACGGGAGCCGTCACCTGCTCGCCACCGCGCACCCTTCGGCGGTGCTGCGTGCGAAGGACAGGAGCGAGGCGTTCGATGGTCTGGTGGCCGACCTGAAGGTGGCGTCGCGCTTCCTCGGCTGAGGCGCGGACCACGGGCCACGGGCCACGGGCCACGGACAGAGACGGTCTCAGGCTGCCGTGCCCAGCGCCGGTTGCCCCGTGACGTCGCGCTCCCTCGTCGGCAGGAGCACCGGCGTCGTGCCTCCGCGCCTGCGGAGCAGGAGACCCGCGCCTATGGAACCGGCGACGATCAGACCGCCGGACACGAGGGCGCCGCGTGCGCCGGCCAGCTCCATGAGGAGTCCCAGCGCGGGCGGGCCGCCGAGACCCCAGGCCGTACTGATGCTTCCCCACACACCGAGCACCCGGCCCCGCAGGTGGGCGGGCGGGTCGGTCTGGAGAACGGTCGTCCCCGCGGTGTCGGAGACGGACTCGGCCACGGCCATCGGCAGGACGAGGACCAGCAGCACCGCGAACGAGGGCGAGAGCCCGGCCACCACCTGGAGCAGGGCGCCCGTGGCGGCCAGGATGCCCACGAGCCGCACGGACGGCCGCCGCAACCGGGCGCCGAGGACCGCGCCGATGACGCCTCCGACGGCGAGGACGGTCGAGACCGTGCCGAACGATCCGGCGCTCCCGGCGAGCGGCCCGGTGACGAGCACGGCCAGCGTGAGGGTGTAGTTCCGCCCGAAGACCGCGCTGACACCGGTGACGCCCGCGAGGGCCATGAGCCGGGGCCGCCGCATGAAGTACGCCAGGCCCTGTCGGACGGTCATGTCCTCGCCGACCGGAGCCGGGCCGCTCGGCGCCGGGGCGACGGACGGGTCACCGGCCCCGGCCTGCCGCAGAGCTCCGAGCGCGGGGCGCAGGAAGGGTATGACCGCGGCCACGAAGAGGAACGAGAACCCGTTGGCGGCGTAGGCGGCGGCCGTGCCGAGGAAGCCGACGGTGATGCCGCCGAGCGCGGCACCGGTGAGGCGGCCCGCGCTGTGGACCAGCGAGCCCACGCCGATGGCGGACGGCACGTCCTCGGGCGGCACGAGATCGTTGCCCAGCAGGGCGCACGCGGGCCCGTCGACCGTGGCGACGACACCCGTGAGGCCGGCCAGCACCATGAGCACGGTCAGATCGAGCCCCCCGGTGGCCACGAGCACGGCCGTCGTGAAGGCGATGGCACCGAGCAGCGCCTGGCTGGCCGAGGCGGTGAGCTTGCGCGGCCACCGATCGACGGCGGCTCCGCCGACGAGGCTCATCAGGAGTCCGGGTGCGGCCTGCACGGACATGGACAGGCCGGTGGCGGCGGCGGACCCGGTGATCTGCAAGACCAGCAGATTCTGCACGGTGAGCTGCATCCAGGTGCCGGCGTTGGACACGAAGTTGGCCAGGGACCACCAGCGCATGCTGCGGTACCGCAGGGAACGCCAGGGCGAACGTGACCCGGAGGAGGCGTGAGAAGTCGCGGACGGGGCAGAAGCGGCCGCGGAGAAAGAAGACACGGGCGAGGAAGACACAGAGGCACTCGGAGACTGAAGCGAGCCCGGAAGGACTCAGGTGGGGGTCTCGGCGGGAGTTGGGGGACACCGGCTGCACTGCGCGGTCACTCCACCGGAGCTGTCGGGGGCGCCGCGCTCCGGGAGGGACGTCGCCTGGGCGCGTCGCAGTGCGCGTGGACGTTCCGTAGTACGGCGACGACCATGGTGGCAGACGGGGCGGACGCGTCCCGGCCCGACGCCGTCCGCCGCACCGACGAACGGGCCCAACTGCCGGTCGGCATCGTGACTTTGGTCCTTCTGGTGTGCTTGCTCACACGTCTTCTCGCTGGTGTCTGTTCCCGAAACCCCGCCCTCGTTTCGGTGACGGCGGCCACAGGCACCCGCGGTCCGGCGGACGCCACCCCGACGTGCCGAACGGCGCGTCGGCCATCACAGTGGGAAGCGGGGTGGTGACGCGGAGCACCGCCCGATGATCGGCTCCAGGGACGGCACAGGCGTGGGCCGCGCTCCGCGAGACCCGGCCGGCCAGGCCCGGTCTTCGGGCGGCCGCCCCATAAGGGCGCACGGAAGGAGGTCTTCGCGATGACGAGCATGTTCTCCATGGCGCCGCAGCCGCCTCCTGTGTGGAAGAGGGCTCTGGTGACCGCCGGCGCCGGCTTTCTCGGCTCGCACCTGTGCGAACGGCTGCTGGACGCCGGAGTGGAGGTCGACTGCGTGGAGGACCTGGCGAATGGCTCGGCCCGCAACGTCGAGCACCTGGCCGACCGTCCAGGATTCCGGCTGCTGGAACGGGACCTCGCCCACCCGGGGTGCGCCGACACCCTCACCGGGCCCTACGCCCTTGTACTGCACCTCGTATGCCCGGCGGACAAGGCGCCCCCGGCCCCCCTGGAGACGCTCGACGCCGGAAGCGCCGGCACCCGCAGCGCCCTCGCCGTCGCCGAGAGGGACGGCGCCCGGTTCCTGCTGGCCTCCACCTGCCTCTTCGCGGGCGACCTCCCCGGGGACGATCGCGGGTTCGCCGAGGAGCCCGGTGGCGCGCGAGCCGCGCACGACGCGTCCCAGCGCTTCGCGGACGAGCTGACCACCGCGTACGTGCGGGCCAAGGAGGCCGACGCGGGCATCGTGCGCATCTTCCCCACCTACGGCCCGCGCATGGCGTCCGGCGACGGCGGGATCATCCCCGCGCTCATCCGGCAGGCCCTGAGCGGCGGGCCGGTGACCGTGCCCGATGACGGTGGCGCCAGGCCCTCGCTGTGTTACGTCGACGACACGGTCGAGGGTGTCCTGCGGGTGGCGGCGAGCCGCTCGGTACGGCCGGTCGACATCGGCGCCGACCCCGGGGCGACCGTGGCCGAGATCGCCCGCCAGGTGCTCAGCCTGACCGGTTCCACCGCCCGCGTCGAATGCACCGCGAAGCGAGCCGAAGACCCCGAGCCGCCCGCCCCCGCGACCGGGTTCGCCCACGAACTCTTCGGTTGGACGCCCACGGTCTCCCTGGCGGACGGGCTCAAGCGCACCATCGCCGACTTCCTCGGCGGGCCCACGGACGACGAGGTCCGCAGCCTTCTTCCGCAGGACCACGCCACGGAAAGGGCGGCAGCGCGGGCGCGCCGGGCGCCGAAGCGGACGTACGTCCAGCGCGCGCCTGGTGAGCGGGCGCCGCGCACACCCCTCGCTGCGCCGGTGGCCGCCACCCCCCTCGCGGCACGGGTGACCGCCCCGGGGCGCTCCGGGGCAGGCGACACCGGCAAAGCGCTGGTCGTCTGTCTCGGCGGTATGAGCAGCGTCCTGCTGGCCGGGCCCGCCGTCCGCGCGGTCGCGGCAGGAGCCGATCACGTGACGATGGTGTGCGGGCCGCGCGGCGCGCCGGCCGCCGCGCTGCTGCCGCACCTCGACGAGGTCCTCGTCTGGGAGGCGCCCTGGGAGGGCACCCGCCCGCCGCCGGTGGACGAGGCGGACGTCGAAGGGCTGGTTCGGCGCGTGCGGGAAGCGGCGTACGACGTCGCGCTCATCATCACCTCGTTCGGGCAGAGCCCGCTGCCCGCCGCGCTCCTGCTGCGGATGGCACACATCCCCCGCATCGGGGCCGACACGACCGACCACGCCGGGAGCCTCATCGACGTACCCCACCGTCGGCTGCCCGGCCGACATGACGCCGAAGCGGCGCTCGACACCGCCGCCGCCCTGGGCTTTTCGCTCAGGACCGGCGACGACGGCCGACTGCGCGTGCTTCCGCCCCCCGACACGACCGGCCTCACCGGCAACGGCCCGTATGTCGTCCTGCACCCGGGCGCCGCGACACCGGCCCGCGCCTGGGACGCCGAGCGCGCGGCGGAGGCGGTCGCCCTGCTGGCCGACGCGGGCCACCGCGTCGTCGTCACCGGCGGCCCGGCCGAGACCGCCCTGACCCGGCGGGTCAGCGGCGGCACGGCCGTCGACCTCGGCGACCACACGGACCTGCGGACCCTGGCGGGCGTCCTGCGCATGGCCGACGTGGTGATCGCGGGCGACACGGGACCGGCGCACCTGGCCGCCGCGACCGGCACCCCGGTCGTCTCCGTGGGCTCCCCGGGCGCCCCCGCGGAACACCGGAGCCCCTACGGCGTGCCCGCCGTCCTCCTGGGAGCCGACGTGGAAGCGGGCACCGGCCGCCCCGGCCTGGACAAGGCACTGCCGGACGACGTGGTGCGCGCGGTGCGCAAGCTCATGAAGGAGCGCATGTGAAAGCAGTTCCTTCAGGCGGAGGGACAATCCCGCCGCAACCGGTGTGTTTCGTACGCGGCTGCGAGGGAAACCCGAGGGACAGGCAAGCCCTTCGCCGAACACCAGTGGGAAGGAGCAGTACCCATGTCGAACCCACAACAGCCCGAGGTGCGACGCAGTGACAAGGGGGCCGGCACTCCCCAGGACAGCCAGGCCCGCAAGGCGGCGCAGCCAGGCAAGAGCGGTGGCCACGCCCACGGCACCGACCGTGGAGCCAAGGGCGGCGGCAAGGGCGGCGGCGTCCCTGAGGAGCAGCGGCCCGACCACCCGGCCTGAGCCCGCATCGCATCCAAGGAGAAGTGCAGACCTGCCGGGTCGTCGTCGGCCCGTCCCCCGCCCCGCCCTCTGCCCGCGAGCACGCGGCGAGAGGGAGGGGGGCTCCGTGTCCGTGCGGTCCGTGCGGTCCGTCGCGAGCCTTCCCCGCGCCGCCCCTCAGCCCACCGCGAGCCCTCCCCGCACCCGCCCCTCAGCCCACGTATCGCCGAGCGGAGGAACGCCGTTGCGCCTCCTCCAGGAGCCGCAGTCGAGCCTCGACCTCCGTCGGCAGGACCCGGCGCTCGCGCAGCACCCAGGGCAGGGCCACCGTGGCCTCGGCGAAGGCGCGTAGGGACACGGCATCGCGCGGGACGGTGCGGGCCAGGTGCAGGGTGCGGCGCAGCGCGGGCCCGGCCGGGCGGCGCAGCCAAGTGAACCACAGGGTGTTGCGGATGCCGTGGGCCCGGCGCAGCGTGGAGTCCCGTACGACTGACGGCTGGTGATGGATCGTCAGGTCGTCGGCGTAGGTGAGCCACCAGCCGTTGACCGCCAGGTCCACGGCGAGCAGTTCCTCCTCGCCGCCCAGCCACAACCGGGGATGGAAACCGCCCGCGGCGCGGAAGGCGTCGGCGCGCAGGACGGTCGCGGCGGCCAGGAAGGAGCCCAGCGCGGGGCCGGGCAGCCAGTCGGGGCCCCGTACGGGCGAGTCGCGCAGTTCCTCGTTGATCGGGTCTTCGGTGCTTCCCGGCTCCACCAGGATGCGGGCGGTGACGGTGGCGAGCGCCGGGTGCCGGTCCAGCAGGTCGGCGGCGCCGGACAGGGAGCCGGGCGACCACCAGGAGTCGTCGTCGCAGAACGCCACGTACGGCGTGCGGACCTCGCGGACCGCGAGGTTGCGGCCGACGGCGCCGAGGTTGCGGCCGGGACACAGCAGTCGGACCCCGGGGTGCCGGCGGACGACCGCGTCGGCGGTGCCGTCGCTTGAGGCGTTGTCGACGACGATGACCGCCGGCTGTTCGGGGAGCTCGGCCAGGCGGTCGAGGGTGCGCAGGAGTTCCGGGCGGCGGTTGTGGGTGATGACTACGACGGTGGTGCGGGCGTCGGTCATGGCTGTGCTCCGTCCAGCGTGCGGGCGGCCCGTTCGACGTGCGGCGGCAGGGGGCGGCGGGCGCGCAGGGCGGCGGGCAGCCGCGTCAGGGTCTGGCGCAGCGCCTGCCGGGCGGCCCGGTCGCGGCGGGCGTCGGCGGCCAGGCCCCGGGTGCGGTCCAGGGCGTGCGGCAGCGGGCGGCGCAGCCAGGCGGTGAGCAGTTCGTTGCGCAGGACCCTGACCGGGCGGCCGTCGCGCGGCGCCGGGTCGGGGTGGTGGTGGGCGACGACGTCGGGGCAGTGGGTGACCCCCCAGCCGTGCGCGGCCAGGTCGTAGGCGAGCAGGGTTTCCTCCGCGCCGAAGAACAGCAGGTCGTGGAAGCCGCCCGCGTCGAGGAAAGCGGTTCGCCGCACGACGCAGGCACAGGCGAGGAAGCCCAGGACTTGGGTGCCCGGCAGGTCGTGGGCCGGGCCCAGCGGGGAGGCGGCGAGGACGTCGTTGAGCGGGTCGGGTTCCTCGGCGGGGCCGACCAGCGTACGGGCGGAGATCAAGCCCAGCCGCGGGTGGCTGTCCATCAGCTCGGCCGCGCGGTCCAGGGCGCCGGGCGCCCACCAGGAGTCGTCGTCGCTGAACGCCACGTACGGGGTGCGCAGCGCGCGTACGCCGAGATTGCGGGCGAGGGCGCCCTGGTTGGAGGCCAGGGGCAGCACTTCGACTTGGGGGAAGTCGCGGGCGAGCCGGGGGCGGGTGTCGTCGGTGGAGGCGTTGTCGACGACGAGGATCTCGGGCCGGTCGGGGAGGTCGAGCAGATGGCGCAGGGTGCGCGCCAAGCTGTTGGAGCGGTCGCGGGTGGCGATGACGACGCCTGTCGTGGGGGTGCGGTTCATGAGGCGAGGGGGAGTTGGCCGAGGGCATGCAGAACGTCCCCGGTGCTGATGCGCAGGAGCGCCGGGTCGGTGCGTACGCCGTGCGGGTCGCCTTCCGCGCCCGGGCACGGGCGCCACAGCACGCGGTGGCGCGGGTCGGGCGGTGGGCCCCAGCGGCTCGGTGCGACGGGGCCGAAGAGGGTGACGGTGGGAGTGGCGTGGGCGACGGCGAGATGTGCGATGCCGGTGTCACCGCTAAGAACCGCGCGGGCGCCGGCGACCAGCGCGTCGAGGCGCCCGAAGGGCAGGCCGCCACCGAAGGTGTCGGTGTCGGGCAGGCGCGCCTGCTTGGCGAGGCGGGCCACGAGGTCGTCCTCCGCGGCCCCTCCGGTGACCACCACGCGGTGGCCGCGCTCGCGCAGCGCTACGGCGACGGCGGCGTAGCGGTCGACCGGCCAGCACCGGGAGGGCGCGCCGGCGCCCGGGTGCACCACAACGGCTCCCGGCGCGGGCGAGGGGGCCGGCGGCCGGGGCAGCAGCAGATCGGCGGGGTCGGCGGGGATGCCGTAGAACTCCAGGAAGCGGCACCAGCGGGCCCGCTCGTGTTCCTCGGCCCGCCAGCGCGGCCCGTCGATCTCGGGGGTCCCCGGGTGGGCGAAGGCGAACAGGCGGCGTGGGCGCAGGAGTTGGAGCAGGCGGTGGCTGGGCGGTCCGTTGCCGTGCAGGTCCACGGCGATGTCGGGTGGCGGCCCCTCCCAGTCGAGGGCGGAGGGGACGGCGCGATCCGGGGCGCAGGCGGGCAGCAGCCGGTCGACGGCTCCCGTCGCCGCGGCCACCGGCGCGAGTTCGGCGGGGGCGGCCAGGACCAGTTCGTGCTCGGGCAGGGCCCTGCGCAGGGCGCGCAGCGCCGGAACGCCGGCGAGGAGGTCGCCGAGGCCCAGGGCGCGCAGCACCAGGAGTCGCGGGCGCGTGACCGGCCGCGCCGCGCCGTCCGGGCCGGCAGCGCGGTCGGACGTCATCGGCCCTCCGACGTCCGGGCCGGCAGCGCGGTCCCACGTCATCGGCCCTCCCTCGCCCGGGCCGGGAGCGCGGTCCACCGTCATCGGCCCTCCGTCGCCGGGGCCAGAAGCGCCGTCGAGGACCGGCCGTCCAGGTAGGGCAGCAGCAGCACCTGCCCGCCCCACTCCCCCAGCAGAGCGGCCTCGGGCAGCTCGGCGCCGGAGTAGTCGCCGCCCTTGACCCAGATGTCGGGGCGCAGCTCGGCAAGGAGCCGTTCGGGAGTGTCCTCCTCGAAGACGGCCACCGCGTCGACGCACGCCAGCGCGCACAGCACCCGTACCCGGTCGGCGAGCGGGTTCCTGGGGCGGTCCGCACCCTTGCGGCGTCGTACCGAGGCGTCGGAGTTGAGGCACACCACCAGGCAGTCGCCGATGCCCCGGGCCGCCTGGAGCAGCCCGACATGTCCGGCGTGGAGCAGGTCGAAGCAGCCGCCGGCGGCGACGACGGTGCCTCCGGCGGCGCGGGTCCGGGCGATCACGGCCCGCGGGTCCGGGGCGTCGGCGACGTCGTGGGGCTTCTCGCCGGCCGGCGAGAAGCTTGTCGCGGGCGACGCGCCGTCGCTCACCGCCCCCGCGCCACCTCGGGCGACGAACGCGGTCGCTGCCGCCACGGCGCCCTCGACCGCCTCGCCGACGAGCGTTCCATCGGCCAGCAGCCCGGCCGCCGTGGCCGCGAACCGGTCACCCGCACCGCAGGCGTCACCGTGGTGCACAGCGGGCGCCGGGACGAACAGGGGCTGTTCGCCGTAGGACAGCAGCGCGCCGCGGGCGCCGAGCGTCACCGCGACGCAGGCGGCACCCCAGTGCCGTACGAGTGCCGTGGCCTGGGCGGCGACCGCTTGCAGGCCGTTGCCCGCCGGGCCGGTGGCGTCGAGCCCGGCGGCCGACGCGAACGTCTGGGCCTCCGACCGCGCCGGCGTCACCAGGCGGGTCCCCGGTACCGGTGGCCCGCCGCGCGGGTGCGGGTCCCAGACCACCGGGGGGCGTTCTGTCAGTACGTCCCGCAAGGAGTCGGCGGCGCCACGGCCGTAGTCGGAGACCAGCACCGCCCGGGCCGAACGGACCGCCTCGCGGGCCGTGTCCGTCGCGGCGCGGACGCGGCCGTCACCGCGGTCGAGCCGCAGGACCGGCCGGTCCTGCGCCAGCACCCGGGTCTTCTCCGCCAGCGCGCCGGTCAGCGGCAGCCCGATGATCCGCACCCGGCCGTCGAGCAGTCGGCGCAGCTCCTCGCTCGCCGGGTCGTCGCCCAGGCCGGTGATGAGCGTGACGTCCCGGCCGTCGTCGGCCGCGAGGCGGGCCGCGAGGGCGGCTCCGCCCGGCCGCGCCCGGCACGACCGTTCGGTGACCACCGGCACGGGCGCGTCGGGGGCCAGCCGGTCGGCGGTACCGGCCAGATCGCGGTCGAGCAGGGCGTCACCGACGACCACCAGAGGGGCCTTGCCGGAGCGGGTGCCGGCCATGGTCACCTCCCGTTCCTCTCGATCGCCGCGTCGAACGCGGCGCACACCATGTGCACCGCCACCAGATGGAGTTCCTGGACGGTCGCTGTGGAGGCCCCCGGCACGCACAGCGCCTCGTCGCTGCCCGCGACCAGCGGGTTCGGGGCAGGGCCGGTCAGCGCCCATACGCTCATCCCCGCCGCGCGTCCGGCGTCGGCGGCGGACAGCAGGTTGGCGCTGGCGCCGCTGGTGGAGAGCAGCATCAGCACATCACCGGGTCGTCCGTGGGCGCTTACCTGGCGTGCGAAGACCGCGTCCACGCCGTAGTCGTTGGCGATCGCGGTGGTGCTGGAGGTGTCGGTGTGCAGAGCGAGCGCGGAGAACGGCGGCCGGTCGTCGCGGTAACGGCCGACGAGTTCGGCCGTCAGGTGCTGGGCCTGTGCGGCGCTGCCACCGTTGCCGGCCGCCAGGAGCCGGCCACCGCCGCTGAGGACGGCGGCCAGTCGTTCGCCCCACCGCTCGGTGAGGTGGGCCCGTTTGCGAAAGCCGGCCATGGCGTCGAGGAGTTCGTCGCAGTGCGCGGTGACGGACGATTCGGCGTGGGTGCTCATCAGGCGACCTCCGTACGCAGTTCCTGGCCCAGGGCGATACGCCGGTAGACCTGTTCCACTCCGTCCGCGACGCGCTGCCAGGTGAAGCGGGCCAGCACGCGCTCGCGTCCCGCCTCTCCGTAGCGGCGCAGCCGGGCTTCGTGTCCCAGCAGCTCACGGACGGCGTCGGCGATCGCGGCCGTCTCGCCCGGCGGCACGAGACGGCCGGTGTGCCCGTCGGCGACGCTGTCCTTGTGGCCGCCGACATCCGTGGCGACCACCGGTGTCCCGCAGGCCATGGCCTCCAAGGGGACGATGCCGAAGGGCTCGTACACCGGGGTGCACAGGACCAGGTCGGCGCTGTTCATCAGGGCGGGCATCCGGCGTGGGTCGACGGCGCCGAGCAGCCGCACGCGGTCGGCGACGCCTTCCGCTTCGGCCAGGCGGCGCAGCCGCGCGGCCTCGGGCTCCGTGTCCAGTTGGTCGGGGGGCGGCCCCCCGGCGATGAGGAGTTCGGTGTCCGGGATCAGCGCGAGGGCGCGGATGGCCTGGTCGTAGCCCTTGCGCGGGACGAGGCGGCCACAGGCGAGCAGCCGGTGGCGCTGCCCACGGGCCGGGGCGTCGGCGGTGTCCGCCAGGGGGCGGAACTGCTGGGCGTCGACGCCGCACGGCACCACGGACACCCGGCCCACGGGAACCCCCATGGCGGCGAGCTCCTGGACCTCGTCGCCGCAGGTCGCGAGCACGCGCTCGCAGGTGCGGCCGATCTGCCGCTCGATGCCGACGCGTTCGCCCGGACTGGTGTCGTCCGGGCCCTGATGGCGCCGCTTGACGGTGCCCAGGGCGTGGAACGTCTGGACGACCGGAACGCCGTACGCGGCCGCTCCGAGCTGGGCGGCCATGCCGGACATCCAGAAGTGGGCGTGCGCCACGTCGGGCCGCTCGCGCCCCCAGGCCCGTGACAGGTACGCGCCGAAGGCGGGCATGTGCGGGAACAGGTCGTCCTTGGGCAGGACCTCGCGGGGCCCGGCGGGGACGTGCTCGACGACGGCGCCGCCGGGCAGCGGCGCCCGGTCGGGCAGGTCGGCGGCGTCACGGCGGGTGTAGACGCTCACGTCGTGGCCGCGCCGCGCCAGTTCCTCCGAGAGGCGGGCGACATACACGTTCTGTCCGCCGGCGTCGACACCGCCGAGCGCGGCGAGCGGGCTCGCGTGCTCGGACACCATGGCGATCCTCATCGGGTCACCTCCTTCAGCAGCCGCTCCCAGTCGTCCAGGAAACGGGACAGGCCGTAGCGGGCGAGCGCCGCGGCGCGGGCGCCCTCACCGATCGTGCGGGCGTACTGCGGGTCGGCGATGAAGTCGCCGACGGCCTCGGTCAGTACGTCCATCCGGTTGGACACCACCCCCGCGCCGGCGGGCACGGCCTCCGTGACCTCCGTGGTGGCGAGGGCCACCACGGGCATGCCCAGGTGCATGGCCTCAAGCAGCGACAGGCCCAGCGAGGTCCAGCGGATGGGGTGGAGGTAGAGGCGGCGCCTGGCCATCGCCGCGTGCAGCTCGCGCTGGGGGAGCTCGTGGGAGCGGCAGCGCTCGGGCGCGAGGCCGAGGTGGCCGGCGAGCCCGTCGGTCTTCATGCCGAAGACGTCGAGGGGGGCGGCCTGTGCGAACGTCGCCAGCAGATCGGTGCCCGTCGTCCGGCCGCGCCGCACCGGCTCGTTGACGACGACGGCGGCGTTCGGGATCTCGCCGGTCCACAGCGGTCCGGGGTCGACGATGCCGTGTTCGATGACGGTGGTCTCGGCGCGCCCGGCGTCCCACATCAGGCGGTTGAAGTGGGTGACGTGGACGAGCGGCACGCCCGGCAGGTCCGCGACCGGATGACGGGTGTCCGGAACATCACCGTGCGGGGCGTTGTGCTCCAGGTACACCATCGGCGGGCGGCGGCCCAGCCACTGCTCCACCAGGGCGTATTCATGCGGCCGTTGGAGGATCACCAGGTCGATGTCCGCGTCCCTCAGCCGCTCCGGCGGAACTTCGATCACGCTGTCCGGCCAGTCGAACGTGCGGGCACGGCCGAGCCCGTCGGCGTCCCGGTCGGGGGTGACCGGGACGACGTAGGTGTGTGGGCCCTGCACGAATGCGGTCGTCCAGGAACCGTGCACATGCCAGATGAGGATCCTCATTCCGCGACCATCACTTTCTCTACGGCGGTCACCACGTCCTGCGCGGAGACCGACTCCAGACACGGGTGGCCGGGCACCGGGCACTGCCGGGCTCGGCTGTCCGCGCATGCCGCGTCCTGGTCACCGAGCAGGATGTGGGGGACGCCGTAGGGGCGCCAGCGCTCGGCGGGGACGACCGGGGCGAACAGGCAGACCACGGGGGTCGCGACGGCGGCGGCCAGGTGCGCGGGCCCGGTGTTGCCGGTGACGACGGTCCGGGCCCTGGCCAGCACCCCGCAGAGTGCGGCCGCGTCGGTACGACCGCCGAGGTCGAGTGCGTACTCACCCGCGACGTACGCGGTCAGTTCGCGCTCGCCCTTCCCGCCGGTGACCACGACCCGGTGGCCGGCCGCCGCGAGTTCGCGCACCGCCTCGGCACACCGCCGCGGGCTCCAGGCCCGGGCCGGAACACTGGCTCCCGGGTGCAGCACCACATACGGATCGGGGCCGGTCAACGCGATCGTGGAAGGCGGGTCGAGTACACGCAGCCGGCCGTCGTCCGGGCAGGGGAACCCGGCGGCCTCGGCGAGGTCGAGCGCGGCCTGCGCCTCATGGGCGTGCGGCGCGCGCTGATGGCGTACGTCGAGCAGTGAACCGGGGTAGTCCACGCTGTCCGCGGCGATGTATGCCACCCCGGCCAGGCGCAGCAGCAACGCCGCGGGCAGGGGGGACTGGTGGAAGGAGGTCAGGATCAGGGCGGCGTCGGCGTCGATCGTCTCGATGAGTTGCTCGACCTCGCCACGGCCCACCGGCGGGGGCGAGAAGCCCACCCAGGGGGCGTCCCACACGAGGATGTCGTCCACGCCCGGCAGCAGGCGCGCCGCATGGGCGCCGACCGGCCCGCACAGGACGGTGACATGGTCGGCGCGAGCGGCGACGGCGCGGATCGCGGGCCCGGCGAGCAGCACGTCACCGAAGCTGTCCAGGCGAGTGACCAGGGCCTTCATCGGGCCCTCCCCGCACGGTCGCAGGCGGCCTTGGTAATCCGTTCCTCGGCGCGGCTGCGGGTGACTCGCAGCCGGCCCGACAGCACCGCACGCACGGCGCGGGCCAGGTCGGGGGCCACGTGCGCGGCGGCGGCGATCTCCTGCGACCGGGTCACCGGGGTGGGCACGAGGACGCCCAGTGCGCCGGCCCGGCGTGCGGCCTCGACGTCGGCGCCGATGTCACCGATCACCGCGGTCCGTCCGGGCGGGATTCCGAGCCGGCCGGCGGCCCACTCGATCATGCCGGGCCGCGGTTTGCGGCAGCGGCACCCGTCGTCGGGACCGTGCGGGCAGACGGCCCATACGTCGAAGGGGCCGATCAGTTCGTCGACGCGTTCGTTGACGCGGCGGACGTCGTCGGCGCTGAGCAGCCCGCGTGCGACGCCGGACTGGTTGGTGACCACGCCGGTGGCGATGGACCGGTCCCGCAACAGGCCCAGCGCCTCGCGGGCGGTGTCGACCGGGCGGACCAGGTCGGGATCGCCGTTGTAGGGGACGTCGTGGACGAGGGTGCCGTCCCGGTCGAAGAGCACGAGGTCGATCTCGTTCACGGCGCCACCGCCCGGTGCGGCGCCGCGTCGCGATGGCGCCACAGGCCGCTGAGCCAGTACCAGGTGGCGGCGGGCGGAATGAGCACGCTGGTGGCGAGCATGGTCTCGACCTCGTGGCGGCTGCGCGGTCCGGGCGCTATGCGTGCCCAGGCGAACTCGCCGGTGGCGGCGGCCCAGCCGAGCGCGGCGGTCGCGGCGGCCCGGCGGCGCCCGGTCGCGGCCAGCGCGCACGCCGCCGCGGCTGCGGCCGTGATCGCGAGGTGGTGGTACAGGCGTCCGCGCGGCGCGGCGGCCCGGTGCCACCAGTCGGGCCCGTGCAGGCGCCGCATGAGGGCGTCGTCGGCATTGCCGCGCTGGGCCCGCAGCGAAACCCAGCGGTCGGCGGGCCGCACCGGGTGCTTGGTGGTGCGCCGCCCCTGCTCGATGCGCCACCGGTCGTCCAGGACGCGCAGCGCGAGGTCGGCGTCCTCGCGGAAGGCCCGGCGAAAGCGCTCGTCGAAGCCGCCGACCCGCTTCAGCGTCTCGGCGCGGAACGCCATGTCGGCGGTGATCCAGCGGGCCTGGGCCAGTCCGGCGGTGCCGCGCTCCCAGTCGGTGGGCCGGCGCTCGCCGGGCAGCGGTACGTCGATGACGCCCTGGACCGCTCCGGTGTCCGGGGCCGCCTCGGCGAGATCCTGGGCCAACTGCTCGCACCAGTGCGGCCCGACCTGCACATCGTCGTCGAGGAAGGCGATCCAGGGGGCGGTGGCCGCGCGCAGCCCGGTGTTGCGGGCGGCTGCGGGACCGCGTCCACCGCTGTGGATCACCAGCGTGCGCTCGCGCAGATCACCGAGGACGCTCAGCGGATGCTCCAGCGCGCCGGGGTCCGGCGCGGGCCCGGGCCGGTCGTCGACGAGGACGATCTCCTGGGGCTTCGGGCCTGCGGCGGCGGCGAGCGCGGCGAGACAGTCGGCGAGCGTGTCACGCACCAGCGTAGGGATGACGACGGCGTAGGCGGTCATACGTCAGGCCCTCCCGTACACCGCGCCCCGGCGCACCGCGAAGGGGCCGATGGCGAGGAGGTCGACGGGTGCGGAACCGAAGCACTCCAGGGCGTCACGCGGGTCGTCGACCATGGGACGACCAGCGGTGTTGAGGCTCGTGTTGACCACGACCGGCAGCCCGGTACGCCGTTCGAACCCGGCCAGCATGCGCGCGACGAGCGGCTCCTGGCCGGCGTCGACTGTCTGGATGCGGGCGGTGCCGTCGACGTGGACGACGGCCGGAATACGGTCCCGCCACTCGCGCGCCACATCGTGCACGAACAGCATGTACGGGCTCGGCAGCGGGCCGGTGAACAGCTCGTGCGCGCGCTCGGCGAGCACCATGGGCGCGACCGGCCGGAACTCCTCACGGCCCTTCACCCGGTTGAGCCGTTCCAGGTTCTCCGCGCGGCCCGGGTGGGCCATCAGGGAGCGGTGTCCCAGGGCGCGCGGCCCGTACTCGCTGCGGCCCTGGAACCAGGCGACCACCCCATCACGCGCCAGTTCCTCGGCCACCGCCTCGGCGATGTCGTCCGGTTCCTCGTAGGGGACTCCGGCCCCCTCCAGCCAGGCCCGGATCTCCTGGTCGCTCCAGCCTCGACCGAGATCGGCGCCGGCCATCGGCTCCGGGTTCTCCGCCAGGTGCAGGGCGCCACCGAGGGCGGTCCCGGCGTCACCGGCGGCGGGCTGCACCCACACATGGCGGTACGGGCCCTTCGCCGCGACCTTGGAGTTGGCGACGCAGTTGAGGGCGACCCCACCGGCCAGGGCCAGGGCCTCGCCGCCCGCCTCGCGGTGCAGCCAGTGCACCAGTTCCAGCAGGACTTCCTCCAGGACGGCCTGGGTGCTCGCGGCCAGGTCGGCGTGGTCCTTGGTCCACGGCTCGTGCTTGCCGCGCGCTGGTGCCAGGGCGGACCAGTCGACGCCGTGAGTGCGAAAGCCCCCGTCGCCGGTGGCGTGGACGTGTTCACGCAGGCGGGCCAGGAAGCGGGGCTTGCCGTAGGAAGCGAGCGCCATCACCTTGTATTCGTCGCTGCTGCGCAGAAATCCCAGGTGCTGGGTCAGGTCCTCGTACAGCAGGCCGAGTGAATGGGGCAGCGGCTGGGTGAAGAGCGTGTCGAGCTTGCCGTCGTTGTAACGGCCCGCCAGGTGGGAGGCGCACTCACCGCGGCCGTCCAGGACCAGGACCGCGCTGTCGGGGTGCGGCGCTGCCCGTCCCGCCGAGGCGGCGTGCGCCACGTGGTGCGGTACGAAGACGACCTGCTCGGGGTCGAGGCCGGGCAGCGCCTCGGCGAGAAACCCCGGCGCCTGGCGGGCGTAGTCCTGGCGCAGGGGATCCCAGGGGTCGTCCAGGCCCATGTCGGCGGCGGGCCGCGCGAGCTTGGGGTCGTAGGAGTAGGTGACCGCGTCCAGTTCCTCCGGCCGGATGCCGGCGTACTCAAGGCACCAGCGGGCGGAGAGCTCGGGCAGTTCCCACGCGGAAAAGGGCAGAGGCCGCTTGCCGTGTTTGCGGCGGCTGAAGCGTTCCTCCTCGGCCGCGGCGACTGTGCGGCCGTCCACCACCAGAGCTGCGGCGGGGTCGTGGAACAAGGCGTTGATACCAAGAATGCGCATGATGTCCGTCCTGGCGGCGTTCGGGGGCGCTTGCGCCCCACAGGTCCCGCGCGGCGGTTGCCCCAAAACGTGGAGACAACTGCCGTGCGGCGGGCATCCCGTGTGTGGCTTTCGGCAGAGCCGGGCGGGGATGCCGGGTTGTGCTCTCGCGGCGTCGGCCGCTTTCAGGCGGTGACAGACCGGGAGAACCAGCTCACCGTCCGTTTCAGGCCCTCCGCCCAGCCCACCACCGGTTCCCAGCCGAGCCGCTCGCGGGCGAGCGTGGTGTCGGCCCGCCGTCGGCACGGGTCGTCGACGGGGCGCTCGACGAAGCGGACGCGGGAGGTGGAGCCGGTGATCTCGATGATGTGGTGGGCGAGCTCCAGCATGGTGATCTCTTCGGCGCCGCCGATGTTGATCGGGCCGCTCTCCGCCGAGGCGGCCAGCGCGAGGACACCGTCCACGGTGTCCTCGACGAAACACAGCGACCGGGTCTGGCCGCCGTCACCGGCGACGGTGAGGGGCGCGCCGTCCAGAGCCTGAGCGATGAAGGTGGGTACGGCGCGGCCGTCACCGGCGCGCATGCGGGGGCCGTACGTGTTGAAGATGCGGACGACGGCCGTGTTCGTACCGTGCACCTGGCGGTGAGCGGTGACGAGTGCTTCGGCGTACCGCTTGGACTCGTCGTAGACGCTGCGCGGCCCGATCGGGTTGACGTTGCCCCAGTACGTCTCGCGCTGAGGGTGCTCCAGAGGATCGCCGTAAACCTCGGACGTGGAGGCGAGAACGAACCGGGCACCGTCGGTGCGGGCCCGCTCCAGGGCGAACCGAGTGCCGTTGCTGCCGACCTCCAGCGTCTCCAGCGGCAGCCGGAGGTAGTCGGCCGGGGAGGCGGGGCAGGCGAAGTGCAGCACCAGGTCGAAACGGCCGGGCAACTGCTCCCAGACCGTGGGATCGGTGGCGTCGCCGCACACGAAACGGAAGGCGTCGTGCCGTTGGAGTTCCGCCACGTTGTCGGTCGAGCCGGTGGCCAGGTTGTCGAGGCACACCACCTCGCATCCCGCTTCCAGCAGCCGGTCACAGAGGTGGGACCCCACGAATCCGGCGCCGCCGGTTATCAGGGCCCGGCGCCAGGTGTGTCCGCTCATGGGGACGCTCCTTACTCACTGGATTCACTCGTGTCCGCTGAGTAACCAGGATGACGTGTCGTATGCGAGACAGCCAGTCGGGGGCCGCGCATGCGCCGCTGCCCCGCGGCGCACGCCGTGTGGGTACGCGGCCGGCCAAGCCGCCCGTCCGGCCCGGGCCCGTCAGGACGTCCCAGCGGGGCCGGTCCCCTCATGGCGCGCCCGTCACCCTCACCTGCTCCACGGCGAAGCCGCTGCGCACCCGGGCCGGAATGCGGTGCAGGGAAATCTTCAGGTCCTGGTCCGGCACCGTGTACTCCAGGTCGGCCAGACGCATCGCGAGCGCTTCAAGAAGTCCGATGGTCAGGCCCTCGCCGGGGCAGCGATGGCCGGTGCGCGGCTCGCCGCCGCCCTGGGGGATCAACTCGTCACGTCCGACGGGGTGTTCAAGGAACCGCTCCGGACGGAACACATGCGGATCTCCCCACAGCGCGTCGTCGTGGTTCTGCCCGAAGACGTCGAGCAGCACCATCGCGCCGGCCGGCACCGCCACGTCCCGCCAGGACAGATCCCGTACGGCAAGACCTCCGAGGTAGGGCGCGAAGGGGTAGAAGCGGCGTACCTCGTGCGCGAACGCGGCGGCGTACGGAATGTCGCCGTCACGGAGCCGGTCTCGCCGGCGCGTCGTCAGATGCAGATGCAGCGCATGGGCGGCGTAGGCGACGAACCAACTGATGGCGACGGTGGGCCGGATGACGTTCAGCAATTCGACGGCCGCCGTGTGGGGTTGCATCAGCTCGCCGGTGCTCTCGCGGTGCGCGCACACGGCTGCGAGCACCGACCCCTGGGGGGCGGTGGCACGCCCGGCGCGGACGTCCTCGACGAGCCGGGTGAAGTCCTGCTCCTGACGGCTGCGAGCGCGCCTGGCGCGGAAGTGCCGTGGCCCGGGGGTGGCGAAGCCGTCCACCATGGCCACCAGGTCACGTGCCAGTTCCTCCACCGCGGAGTCCCCGTCGAGCCGAATGCCGGCCCAGTCGCACACACCACGGGTGAGCACCACACTCGCGGCATCGAACAGAACCACCCGCCCCTGCTTGCTCCACTCGCGTGCGGCGTCGTCCCACGCCGCGTTGACATGTTCGACGAGACCGGCGATCCGCTCGGGGTCGAGCAACGGCAGGAAGAACTCCTTGCGCGTACGATGGGCGTCGCCGTCGAGGGTGTGAACGGCGTCATGGCCGAACAAGGTGCTCAGCACCGGCCCCGGGAGCGCGCCGCTCCGACGCACGTTGCGCTCGTCGTAGAAGAAGCGCACCGCCTCCGGCCCCCGCACGACGAGAGCCGGCTTGCCCAGCACCCGCGTGCGCGCCACGCCACCGGAGCGCCCGCCGAGCAGGCCGGGCAGCCAGGTGTAACCCCGGGCGAAGGCCGAAAGGGAACGGTCGATCAAAGGAGTGGTCGATACATCCATAGTCGGCAGGTTCCCACGCATATGGGCGGTACGCATGGGACACCGAAAGGGCTCGTAATGGGCTGAAAACGGTGGCAGTGCGACGGGATCAACCACGCTGCCAATGGTTGCTGGCCGCGCGCTCACGTCCCGGCACTGGGCCTCACGCCGGACTCTGCCTTCCCGATGGGCATCCGGCTCGACACCCTCGTGTCCGAAGCCGTGTCCTGAAGGCGCGCACCGGCTGGCCGGCCCCGATCACGGCTGTTCCGACAGCCGACCTTCAGGACCGAGCAGCAGGGATGCGGGATGGGTGATGCCAGGCACGATCCGGCCGTGATCGCGCCACGAAGCGCCGACGTGCGTGCACGTGCGTGTACTCCGACGGGCTTCGACTCGTCGTCAGTCGGTGGAGAGCGCCTCGAGGAGGTCTCCGACCTGCGGGTCGGGCAGCGCGCGGGCGACATCGGCCTGGGCGACGACACCGACCAGGTCGTGCCCGTCGATGACAGGTAGCCGACGCACCTTGTGCGCCGTCATGGTGCGCAGGATTTCCGCGGCGTCGTCGTCGGCGCCAATGGTGACCGCCTCACCCTGTGCGAGGTCACCTGCCTTCGTGTCGGTGGGATCCAGGCCCTTGCCGAGAACCTTGACGACGATGTCGCGGTCCGTGAGCATGCCCTTGAGTCGCTGATCGGTACCGCAGATCGGCAGGGCTCCCACGCCGAGCTGGGCCATCTTGCGGGCCGCCTCGGCCACCGTTTCCTCGGCCCCGACGCACTCGGCGCCGCCGGTCATGATCTCGCGTGCGCTGGTCATGTCACTGCTCCGTTCTCATGGGGATGGGTGACCGGCCCGGTCTTCGCCCCCGGACCGGTCAATACCTTGCGTACCTGTGCACGGTGGGGATGAACAAGGCCCCACGCGGACGCCAGGCCACTGTCAGCCGGTTGCCCAGCGACCGCGCGCGCCTCTCAGTCTTTGCCGCGCCCGGTGACGAAGTCGCGGGCCCGGTCGACGAGGCCCGCTCCGGGCGCGAGGAGCTTGTTGCCGGGCGGCGTGTCGGGCGCGCCCGGGTGGGGACGCGTGGGGGCCATCTTTTTGGCAGTCCGGATCTTGTCGCCGAGCTCATCGAGCACCTTCGTGGACACGGCGCCGGCCAGAGCGGGGAACAAGTGCTGCTCCTCGTCCGCGACATGGGTGCTGACCTCGCGGATCAGCTGCCCCACCAGGCTGTCGAAGCGGGCATCTCCGACGTCGGCCTTCTCCAGGTCCTTCAGGAGTTGCTCGACGGTCGCGTGGTCCTTGATCTCCCTGTCCGCCAGAGCCTCCCCACCGGGTACGTGCTCGCGAACGGCGGGGTAGAGGTACATCTCCTCCGCCACCGCGTGCCGGACCAGCTCGATCGTGAACCGGTCGGCGATATGCCGGCGCTTGTCGTCATGCAGGGGCAGGGCCTCGATCTGGTCGAACAGGTCCTCCACCTCGCGATGGTCCGCCTTCAGTTCCTCAATGACGTTTCCGCCGTGTCCCATAAGGGCGTGTTCCTTTCGGATCGATCGGTCCCCGAGTGCTTCTCTCTCGCGTCCTCCTCGGTGCATGGGTTCCCGCCTCTTTGCCGGACTAACGCGCCTATTTCGCCGTGCGCGGTTCCGGTGCCGTGCGAGCGCGTCCGACGGCGCCGCGGGATGTTGGCAACCGGCGCCGCCGCGGCGTCGGGCTGGCGGCGCCAGGCACAAGCCGTCGATCCCGCCCGGTAGTGACGCGCCGAGTCCCTCCCGGCCGGGCTGTCCACGAAGCCCGGCCGCTTATGAAGCGCGAGCGCGATGAGCGGTCAGGGACGGGCCAGGCGTCACTGTTGTACCGAGCCCTCGGCGGGGCGGTTGCCGCTGACCCGACCGATGCGGGCGGCCGCGCGTGATCGTGACGCCGGTCCGGGCGTCGAGCCGGTTCGCAGCGCTTCCCAGGGTCTGCTGCTTTATGCGGGTGCAGGTGCTGGTGAGCAGGCGCGACACGTGCATTTGTGAGATGCCGAGTGCCTGGGCGATCTGCTTCTGCGTCATGTCCTTGAAGAACCGCATGTGCAGGATCCTCAGTTCGCGTTCGGGTAGCGCCCTCAGAGCTGGTTTCACCGCCTCGCGGTCCACGACGATGTCGAAGCCCGCCTCGGGGACACCGAGTGTGTCGGCCAGCGCCGGGCCTTGCCCGTCCCCGCCTTCATGGCGGGTCCCGGCTTCCAGGGAGAGACTGCTGAACGACTCGAGTGCTCGCAGACCGTCGTGGACATCGTCTTCCGCCAGACCGCAGTGATCGGCGAGCTCCGGAACCGTCGGCTCCCCCGGCCGGAGCGTCATCAGTTCGCGGCGCGCGATGCGGACCTTGTTGCGCAACTCCTGGACGCGGCGCGGGACGTGGACGGCCCAGAGATGGTCGCGGAAGTAGCGTTTGAGCTCTCCGTTGATCGTCGGTACCGCGTAGGCTTCGAACGCGCCTTTCGCCGCCTCGTAGCGGTCCACCGCTTTGAGCAGCCCCACTGCCGCGACCTGGTACAGGTCTTCCGTCTCCGCGCCGCGGTCGCGGTACTTGAGCGCCAGACGCCGGGCCATCGGCATCCACTGACGCACCAGAGCCTCGCGCAGCGCCTCCCGTTCCGCGCCCGCGTCAAGGGCGCCCAGCCGGGCGAAGGCGGCCGCCGTGTCGGGTGCGTCACCGCGGTTCCTGGGGCGGTGCGCGTCGACCGTGCGGGGTCGGGTGGTGGCAGGCATGACCGAACTCCTCTCGTGGCAGCACGGGCCCTGGCCACACCGTCCGGGCACCATGCGCTCGGCCCGCGGACGGGTCCTGCGGGCGTGCCCCGGTCTGAAGCACAATCGGCGCCTGCCCGTGCCGCTCCACGGCAAACAGCAGCCGTTGGTCAGGAGCGCGCGCAGGATTTCAGCAGCGTGAGCAACCGCGCGTAACCGTTCCAGGACTCTCTCGTTGGGCGTGATGTTCGCCCCCGCGACACCGCAGGGGCCCTCGTCCGGGCACACACCTCCGTTGAGGGCTCCTGCGGCCGGCTCCCATGAGACATGTGCACCGGCCGGACGGAACGGCGACCACCTCGCCAACTGTGCAGGGACGCCATCGATACCGCGCCGACGGCGAGGCAGACCGGGTGAGTCCACTCATGCGCGACCATCCAAGACACTGGTTCTGGAGTCGCTCAGATGGGAAAATCGCTCCTGAGCCGCGTCGGCTTCCACGGTCGCCGGGACACGTCGCTTTCCGGCCCTGTCCAGCCGCCGCATCAGCGTCCTCGTAACCGAGGAGGATCGTCATGCAACGGAGTCGCCTTGCCGCGTCGGCCCGCTCAGGCGCGGCCATCCTCCGCTCGCCGCGGCGCCCGGCCGCTTCGGTGACGCGCGACGCGGACACCTGCCAAGGGATCCTCATCCTCCGCTTGGCCGGGGAGTTCGATGTGGACACCGTCGGGCCTGTACGCCGGGCCCTGGAGAAGGCGGCTGACGACGGCGCCGTGCGCCGCACCGTCGTGGACGTCGCCGGCGTGACCTTCGCGGACACGTCCCTGTTGAACGTGCTTCTGGACGCACGCAAGGATCACCACTTGGTCCTGGCCGGTCCGGTACAGCGCGAGGTCGGCATCCTGCTGACCCTGACGGGCACGAGCGGCGTGTTCACCTTCGCTCCCAGCGTGGCAGCGGCTTGCACCTGAGACGCCTGGAACCGCCTTCACGTCCTCAACATCCGGGGCCGCGACGGCCGCCCTGGCGGTGGGCATCGTTCCATTCGACGGCCGGTCAAGTCATTGGGCGGTACTTTCGGTGATGAGGTCGATCAGGCTGCGCGGGCCGTCCTGGGCGTGGGCCCGGCGCTGGCGCTCGGCTCCGGTTCCCACCCGGACGAGGCGCTGGACGGCGGGAAGCACGTAACGGTCGTCCCCGCAAGCCGCCAGGGCAGGGGTGATGTGGTCCAGCAGCCGCGCCACCACCTCTGCCGCCGGCCGGGCATCGCCGTGCGGGTGCATGAGCGTGCCGCCCAGGCCGTAGCGGGCCGCTTGCCACGTCGCCGCCTGCAGCTGCTCGGGCGTGCACGCGGGCACCGGTTCCTCTCGTCCGTACGCGTCGATGGCGGTGGCGGCCAGAGCGCGGACGATTCCGGCGAGCATGACCGCGTCCTCCACGCCGAGCTGCACGTCCAGACACCGCACTTCGACGGTGGGGTAACGCTCGGACAGGCGGGCGTCCCAGTACAACTGGCCCGTGTCCATGATCACTCCGGAGCTGACGAGAGCGGCGATGCGCTGGTCGTAGTCCGCGACGTCCGTGAAGAGAGGCGGCGGACCGCTCACGGGCCAGCGGTTGAACACGAGCGTGCGCCAGCTCGCGAACCGGGTGTCGCTGCCCTGCCACAGGGGCGAGTTCGCTGACATGGCAAGCAGTGTGGGGAGCCATACCCGGATCCTGTTGAGCACCCCGACGGCGGTGGCGCGGTCGGGCATCCCCACATGGACGTGCATCCCGTTGATGAGTTGCTCGTCCACCAGAGTGCCCGCCTGCTTGCGCATGCGCCGGTATCGCGGTTCGGCGGTGACGGGGACCTGCCGACCGGGGCAGGCCAACGGCGCCGTCGCCACCGCGGCCAGACGGCACCCGTTCCGCTCGGCGGCGGCCCCCAGCGCGTGCCGCAGACGAAGAAGGTGACCGCCCAGCTCCGTCAAGTCCTCACATACCGGCGTCGCCGCTTCCACCTGTGCCTGAAGGAGTTCCGGCTGGACCTCGTCCTCATCCGCGATCCACCCCAGCCCGACCGCTCCCCGTACCTCCTCGGACAGCGCCACGGGCACGCCGGTGAGGGGATCGATCAACACGTACTCTTCCTCGACACCGAGACTGATCACTTCACTCAGTCACTCAGCCCCTCCGTCAAGCCCGGCTCCGGCAATTACCGCACAGCCGCACTTCTGTCGCTGCCTTCCGCCCGCTCGCGCAGCCGCCGAGCCTTCTCCCTCAGCCGCTGCCGGTGCTCGGCGTCGGTCGTGCGCTGGGCAGCCATCTCCAGCTCTTCCGCCCGCTCACGGAGCCGGACGCCCCGGTCGGCCATCTCTTGCTCACTGTTCACAGACACGTCGCTCTCCCGATCTGCAAAGAGGGGCTCTTCAGCGAAGCACGTCCCGCTTCGTCACGCACGCCGGGGGCTGCGGATGGCCTGCCGGACCGATGCCGCGCTGACCTGCATGGCCAGACCCGTCAATCCCGTGCCACTACGCGCACGGTCTTGACGTCCTTGTCGACGGCGTCCGGCACGACCATGCCGGCGTCGACGCCGGTCCGCAGGTACGTCAGGACATCGGCGTTCAGGCGCTCACCCGGGAGTACGGCAGGGATGCCCGGCGGATACGGCGTCAGCATCTCAGCGCTGATCCTGCCTTCCGCGCGCTCCCAGGGGATCTGCTCGGTGCGTCCGAAGAACGCATCGCGCGGAAGCATGCTCTGCTCCAGCCGAAGCCTGCCGGGCGGCGGGACCTCGACCCGGGGCGCGGGGCGGAGATCAGCGGCATGGGCGGCGAGATCCCGCAGCGCCGTGATGAGTCCGGCCGTCGTGGCTTCGTCGTCCGCGTGGGTGAGCTGGGCGCTGATACGGCGGTGGTCGGAGAGGTGCAGGTTGATGTGGTGGTGCTCCCGGATCCAGTCGGCAGCGCGGTATCCGGTGGTTCCCAGTGCGGTGATGTCGATGATGATCTGGAGCGGGTCCATGTCGGCCGACCGTCCGGGCCCGCAGAAATCGTCCCTGCCGTGTACGTGGAAACCGTCGATCGCGGAGATCTGCGACCGCACGTCCTGAGCGAGTGCCAGGGCGTCGTCGTACAGGGTTTTGCCGTGCTCGACCATCTGTCGGCGCCAGCCGTCCAGCGCCGCGTAGATGAGCACGGAGGGGCTCGTGGTGCCGAGGAGGTCTTCCCGGCTCTTCAGCACCTCCGGCTTGACGAGATCTCCCTGGAGGTGGAACACCGAGCCCTGTTCGAGCCCGGAGCCCATCTTGTGGACGGATGTCACGCAGACGTCCGCCCCGGCGTCCATCGCCCACGTCGGCAGATCGGCGTGGAAGGGCAGGTGGGCTCCCCATGCCTCGTCCACGATGACCGGCTTGCCCAGCGCGTGGCACGCCTCAGTGATGGCTCCAAGATCGGAGCACGTCCCATACGGCGTGGGACTGGTCACCAGCGCCCCGCGCGCGTCGGGGTGCTCCCGGAACGCGGCAGCGAAACCCTCCGCGGACGGCGGGTGCGCCAAGTGACGTTCGGCGTCCCACTGCGGCTCCACCCACACCGGTTCGATGCCGGAGAGGATCAGCCCGGACACGACGGACTTGTGGGCGTCCCGCCCGACCAGAAGCTTTTCGTGCGGCCCGGCGACCGACAACATCGCGGACTTCACCGACAGGGAGCTGCCGCACGTCGAGAAGAAGGTGTGCCGGGCGCCGACGGCGTCGGCCATGAGCTCCTGGGCCTTTTCCAGCACCCCGTGGGAGGAGCGGCGGTCATCGAGCCCGGACGTCGCCAGCACGTCCGAGGAGAAGACAGCGTCTCCGAGCACCGACCGGACCCGCGGGTCCGCGCCCCGGGCCTGTTTGTGCCCGGGCGGCGTGAACGGCTTCTGTCCGCTCTCGTGATAGGCCGTCAACGCTTCCAGCACGGGCGCCTTCGAGTGGTCCATGAGGGCCAAGTGCCCCGGGCCGCCGAGTCAGAAACCGGGTACGGGGCTCGGCGGGGCCAGGCAGGTGAGCAGCCGCCGCGCCGGGTGCTCCAGCCGGCCGGAGTGCCCGAAGGGCAGAGGCGCGGCTCGCCGCGGCGCCACCTGGCGGCTCGCTGTGCATGGGGGTGGGGCGCGTCCTCAGGAGCGCTCGGGCGGGCCGTCGTCGCCTGACCCGCCCGACCCCGGTTCGGCCATCTTTCGGTGCGCGGCGGCCTTGGCGCTGTCGGGGAGGACTTTGTTCGCCATCTCCTGGGCCTTGGTCTTGAGCGAGCCCGCCACGCTCTTCGTCCTGCCGCCCATGAGGGCCTCGAAGCCGTCCTTGGCGACCTGGGCGGGGTCGTCCTTGTCCTGCCGGCCGAGCTTGGTGTCCTCCATGCCCGCCCGCCGGAAGAATTCCGTCTCCGTGGGACCGGGCATCAACGAGGTGATGGTCACCCCGGAGTCCTTGAGCTCGTTCCCCAGTGCTTGCGCGAAGGACTGGACGAATGACTTCGACGCGTTGTACACGGCCTGGAAGGGACCCGGCATGGTCGATGCGATGGAGGAGGTGAACAGCACCC
This sequence comes from Streptomyces sp. NPDC048416, assembly GCF_043200435.1. Taxonomy (NCBI): domain Bacteria; kingdom Bacillati; phylum Actinomycetota; class Actinomycetes; order Kitasatosporales; family Streptomycetaceae; genus Streptomyces; species Streptomyces sp. NPDC048416. The sequence goes on from NZ_JBICXU010000010.1 coordinate 149,892, forward strand.
TCCCCTCGCCACGCGCCACCATGTCCGGGAGGAGACGCTTCGCCAGGCGGACCGTCGAGGTGATGTTGAGGTCGATGACGCGGATCTCGTCGTCGAGCTCCGTCTCGATGAACGGGCCTCCCTTGCCGACACCCGCGTTGAGTGCCGCAGCGTCGACCGGTTGCCCCATCGACGTGACGGCGGCGTACAGGCGGTCCACCCCGCCGGGTTCCGCGAGATCGACCCGTACGGTCTCCACTCGCGCCCCTTCGGCGCGGATCTCGTCCGCCGCGATGTCCAGCTCATCGTCCTCCGCGGTCAGCAGGAGAACGAAACCGTTCCGGGCGAATTGCTTGGCCAGTTCGAATCCGATGCCGCTTGAGGCGCCTGTGACGAGGGCCAGCGGTTTGCTGTCGTTCATGTGCCGACAGGTACCCCGTGCCCGGTGCGACGTACCAACCCGCGCGGCCGGCCGAAGCCGAGTGCCCGCATCGGGCAGGTCACAGGCTGGACAGGACTTGCGGGCACAGATTTTTGATCATGGTGTTCGTCCAGCGCATCTGCCGCAGCGTCTGGGGGTGGCAGGCGGAGGCGAGCGAGAGGAGCCGTTGGTCCTTGGCCGCCTGTGCCGTCTGGGCCAGCATCTCCCAGTGCAGGGAGTTCTCCGCCGCGGCCAGGTGCAGCTCACGGAGGTCACGCAGCAACAGCAGCCCGGGTTCCGGCCGGCGCCCCACCGTCTCGGCGACCTTTTCCCGCAGCGTCGAGATGAAGCCGGAGTGAGATGTGGAGGGCGCTTCGTCCAGTTCCAGGTCGTAGTGGCCGGCGGTGTCGGCGATGCGCTCGACGTGCTCAGCGGACCAGCGCGCCAAGTCCGTTGCCACGTGGTGCACTTCGTGTTCCGTGCGGTGGCGTTCGGCCGCGGCGAGCAGCTCCTTCGCCAGGTGCTGCTCGCCGTGGTGCAGTGCGCGCAGCGTCAACGTGATGCCGTTCACCGGCGGTTCTCCTCTCGGGTGCTCCAACTGCCGCCGTCCGACTGCGTGACCTGGGCGGCGGCGCCGCCTCTCGTGGGCGGCACGCTCCCTGCGCCACGGGCCGGAGCGGAGGCGGTGGCGGTCGGCGCGGGGGCCGCCCTTCCGTCGCCACGTTCGACGAGGGTCAGCGCGGCGGCGGCCGTCTTGAACAGGGGCTGTTTGGAGGCCGGGTCCCAGTCGGTGATGGTCGCCTCGTTCGCGGCCCGCCCGGGCGTCTTCTCGTCGGGGCCGGAGCCCGCCGCGGTGTCCCAGTAGCCGTAGTGGAACGGCACGAACAACAGACCTCGGCGGATGTCGGTGATCCGCACCCGGGCCCGCAGGGAGCCGCGGGGGGACGATACCTCCGCCAAGTCACCCTCTGTCAGGCCGAGTTCACCGGCGTCGAAGGACGACACCTCGACCCACACCTCCGGCGCCGCGCCGTTCAACTGCGGGGCGCGGGCCGTCTTCGTGCGGGTGTGGAAGTGGTAGATCGTCCGGCCCGTGGTGAGGTGGAAGGGGTAGCGGTCGTCGGGCCGCTCATGCGGGGGAGTGTAGGAGGCGGCTTTGATCATCGCCTTGCCGTCCGGATTCAGGGAGCGGTACTCCACTGGCTCCTGTGCGGCGCCGGTCTCCAGGTCCTTGCCGTACGCCTCGCAGTAGTCCGGATCGGCCCAGTTGATGCCGTCGGTGTAGAGGCGTTCGGTTCCGTCGGGGGCCTGGTCGTTGCAGGGCCACTGGATGCCGCTCGGGCCGCGCAGCTTGTCGTAGGTCAGGCCGGTGTAGTCGCACGGCCGGCCCGCGCTGCACCGCTTCCACGCCTCGAACGCCGACTCGGGATCGTGCCAGTGGACCAGCGGGTCGTCGTCCTTGTCGCGGAAGTCCATGCGCCTCGCGTAGTCGAGGAAGATGTCGAGGTCCGGTTTGGCGTCGCCCGGTGGCTCGACGGCCTTCTCGGAGAGATGCACCGTGCGGTCGGCATTCGTGAACGTGCCGGTCTTCTCGCCCCAGGTCGCGGCGGGGAGCACCACATCGGCGAGCTGCGCGGTCTCGGTCAGGAACAGGTCCTGGGCCACGACGAACAGCCGCTCCTGGGCCAGGATCGACCGGATGCGGGCGAGTTCGGGTAGGGACACGGCCGGGTTGGTGCCGCTGATCCACAGCATGCGCAGGGAGCCCTGCTCGGCGTAGCGGAACATCTGCATGGCGTGGGTCGGCGGCGCGTAGTGCGGAATCTGCGCCGGCTCGACGTTCCACACCTTGGCCAGGTCGGCGACATGGTCGTCGTTCTGCCAGTTGCGGAAGCCCGGCAGGTCGCCGTTGGCTCCGCACTCACGCGTGTTCTGCGCGGTCGGCTGGCCGTTCATCTGGAGTACGCCCGCCCCGGGGCGGCCCAGCATGCCGCGGAGGAGGTGAAGGTTGTTGACCTGGACGGCGGAGGCGGTCGCCTGGTGGGACTGGTACACGCCCTGGAGCACGGTGGACAGGAGTCGTTCGGCGCCGCCCAGGAGTTCGGCCGCCTCCTCGATGCGGGCGGCCGGGACGTCGCAGATGGCGGCGGCCCAGGCCGGGGTGCACTCCTTGACCTGCGTCTTGAGTTCCTCGAAGCCGACGGTGTGGGCCTCGATGTAGTCGTGGTCGATCCGGTCGGTGCGGATGATCTCGTGGAGGAGCGCGTTGAGCAGCGCGAGGTTCGTGCCGCCGCGCGGCGCCAGGTGTACGGCGGCCCTGCGGGCGACGGCGGTGGGCCGCGGGTCCACACAGAGCAGCCGGGGCGGGTCGCCGCCTTCGAGGCGGTCGAGGATGCGCATCCACTGCACGGGCTGGGTCTCGGCGACGTTGTGGCCGAACAACGCGACCACATCGGCGTGGTCGATGTCGTCGTAGCTGCCGGGCTGGCCGTCGCAGCCGAAGGTCTCCTTGAGGGCCTCGGCCGCGGTGGAGGTGCACATGCGGGTGTTGCCGTCGAGGTGGTTCGTTCCGATGCCCGCCCGGGCCAGCACCGCCAGTGTGTAGTACTCCTCCAGGAACAGCTGGCCCGAGGTGTAGAACCCGATCGAGCCGGGCCCGTTCTCCCGGAGCAGGTCCTTGGAGCGGGAGACGACGCGGTCCATGGCCGTGGCCCAGTCGGTCTCGACCAGGTGTCCGTTCTCCCGCACCAGCGGCCGGGTGAGCCGGTCCGTGGAGGCGTTGGCCTGCCAGCCGAACAGATCCTTCGGCCCGAGCCGGCCGTGGTTCACGCGGTCGTCCGCCCGTCCGCGCACCCCGACCATGCGCCCGTCGCGCACGGCGATGTCCATCGCGTCCCCGTCGGAATGCAGGATCGAGGCCGCCCGCACCCACTGCTGCACGTCCGCTTCCGTCGTCCCGTCGGCGAGGTAGGTGTCGACGCGCACCGGCCAGGGTGCGCGCCGGGCGTAGGGCGTACGGGCACCCCACGGCTCCGCGATCCGGTCCACCGAAGCCTCCATACCGTGCCTCCCAGCATTGCCGCCACCAACCCCGTGCGAGTCGACGCCTTTCGCACCAGTACCCCACCTGGGCCCCAGGACGCGTTGCTTGACCGCGGTGGCGGCTCGCAGGGCGTCTACATGGAGCAAGAAGACACCTCAACGGAGGAGACGCCGCGCAGGTCCCCGGCGATCGCGGCCCCTGCCCACGATCGACCATGGGTGGGAAGCCGGCGACGGAAGGGTGGCGATCACCCCGACGCCCCATTCCGCCTCATCAGGGCACGCTGTCCCGTACGCAAACCGGAACAGCGGGCACGAGGGAGCCCCCTTACGGCCAATCCGGCGCTTGCTGCGGGACGCCGCCTGCTTTCGCAGGTCAGAGCACCCTTATCGCTTAAGGCCCCGAATCGAGCGCCGCAGCGCGGATCGAGGGCGCTGGTCCGGCGCAGGCGGGGGTTCATGCCTGCTGGGTCGGCCGGTAGGTCGCCCAGGTTTTGGGCGTTTCCGAAACCCGGACGGCGGTGAGTTCAGGCAGGCGTTCGCACCAGAGGTCGAAGATCCACACGGCGAGATTCTCAGCCGACGGAGAGACACCCCCCCCCATGGCCTCATTCAGGTGCCGGTGATCGAGGGTGTCATCCATCCACTTCTTGAACGCATCAAGCTCGCCATAGTCTCGGACAAAGCCCGCCTCCGTGAGGGCGTCACGGGGTGCGGAGAGTTCCAGAACCACGATGTAGTTGTGCCCGTGCATCCGGGCACACTGATGCCATGCGGGCAGCCGGTCGAGCACATGACTCGCAGAGAAGTGGAACTCCTTGGTGATGGTCAGCATGACCGCCCCAGTCTCACACAACCGCCCCGAACCGTTCCGCTCCGGCGCCTGGGGTTCACCGGTCCCCCCACTCGGCATGGAAGACGGCCCTGTTCAAGGGCACGTTCTGGAGGAACCCCTCCCGAAGGCGGTCATCCGCGATGCCTTCCGCCTTACGCGTGACCTCAGCAAGCGCTCGCGCCAGCAGTACCCGGGCTTCGGCGTGATTCCCCGCCGCGCGGAGTACCACGGCCGCTTGGTAAAGCATCTCCTCGGTGCGCAGGGCCGGCATGTCCCCGACCTCGTTCAGCAGGCTCAGAGCCTCCCGTGCAGAAACTTCAGCCTCTCCCAGATCTCCCTGTGCCAGCAGGACGCGGCTGCGCAGCGAGAGCGCGGCGACCTCGCTGCGGACCATGCCGCTGCGACGCGTCTCCACGATGGTGTCCACCACCAGTCGCGCCGCACGTTCCCGCGCATCGACTGATGGCGTGGGGGTCTCCAGCAGGGCTTGGGCGTACAAGTTCCGGACGATCGGGACCAGATTGACCAGCCAGGTCCGCTGGGTCTCGGCCCACGCTTCCTCCATCAGCCGGACGCCCTCCGCGCTGCGGGAGGGGTGAGGCACGAGCAGTTGCGCCAGTAGGGCTGTGTTGTAGGCGTGCCAACCGCTGTCCCCGCCCCTCTCGGCCTCGAAGTCCAGGGCCGTGCGAAGAACCTCCTCGGCCTCTGCTTCTTCGCCCAGCGCCACGTACACTTGCGCGAGGTAGTTGAGGGCTATCGGCAACTCGGCCTTGAGGGACTCACCGGCCAGGCGCTCCGTGCAGCGCCGCAGACGTTCCAGCGCCTCGCCAAGATGTCCGCTGTCGAAGAGCGAGATGCCGAGCTGCATCTCGCCCAGATTCCGGGCATGCTGAAGCACTGGATCGTCACGCTCCCCAAGCCGCGGGTCGGTGGCATACAGCCGCTCGGCCTCACGCAGCTGAGCAAGCCCGTCGGAGAGCCGCCTCTTGGAGACCTGGCGGCCGTACTCGACCCTGGCGACGAACAGAGGGACCGGATCCCCGTACGCCTCGGCGAGGTCGACCGCCTCCCTCAGCTTGGCCAGTGACGGCACAAGCCCTTCGGTCGCCAGCAAGGTCTTGCCACGCAGGAGTGCGGTGCGGATACGGAGTTCGGGAACCCCACACCGAGCGGCGGCGGCCTCCGCCTCGGCCGCCAGGGCGTCGATGTCCGGTCCACCCGCCGTTGTGCTGTTGCCCCGCCACCGCACCTCGGTGAGGGACAGCAGCAGCTCGGTGGCCTGGATCAGCATGCGGTCTCGCGCGGGATCACCGACCGGCAGGTTCTGAGTCGCTCGGATGGCTTCCTCGCAGTGCCGCTCCGCCTCGGCGAACGACAGACCCTCGGTCGCCGCCGACCTGGCCAGCGAGTAGTGGGCCTCAGCAGACGCGGCCAGGCAGCTCGGTCCACCGCGGCGCAGATGGTCGGCGATCTCCAGGAGCAGCGGGAGCGGCGGTGTACCGCCCGCAGGCTGTTCAGCCGTGAGAGCGCGGGCGACTGCGGCATGCCGTGTCCTGGCCTGCCCTGGGCTCTGCGTCTCGTAGACGACCCGCCACAGCGCGCCGTGCTGGAACCGGTAGCAGTCCGCGGCTTCAGCCGCGGCCCACGACGGCGGGACGGTCAGCTCGATGAGGCCGGTGTCGGCGATCCGGCGAAGCCGTTCCATCACGTCGCTGTCGCGGGCATCCAGGACATCCGCCACGACGCGTGAAAGGAAGACGGCGCCTTGGGTCGCAGCCACGGCGAGGAGTTCGCGGTCCTCGTCCGAGAGGTGCCTCATGCGTGCCTCCACAACCCGGGACAGGCTCGGTGGCAGGTCGATCTCGTCACCGGCGTCCTGGCGCCATTCGTCCAGACAGAGACGGACGAAGATGGCGTGCCCGTCCGTCAACCGGGCAAGGTTGTCGGAGAAGGTGAGCGGGGCCGTGGGATGGGTGCTCCGGACCAGTTCGTGGATGGCGTCCGTCGGCAGGCCACCGAGCCTCCGACGAGCCAGCACACCGTCGTCCGCCCAGCGCTGCAGCATCTCCTCGACCACGGCCGCGTGGCCGCCTGCACGCGCGGCGTCCGTCGTGTGACTGAGGACGAGGCCGAGCGGTGCGTCCGCGAGGTGGCGCAGAAGCCGGTCGATCACCAGCATGCTGCTCGGGTCCATGTGCTGGACATCGTCAATGGTCATCACGACCGGGGCGCCCGAGCGGGCGACATCGAGGACTGCCTCGGCGATCTGCAGCGCCACACTCTGTTGGAAGGGCTGCAGGCTGTCGAAGGGCATCGACCCGGTGGCCAGCGACGCCTGCGTCACCTCCTGGCCGATGGTGAAGGCCAGGCCGAGGCCCGGCACCATCGCCGACAGCAGCTCAGGCGCGGACTTCATCAGTCCACGACGTGTGAGACCAAGGAACTGACGCACCGGTCCCGGTTCCTTCACCGTCCGAGCCAGCGGAAGCAGGAGGTCCACAACAGGCCCGTACACGAGCCCGGGTCCGATGCCCGGATGGCAGCGGGCGCCCACCACCCGCAGAGCCCCGAGATCGGGGTCCCGCTCGGGCAACCGGGCGAACGCGTCGAGCAAGGAGGTCTTGCCCATCCCGGCAATACTGTCGAGGACGACAGCCCCGCCACGTCCTGAGAAGAGCCCTGCCGCCAAAGCGCGCAGTTCTGCCATGTGCTCCACACGGTCGACGAACTCGGTTCGCACGGCACCCTCCGTAGCCTCAGCCGATACTGAACTAGCCTGCCGAAGCGGCTCTTCGGACGCCCACGGTAGATCACTCACCCTCAGGACGGCCCGGATCGGCCCGAATCCAGCCACACCCCGCGCATTCATTGGGTCGAACGGCCGGAACGCGTCGGCCGGCGGGGCCCCGGGATGATCTACGTGGCCGCACCCCACGAGACTGGTGACATCTGCCTCCGTATCCACGCGGCAACGGCCCGGTCCTCTGGTCGACACCCGGGGTCGCCCGGCCCGGGAGGCACGGATCGGCTCCCCGCGCGGCCAGCGCGTCCGGCCGATGGCGCCATGTCCCTGTCCATTGAGGTGGGATCCTGTGCGCCGGAGGGCTTTTCGGCCTCCCGAATCAGTGACCGGGGTCTTGTGCTCTGCCATTCCGCTCGGTCGCCGCGTGCTGGACCCGCTGTCCGGATCCCCGCCCGGCCGATTGCACCCAGGTCCCCCGCCGACACCCCGATCGAGGCGCGCCTGGCACCCGGAAAGGCCGCGCGGTAAGCCCACGGTCTCATGGCACGCGCGTGTCTCCGCCGCATGGCGGAGGTCCGGCGGGCTGGTGGAGGGATGTGGCCCCAGGAGGTGCGTGACAGCGTCGAGTTGGCACTTCCGGACTTACACAGGAGCCCTCTCATGCGCACCCATGCACAGCCCCTGGCCCCCTCGCGGATCGCGCCCGCTTCGCCCGTCCCGCCCTGGGCACAACGGGTGGCGTCCGCCACGATGTGGGCATCGTTGCCGTCCGCCGTCTGGCGCTTCGCCGTGGTGCTGGGCGTTCCGCTCGGCCTGGCGAAGTCCGAGTACGACGAAATGCTCATACCGGGGTGGGGGTACCTCATCCTGCCGTTGCTGTGCGCGGGGCAGGAGGCGTTGGCCTTTCTGACGCTGGGACTGGTGCGGCCGTGGGGCGAGGTGTGGCCGCGGTGGATCCCCTTCCTGCGCGGCCGCCGCATCCCCGTGCCGGCCGCCGTCATCCCCGCGGCGCTGGGCTCACTCGCCTGCACGGTCTACGGTGTGCTCTTCGTCTGGACCACCTTGCACGCCGACATGAAGGCCACGCTCTGGGGAGAGTGGCTGATGAACATCTGCTACCTGCCGCTGGTGGCGTGGGGCCCGTTGCTGGCCGTCGTCACCGTGCACTATCACCGGCGCCGCACCGGCAGCGGCGGTCCTGCGGCGCTCGCGCAGGTCAGGGTCAGTGGGTGAACCCGGTGCGCGTCGCACCTGCCGGTGTTGCAGCGGGTGTCGGCGGCGCCCCCTGACCGTCAACCGCCGCCGGCCGGACGCAACCGAGCGAGCCACGCCGGAGGCCTGGCGCCCCGGTCCGGAGGGCCGCGAACGCGCGCTGCATCGGCTCGCCAACGGCGAACCCGACGCGTTGGAGTGGGTGTGCAGGTTCCCGCGCCGAAACCGGCCGGGCTGAGCGAACGGCAGGCCGCTGGTGCCGGGGCGCCCCGACGGGTCCGCCAGTCGGCTCAGGTGCATGACCCCTCCTTGGTGATGCTGATCAATTCGTGTGCAACGGATCGGATCCGGTACTGCTTGTTGGGCCGTGGGAGGCCGCGCGCGATGGCCAGGACGTCGGCCCCCGGGAGTTCTCCTGACGGTCAGAGCGGTTCGGCGGCGTAGGTGCCGTCGCCGAGCGGGAGGTCGGTCAGTTCGAAGTCGCGGGGTCGGCCGTCGATCTGGTGCGTGATGACGCTGCCGTGCGGCCGGGTGGTGGTGTAGTGGACGGGGGCGCCATCCGGGCCGGTGGTGCGCAGCAGGGTGTAGTCGCGGAGCCGGCGCGGCTGCTCCACCAGGGCGGCGCCGGCCGCCAGTTGGGCCGCACGGCGGGCGCGCAGGTGGGCCAGGGCGGCGGTGACCAGGGCAAAGGCGGCGCTGAGTGTGCTGAGCGAGCCGGGCAGGGCGGTGATCAGAGACATGGAGGCCTCCAGGGTGAGTCGGACGGTGCCGCGGTGGCGGGCCGGCCCCGACTGTCAAGGAGCGGGGGGTTAGCCCCGCAACCCCCTCTTCACCTGCGGGCTTCGTGACCAGGGGGACAGCTCAGCCGGCGCTCGGGCCGTCCGGGGCGGCGTCGGGGTCCAGCGCCCGCGGCACGCCTGTGAGGTCCCTCCAGCTCGGATGCGGCTCAACGGGGTCCAGTCCGCTCGGGACATCGCCATCGGCCCAGTTGAGGCGGGCGGGAGCGGCGCCCAGACGCGTGAAGGCGGCCCGGAAGACGGGCACGTTCTCAGCAGCCATCCTGTAGGCGATGGCCTTCCGCCACTAGGGGGTGTCTGGTGGATCAGGGTCGGTCAGGGTGCGGCGCCTGGTGCGGTGCATCGCAAGGCGCCGGAACGTCGTGATAGCGGAGCTATCGGGGCGTTTCGGCAACGCCGCGAGGTGCCGTGCCAGGCGCCGCACCCCCGGCCATGATCCACCAGACACCCCCTAGGGGTTGTCCGGGTCGTACACCACGGTGATGGGCGCCTGGGTGCCCTCCGGCCACCATCCCTCGCGGACCCCGCGCGGGACGGCACGGGACAGGGCGACGGTCGGGCCCTGGAGCCTGCCGACGATGCTGCGGAGGGCGTCGGCATCGGCGTGGCCGTCGCCGTCGACCACGACGGCTTCAGCGAACCGACGGGCACCGGCGGGCAGCGAACGGAGGTAACGATCGGCCCGGTCGACCGTCCACTCGGTGTCCGCGGTGACGGTCAGCTCGTGGCGGTGCTCGGCGAACAGAGCGAGCAGCTTCCGCTCGAACTCCTCCGAGGCGCCTTCCATGGTGATCCTCATGAGGCCTCCGACAGATACTTGCCCGGCTCTCCGGGTTCTACATGGCGGGTGCGCCCCGCTGGCTGCACATAGACGCCCTCGGCGCGTGTTTCGATGACGAGCACGGCGAGCGCGAGGTCCATGCCTGCGGTGACACCGGCCGAGGCCAACCCCTCATCGTCCCGGACGGATCGGACGGGGTCGGCCGTGACCTGCGGATACTGTTCGGCCGGCTGATCGCGGCCAGACCGGTGAGGGCTCGCGCACGCCGTGAGGGCGGACGGCCGGCGCCGGTTCTCAGGTCGCGGCCAGACCGGTGAGGGCGGCGCGCAGCGTCTCGCGGAGGCGGCCCATCTGCTCCGGGCCGTAGGTCCAGCTGTCGTACTCGTTCTGTACGAGCAGGCGGCCGCCGAAGCTGGCGACGCCGATCTTGGGCGGCATGCCCGGCGCGTTGGCCGTTCCACCGAAGCGGAGCAGTTCCATGTCGGCGGGGACGGGGTGGGCCGGGATCCGGCCGACGTTGGAGATGCCGTAGCTGACGGCCGGGACGGGCAGCGCGATCCCCTGTGCGCCCGCCCTCAGCGCCGCGAGCAGGAAGCGCTCCGGGTTGCGTGCGGCAAGGGCTCCGGCGACCTGGTCGGCCACCTCCCGGCCGACCGTCTCGGGCCGGTCGTCGTGGCTGACGGACAGCGTGGTCTGCAGCCCGGTGATGCAGTTGAGGACGGTGCTCAGGGGCAGCTCGGGTGTCAGCCGCGTACGCAGGTCCACTCCGTGGCCGCAGGTCAGTGTCAACGGGCCCTGCTCCGGCGCCAGTTGGGCGCGTACGGCGGTCAGCACCAGGCCCGTGACGAGGCTGTTGACGGTCACCCCGCGCGTCCGGGCGGCCGCCACCACCGCGTCGGTCGTCTGCGGGTCGAACTCCAGCCGGTCGACGACGAAGCGGCGGGCCGCGGCAGGGCGGTCGGGGCGGCCCACCCCCTCGGTGGACAGGACCGCGGGCTTGATCCCGTCGGCGCCCTGCGCAATGGCCTCCACCAGGGCGTCGAGTTCGGCTTCCGGGAAACTGCCGGCCAGCCGGGTGTCGATCGCCGGGGACAGTTCCTCGCGCCGCTCGGGAGCGAGATCCGCGCCGGCCGCCAGGGCGGTGTAGTACTGCCAGAACTCGTCGAGCAGGGCGAAGGCCGACCGGCCGTCGGCCACTCCGTGGTGTACGCCGAGCACCACCTGGCTGCGCTCGCCGTCGGTCAGCAGCCAGGCGTGCAGCAGGCTCTCGGTCCAGTCGGGCCGTGTGTTGATCAGCTCGGCGTAGGTGTCCTCCACGCCGTCGAGGACGACGAGCGGCGGCTCGACCCGGTCCCGGGTCCGCAGCGAAAGGCCCGCCTCGCCGGATGTCACTTCACAGCGAAGGATGGGATGGCGCTCGGTGAGCAGGTTGAGTGCCCGCCGCATCAGCTCGGGGTCCGGACGTCCGCGTACCAGGGACTCGACGAACGCGGGCATGTTGTACAGCGGCAGGGCCGCGGCTCCGAGGTCCAGGAAGTAGAGGCTCTCGAACGGGGATATGGGGCGCTGATGCGTCATGACGTGGGGTTCTCCGATGTCGATGGACCGGGGTGCGGCTCCCGCCGCCGGGGTGTCTGCGGGGCGGTGCCGAGGCCGTGCAGAGCGGCGTCGAACTGCTCGGGCCGGAGCGTGGGGACAGGCAGCGGGCGGGCGGTCGCGGGGCGGAGTCCGTCCAGCAACAGGGCAAGGTGGCGGCGCCAGTTGGCGGGCGCGGCCGAGGCGGCCCGGCCGAGGGCGGCCAGCAGGAACAGCAGGTCTTCGATGGTCAGGTCGGCCCGGACGGTCCGCTGTTCCCTGCCGCGGCGCAGCAGGATCTCCAGCGTCCGGTGGTTCTCCTCGCGCAGCACATCGAGTGTGGGGACACCCTGGATGGTGGTGGTCAACAGGTCGCCCGCGCCCCGGTCGACGGCGAGCAGCGCGAAGATGCGGTCGAGGTAGGCGGTGAGGCCGTGCCAGGCGTCGGGGTGGTCCCGGATCTCGCGGCCCATGTCCAGGATCGGGACAAGTGCGTCGTGGAAGACGGTCTCGATCAGGTCGGCGCGGTCCCTGAAGTGCCGGTAGAGAGTGGCGTTTCCGACGTCGGCCCTGCGCGCGATCTCGTCCAGCGAGGCGTCCACACCGCGCTCGGCGTAGATCTCCCGTGCGGCGGCGATCAGCATGTCGCGATTGCGCCGTGCGTCGCTGCGCCGTGGCGTTCGCCGGGCTTCGCTGTCGACCATGATCGGCACCCTAACATTAACCGTGGAGTGCTCCCCGCTTTCGCTGCTATGGTCACGTAGATCAACCAGGGGGTTGGCGCCGCTGCTTTTGGGCGGCCCGTTCGAAGCGAGGAACACAGGTGTCCACGACCGGTTTTGCAGATCTGTCAGCGCTCGGCCAGGAATTCGTCGACGACCCGTACCCGGTCTACGAGCGGATGCGGGCCCAGGGACCGGTGCACCGGGTGAGGACCGACGCCTCGGGGGAGTTCTGGCTCGTCCTCGGCCATGCCGAGGGCCGTGCCGCGCTGACCGACCCGCGCCTGTCCAACGACATCCGGCACTCGGCCGCCTGGGAGGACGACGGCGGCAACTCCATCGGGCTGAACATGGTGCAGACGGATCCCCCGCAGCACACCCGGCTGCGGGGACTGGTGGCCAAGAACTTCACGCCCGGACGCATCGAGGCGCTGCGCCCCACGGTGCAACGGATCGCGGACGAGCTCGTGGAAGCCATGCTGCCGCTGGGGCGGGTCGATCTGCTTGAGGCGTTCGCGCTGCCCCTGCCGCTCGCCGTCATATGCGAGCTGCTGGGTGTGCCCGAGAACGACCGCAAGACCTTCCACGACTGGTACTTGGAGAGCACCGACTTCACCCGGCCGGAGACCGCGGCGGCCGCTGCCCAGGCCATGACGGGCTACCTCGCCGAACTCGTCGCCGCCAAGCAGCGCGAGCCCGGTGACGACCTGCTGAGCGCGCTGGCGGGGAGCATGGGCGAGGAGGAGGACCGGCTCTCCTTCGAGGAAATGCTCGGTATGGCGTTCCTGCTCCTGGTCGCCGGCTACGAGACGGCGGCCAACCTGCTGTCCAGCGGCACGCTCGCCCTGCTGCGCCACCCGGACCAACTCGCCGCCCTGCGCGCCGACTGGTCGCTCCTGGAGAACGCCGTGGAGGAAATGCTCCGCTACGAGGGCCCGGTGGAGACCACGGCGTTCCGCTACGCCAAGGAGACCCTGGAGGTCGGCGGCACGACGATCGAGGCCGGGGATTCCGTGGCCGTCGTGCTGGCCGCCGCCTCGCGCGACCCCCAGCGGTTCGCCGGAGCCGACGGCTTCGACATCCGCCGGGACGCCCGGGGGCACATGGCCTTCGGCTACGGCATCCACCACTGCCTCGGCGCGCCGCTGGCCCGGATGCAGGGCGCGATCGCCTTCCGCACCCTGCTGGAGCGGTGCCCGGGGCTGGCCCTTGACGTCGAGCCCGAGGCACTGTCCTGGCGTCCCAGCCTGATGCTGCGCGGCTTGCACCAGCTGCCCGTCACCTTCGGCTGACGGACCTCGCGGCTCGGGGCCGGCCGTCCGGTGGTGCTCCGCCACCGGACGGCCGACCTCGGTCGTCCTCGCCGGGCCCCGCCGTCGCCGACGTCGCGGCCCGGCCCGCCTGCGCCAAGGCCGCAGCCCGCTCCGCCTGGGCCGACCCCGCGTCGCGACCCGGCCCCGTCAGCGGCGCTCCGGCACCATGGGCAGCCGCCCGGCGGTCAGGCTCATCTCGGCGCGGGGCGTGACCGTGGTGCCCGGCACCGGCCGCAGCCGCCAGCGGGAGGCGAGCGCGGCCAGCGCAAGCGTCGCCTCCGTCATCCCGAAGACGTCGCCTATGCACTTGCGGCTGCCCGCGCCGAACGGCAGGTATGACCCGCGTGTGACGTCCCGGGCCCGCTCGGGAAGCCAGCGGTCCGGGTCGAAGACGTCCGGGCGCGGGAAGAACTCCGGGATGCGGTGGATGACGTACGGACTGATCAGCAGGTCCGTCCCGGCGGGCAGCGGGTGGCCGGCCAGCTCGGTGGGCTCGGTGGTCATCCTGGTGTACATCCAGGCCGGCGGGTAGAGCCGCAGGGTCTCGGTGAAGATCCGCTGGGTGTGGACGAGCCGGGGAATGTCGGCGTACTGCGGGGTGCGGCCGCCGAGCACCTCGTCCACCTCGGCGTGCAGCTGTGCCTCGGCCTCGGGGTGCGTCGCCAGCAGGTGCCAGGCCCAGGTGAGGGCGCTCGCCGTGGTCTCGACACCGGCCAGCAGCAGCGTCATGACCTGATCGTGGATCTCCTGGTCCGTCATCGCACCGCCGTCCTCCTCGTCCCGCGCGGCCAGCAGGGCCGACAGCAGGTCACCGCGGTCCTCACCCGAGCTCCGGTAGTCCCCGACGATGCCGTCGATGAGGCCGTGCAGCCGGGCAAGGGCCGCGTCGAACTCCCGGTTGGCGGCGAGCGGCAGCCTGGCCACCAGACCGGTGGGATCCATCGCACGGCGGAAGGCGCCGCGGACCATGACGGGCAGGCTGCGCTGGATCTCGGCGACCGAATGCGGCGCCATCTCCGTCGAGAACAGCGCGCGGGCCGTCACCCGTGCGGTCAGCGCCTGCATCGCGTCCGCCACGTCCATGGGCCGGCCCGCCCGCCAGGCCTCTGCCTGCGCGCCGCACTCCTCCTGCATCACCACGGCGTACGTCGCGATGCGTGCGGTGTGGAAGGCCGGCTGGACCATGCGGCGCTGGCGGCGGTGGTCGGCCCAGTCGGACGTGATCAGCCCGTTGCCCAGGATGGGGCGTGCCTTGTCCTTCACCGGCCCCCCGGTGTCGTAGACCCGCGCGTTGCGCAGCACCTGCTGCACCAGCTCCGGATGGCAGGGCAGATGGGCCGGCTTGGTGCCGAGCCGCAGTTCGACCAGGTCACCCAGGGCGGGCAGCGAGCCCAGGAACTCCAGTGGGCGGCGCGCGAGTTGGAGGGCGTGGCCCACCAGCGGAAGTCCGCCTGGTGCCTTGGCGATCCGCCAACTGCGGGTGGCCGGTTCGGACTCGGTCTTCATGCCGGGTGTACTCCAAATGCGGTAGGAGTGACGGGAGGAAGCGGGCGGGGGGAGGCGGTGCGGGGGCGGGCCGGCGCGGCCGGCACCGGTCAGCGGCGGTGCAGCACCATGGGCAGCGGACCCGATTCGAGGGTGGCCTTCGGCTGCGGCCGCAACGTGGAGCCGGGCGCCGGGCTCAGCCGCCAGCGCGCGGCGACGGTCGCGACGATGAGCGCGGTCTCGGTCAGCGCGAGGACGTCACCGATGCACTTGTGGCTGCCCGCGCCGAAGGGCAACAGTGCCCCGCGCGGCACCTGGGCCGCGCGTTCGCCCTCCCAGCGGCCGGCGTCGAAGGTCTCCGGGTCGGGGAACAGCTCGGGGTTGTGGTGCAGGGCATAGGCGCTGTAGAGGATCATCGTCCCGGCCGGGACGGTCCGGCCGCCGAGTTCGACTTCCTGTGCGGCGACCCGCATCGCCATCCAGGACGGCGGATACAGCCGCAGTGTCTCGGTGATGACGTTGCGGATGTAGGGCAGCGCGGGCAGATCCTCGTGGACGGGGGTGCGCCCGCCGAGCGCCGCGTCGACCTCGGCGTGCACCCGCTTCTCCACGTCGGGCAGTGTGCCCATCAGATGAAAGACGAAGGCCAGGGTGGAGGCGGTGGTCTCACTGCCGGCGACCAGGAAGGTGATGACCTGGTCGAGGACCTGGTCGTCATCCAGCTTCTCCCCCGTCTCCGGGTGCTCCGCCCGCAGCAGGGTGGAGAGCAGATCGTCGTGGTCCTCGTCGGACTGCCGCCGTACGGCGATCATGCCGGCGACGATCTGCCGCAGCCGCGTGTTGGCGTGGTCGTAGGCGCGGTTCGCCGGTGTGGGCAGCTTCTCCATGATGCCCAGCGGGGCGACCGTGCGCTTGTAGATGCCGTGCGAGACGGTCCGCAGGCACTGCCGGGCCTCCTCGATGGTGGCCTCGTCGAGGCCGGTGGAGAACAGGGTGCGCGCGGCGACCCGCATGAGCAGGGCGTGCATGGCGTCGCCGATGTCCCGGGTCTCACCGTCCCGCCAGACGTCGGTGACGGTGCGGGTGTCCGCCGCGACCGCCGTCGTGTAGGCGGCGATCCTCGTCGTGTGGAAGGCGGGCTGGATCAGCCGCCGCTGGAAGCGGTGCTCATCGCCGCGGGACACCGACAGGCTGTTGCCGAGGAGCTGGCGCGCCTTGTCGAAGACGCCGCCCTTGTCGAACTGGCGGGGGTTGAGCAGCACGTGCCGGACCAGCTCCGGGTGGGCGGCGAGGTAGGCCCGGGTGGGTCCGAGCCGTACCTCGACCAGATCGCCGTGCGCGGGGAGCGAGGCGAGGAACTGCAGGGGCCGTCGCCACAGCGCGGGCACGTGTCCCAGCAGTGGCAGGGCGCCGGGCGCCGTACCGGTGCGCCAGGTCCGGTCCGCCAGGGATGACTGCGAGGGGGGCATGCTGTGATCCCTACTGGATGCGGGAGTTGACGTCGTTCACCGGGGCCTGGTAGCGCCGGTCGCGGGTGGTCCATACGAAGTTGCCCTGGATGAGGTCCAGCAGGACGTCCCGGGTGATGTCGTCGAACGCCCGGATACATGCCATGTCCTCGGCCATGTCGTCGAGGCGGTCCTGGAAGAAGCTCCGGAAGTCCGACTCGTCGCTCATGTCGCACAGCCGGAAGCAGTTGGTCGTCTGACCGAGGGCGTGCTCGCGGTCGTAGGAGTAGAAGTCGTTGACTATGGCCAGCCCGCGGGTGGCCATGCGGGCGGCGAGGCCCGTCTTGGAGTGCTCGGTCAGCTCGCGGTGGCGGTAGATCGGGTACGACATGCGCATCCAGAAGTCCACCCCGACGTCGGTGACGCGGTAGCGGAAGTACTGCTCGGGCGAGGTGCCGCAGAGCACCCTCTTCAGCTGGGTGTCGCGGAACATGTGGTCGCTGGTGACGAACGCCCGGGCGCCCTCGTAGGCGAACTCGGCGTCCTCCGGGGAGTAGTACCGCTCGCACACCTGCCGCACCTGCGGCAGGAAGAGGTCGAAGTCGTGCAGGGCGGCGTCCATGTCGTCCCACACGAAGGTCACGCAGTTGAGCACGCAGACAGCTTTGAAGGCCTCCATGTCCTTGAGGTGGCGGGCGCTCTGGGACCAGCGCACGACATCCATGTAGGAGATCCAGCGCTTGTCCGAGACGGTCTTGCCCAGCGGGGCGATCGCGCGGTTGCACGCGTCAATGACCTCGCGCAGTTCGGCGTCCGTCATCGCCACCTTCCGGGCCTCGTACCCGATGTGGTGGTCGAGGAGCGCGGCGAAGCGGTCGGTGCTGTCCTGCCAGTAGCGGGCGGCGCCCGCGGGAGGTGTGGCGGTGGGTACGGTCAGCTCGGCGGTCATGAGTTCCTTCTTGTGGCCGTGAGGGCGAGGTGTTCGAGGGCGGTCACCGCGTCGGCGGTGAAGGGAGCGGTCTCCAGGGCCTCGACGGCCCGCCGGTACCGGTCGTCGATCATGCGTTCCACGGCGGCTCGGGCCCCGGTGGCTGCGAACAGGGACCGGGCTTCCTCGGCGCCCGTCTCGTCCAGAGCAGGGTCACCGATCAGCGTGCGCAGCCGGGCGCGTTGGGGTGCGTCGGCCGCCCGCATGGCGAGTGCGGCCAGCGTCGTGTTCTTGCCGGCCCGTAGGTCGTCCAGGCGTGACTTGCCGGTGTCACGGACGTCGCCGTACACCCCGAGCAGGTCGTCCCGGAGCTGGAAGGCCTCGCCCAGGGGCAGCGCGAAAGCCGTGCACGCGGCCAGGGTCGCGGCGTCGGCGCCCGCGAGGGCGGCACCGATGTGCAGGGGGCGTTCGACGGTGTACTTGGCGGTCTTGTAGCGGTTGACGGTGAGGGTGGCGTCGACATCGTCGGTCAGCTCGCCGGTGGCCTGGAGGTCCAGATACTGGCCGAGCATCACCTCGGTACGCATCTCGGTGACGAGCGGCAGCACCGCAGCCGACTGCGCGGGGGTCAGGCCCGCCGTGTGCAGGAGCTGGTCCGACCATGTGAAGGCGAGGTCGCCGAGCAGCACCGCGGCGCCGAGCCCGAATCGCTCCGTACGGTCGCCGCCGTGTTTTCCGGCGAGTATCCGGTGGATGGTGGGGCGGCCGCGCCGGGTGTCGCTGTCGTCCATGATGTCGTCGTGGATGAGGGCGAACGCATGAAACATTTCGAGAGAGGCGGCCACACGCAGGACCGCCGCCGGAACGGGTTCACCCGAGACCGCCTGCCAGCCTATGACGGTCAATACCGGGCGAATTCTCTTGCCACCCACCATGAAATCTTCGAGCAGTTTCACGATTTGGGTCATCCGGGGATCACCGAAAGGTTCTCTCCGGCTTTCCAGGAACTCCATCAAGATACTGTCGACGGAGTTTCTGGTAAAACTCTGGTCACGGATTCCGGGAGATATCGCCTGGGTGCTCATATTCTGTGCTTCATCCCCACTCGTCGGAGGCGGTGGAACCGGCTGCGCGCCCACGGCCGCGTTCGCACGGGCATAGCACCCGAAGGTGCGGGACGCGTCGTACGTGCTGGACGGAAAAAGGCGGACGGACACATGAAAACGCCGTGCGGATACGCGGAGGGGTCATATGTGCGCGTACGGAACGGGCAGCTGTGCACATGTGCCGGGGCCCTGCGGAAAGCGGCCGCGCCGGGCGGTGCGGCGGACGGAAGGCCGGGCGGGCGTCAGGAGAGAAGATCGACGCGGAGCTCACTGAGCCCGCGGATGTTGACCTGTGGACGCCAGACGATGCCCTCGCCACGCAGTCTGATGTCGCGGTGGCGGCGCAGCAGTTCGGTGAAGACCAGCTTGGCCTCGGTCTTCGCCAACAGGGCGCCGATGCAGTAGTGAGGGCCGCCGCCGAAGGACAGGGGGCGCACGTCCGGGCGGCGCAGATCGAGGCGGTCCGGGTCCGGATAGCGCGACGGGTCACGGTTGGCCGCACCGAGCAGGATCATCACCTTGGAGCCGGCCGGGATCGTGCTGCCCGCGACCTCGATGTCGCTGGTCGTGATCCGTGCCACCAACTGGATGGGCGCGTCGTAGCGGAGCAGTTCGTCGATGCCGCCCTCGATGAGACCGGGGTCCTCGCGCAGGTCGCGGAGCTGGTCGGGGTGGCGCAGGAGGGCCAGCATGCCGTTGCCGATGAGGTTGACGGTGGTCTCGTGGCCGCCCAGGAAGAACATCATGACATTGGCGATGATCTCCTCGTCGGAGAGCTTCTCGCCGTCGAACTCCGCCACCAGCAGCCGGGAAAGAATGTCGTTCTGCGGATCCGCGCGCCGCTTCTCCAGGTGTTCGGCGATATAGGCGCCGAACTCCTCGGCCGCGTCGTTCATGGCCCGGCGGGTGGTCTCGTCGACGGCCGGGTCGATGACGTGGCCCAGCGCATCGGTCCACTTCCGGCACAGGTCACGGTCCTCCACGGGCAGGCCGCCGAGGCCGCAGAACACGGTCACCGGCACCAGCGCCGCGAGTGATCCGATCAGGTCGATGTCCCGGCCATCGCCCATGTCGTCCATGATCCGGTGGACGATCCCGGCGATCCGGGGCGCCATCTCGTGCATCGCCTTGGCGGTGAACAGCGGGTTGGCCAGCCCGCGCAGCCTGCGGTGCGCCGCGCCGTCCCGCATGAGCATCCAGTCGCGGGTGGCCCGCACGATCGGGCTGTCCTGCCCGCCCCGCTGCGCCGCCCATCCGGGGTCCTGCGGGTATTCACTGCTCAATCCGGGATTCTTTATGAGCGAAGCAACCGCATCATATCCGGACACCACCCAATGACCATAGGGCGTCCGGTGGACCGGTTCCACGTCCCGAACTTGTTTGTAGAGCGGGTACGGATCTGTTCGCAATCGCGGATCACGTGCATTGAACAAATGTGTATCGCCCGTTGGTTCCATGCCTGGCTCCCCCATGAAATTCGGCAGGCGGGACCACAGGCCGCATCGGCGGCCTCGGACCCGTTGGCCGAAGACTACCCATAGTGCGCCCGCACATGACAAGGCCTGTCAGCCTGGACAGGGTCCTCACCTCGCGCTTAGTGTCGAGTCGTTGGTTCAGACACCGATCAGACCTACGGGGGGAAGACACGGTGCGGCGCACTGTTTTCCAGGACGAGCACGAGACGTTCCGCGCGGCGGTACGGGACCTAATCGAGGCAGAGGTCGTACCCGTATATCCCGAGTGGGAGGCGGCCGGCCGCGTGCCGCGCGATTTTTACCTCAAACTGGGAAAATTGGGCATCTTCGGGTTCGGTATCCCGGAGGAGTTCGGCGGCAGTGGCGAGAGAGGTTTCAAGTTCAACGCCGTCATCACCGAGGAGTGCGCTCGGGCCGGTGTCACCTTCGGTGCCGCCAGCGCGCATCTTGCCCTGCCCGCCACCCTGGTGAAGTACACGACCAGGGAGCAGCAGGAGCGCTGGCTGCCGGGGTTCGTCACCGGTGAGCTGATGACGGCCATCGCGATCACGGAGCCGGAGGCCGGCTCGGACGTCGCCGGGCTGCGCACCACCGCCGAGCTGTCCGAGGACGGCACCCACTACGTCCTCAACGGGGCCAAGGCCTACGTCTCCGGAGGCGCCCAGGCCGATCTGGTGCTCGTCGCCTGCCGCACCTCGACGGGCGGGTCCGACCGGCGCAGTGGCATGTCCCTGCTCGCCGTGGACACCCGTGCCCCGGGTGTGAGGGTCGAGTCCGAGGCGGTCACGCTCGGCCTGCGGTCCAGCGACATAGTCGCCATGACGTTCAGCGATGTGCGGGTCCCGGCCGGCGATGTGGTGGGCCGTCCGGACGACGCCTTCGCCTGCCTCGCGGACATATTCCCGCAGGAACGCCTGGGGATCGCCGTCGGGGCGTACGCGCATGCTGCCGCCGCGGTCCACCTCACCAGCGAGTACGTCCGCGGGCGCATCGCTTTCGGCAAGCCCGTCGCCGCCTTCCAGAACACCAAGTTCGTACTCGCCGACTGCAAGGTCACGGTGAACGCGCTCCAAGCGGTCGTCGACCAGGCCCTGGACGCGTTCGACGCGGGGGAGTTGACCGCCGAGGAGGCCGCCGCCACCAAGCTGTACTGCACGGAGGCGGCGCCCGCGGTGCTGGACAAGTGTCTGCAACTGCACGGCGGCTTCGGCTTCACCCTGGACAGTCCGATCGCCCGGCTGTACGCCGACAACCGGGCGAGCCGGATCTTTGGTGGTACCAGCGAGATCATGCGTTCGATCGTCGCCAAGTCCATGGGGCTCTGAGCGGCGCAGGGCCTGGGCCGGCTCCGGCTCCGGCGCTCGTACGGGTGCGCGTGGCTGCCTCGCGGCCGCAGGGCCTACGCGGGCTCCGGCGCCCCGCACGCTGACCGCGTCCGCCCCGGTCGCTCGGCCGGGGCGTCTGCGACGACCGCCTCTCCTCGGCTCGGCGGCTGCGTGCGTGCTGCTCCTTCGGGGTCGGGGTCCTGGGGCCCATCGCGCCGCCGCCGAAATCCGTCCTCGGCTGCGGGCCGTGCGGGGTTGCTCGCGCAGTTCCCCGCGCCCCTCAAATCCGCCCTCGGCTGCGGACCGTGCGGGGTTCTCGCGCAGTTCCTCGCGCCCCTGAAACCCGCCCTCGCGTGCGGACCGTGCCCGGTTGCTCGCGCAGTTCCCCGCGCCCCTCAAAGCCGTTCCCGGCTGCGGACCGTGCCCCGTTGCTCGCGGCCCGGTTGCTCGCGCAGTTCTCCGCGCCCCTCAAAGCCGTTCCCGGCTGCGGACCGTGCCCGGTTGCTCGCGCAGTTCCCCGCGCCCCTCAAAGCCGTTCCCGGCTGCGGACCGTGCCCGGTTGCTCGCGCCGTTCCCCGCGCCCCTCAAAGCCGTCCCCGGCTGCGGACCGTGCCCGGTTGCTCGCGCCCCCGAAACCCGCCCTCGCCTGCGGACCGTGCCCAGTTGCTCGCGCAGTTCCCCGCGCCCCTGAAACCCACCCTCGTCCGCAGGAACGGGCCCCGCGCCCCTCCTCAAACCCACCCCCGCCCGCGGACCGTGCCCCGCGTCCCTCAAACCCACCCCCGCGTGCGGGACGTGGCCCGCGTGGGGGCGGGGGTGAAACCGGGTTGAAACCGGGTTGAATGCGAGGGGGCGCACGCTCTGGGGCATGACGACGAGCTCCGACATCGCAATCGCGGCCACCGGCCTGCGCAAGGCCTACGGCGACAAGACCGTCCTGGACGGCATCGACCTCGCCGTGCCGGCCGGCACGGTCTTCTCGCTCCTCGGGCCCAACGGCGCCGGCAAGACCACCGCCGTGCAGATCCTCTCCACGCTGATCTCCGCCGACGCCGGCGAACTGCGCGTCGCCGGACACGACCTGACGGCCGACCCCCAGGCCGTGCGCGCGGCGATCGGCGTCACCGGTCAGTTCTCGGCGGTCGACAACCTCATCACCGGCGAGGAGAACATGCTCCTCATGGCCGACCTGCACCACCTCCCCCGGCGCGAGGGCCGCAGGGTCGCCACCGGCCTGCTCGAACGCTTCGACCTGACCGAGGCGGCGAAGAAGCCCGCCTCGACCTACTCCGGCGGCATGCGCCGACGCCTCGACATCGCCATGACGCTGGTCGGCAGCCCGCGCGTCATCTTCCTCGACGAGCCGACCACCGGCCTCGACCCGCGCAGCCGGCACACCATGTGGACCATCATCCGCGGCCTCGTCGCCGGCGGCGTGACCGTCTTCCTCACCACGCAGTACCTCGACGAGGCCGACGAACTCGCCGACCGCATCGCCGTGTTGCACGGCGGGAAGCTCGTCGCGCAGGGCACGGCGAGCGAGCTCAAGCGGCTCGTGCCCGGCGGGCACGTCCGGCTCCGGTTCACCGACCCGCAGGCGTACGTGGACGCGGCCACCGGTCTGCGCGAGGCGACCCGCGACGACGAGTCGCTGTCGCTTCAGATCCCGAGCGGCGGCAGCCAGCGCGAGCTGCGCGCCATCCTCGACTGGCTGGACGCCGCCGCCATCGAGGCCGACGAGCTCACCGTGCACACTCCCGACCTCGACGACGTATTCTTCGCCCTCACCGCCCACCCCCTCACCGCCGCCACCCCGGCCGCCGCCGCCCCGAAGGAGAACGTCCGATGAGCTCGCTGTCCCTCGCCGTCCGCGACACCTCGACCATGCTGCGACGCAACCTGCTGCACGCCCGGCGCTACCCCTCACTCACCCTGAACCTGCTGCTCACGCCGATCATGCTGCTGCTGCTCTTCGTCTACATCTTCGGCGACGCCATGAGCATGGGCATCGGGGCGGGCGGGCCCGACCGGGCCAAGTACATCGCCTACATCGTGCCGGGCGTCCTGCTCATGACCGTCGGCTCCACCGTGGTCGGCACCGCGATCTCCGTCTCCAACGACATGACCGAGGGCATCGTCGCCCGCTTCCGCACCATGGCGATCCACCGCGGCTCGGTGATCGTCGGGCATGTCATCGGGAGCGTGCTCCAGTCGGTCCTCAGCGTGGTCCTGGTCGGCGCCGTCGGCGTGGCCATCGGCTTCCGCTCGACCGACGCCACCGTCCTCGAATGGTTCGCCGCCTTCGGACTGCTGGTGCTGTTCGCTCTGTCGCTCACCTGGATCGCCGTCGGCATGGGCCTGATCAGCCCGAACGCCGAGGCCGCAAGCAACAACGCGATGCCGCTGATCCTGCTGCCCCTGCTGTCCAGCGCGTTCGTGCCGCTGCACTCGATGCCCGGCTGGTTCCAGCCGATCGCCCAGTACCAGCCGTTCACCCCGGCCATCGAGACCCTGCGCGGGCTGCTGCTCGGCACGGAGATCGGCTCCAACGGATGGCTCGCCATCGCCTGGTCCGTGGGCCTCACGGTGCTCGGCTACTTCTGGTCGAAGGCCAAGTTCAACCGCGACCCCCAGCGCTGATGCCGCGCAGCTCCACCGCGGCGGCCGCCTCCAGCTCGCCGCGCCCCAGGGCGGCGTACTCCGACACCGCGTCGGCGTACGCCGCCCCGTCGGCGTCCTCGGCGGACCGCCGGGCCCGCGCGGCGGACATCGTCGGAAAGTCCCGGTGCACGCGCATCCGCTCGGCCAGTGCCAGCAGCCGTACGCCCGAACGCTCACCCCGGGCAAGCCCCGCGAGCCCGAGGGCCAGCAGCATCGTCCCGGACACCGGAAGCTCGGCGGGGCTGGCCTCATCGGGCGAACGGGACAGCAACTCCCGGGCCTGGGCCCGCAGTTCGGTCGCGAGGTCCGCCACCAGCTCCAGGCGCCCGTGCCGGGCGTGCGCGGCCACCGCCGTCGACTGGATTTGCAGCGCCCATGTGCCCACGAACGGGTCGTCGGGATACAGCGCGCCCGCGTCGCGCAACTGCGCCACCGCCTGCCGCCACAGCCCGAGCCCCACCTCGGTCAACCCTCTGAGCAGGGCTATCTCGGCCCGCGAGCCGAGCTCCGCGCTGAAGACCTGGGCCGGCTCGGGCGCCTGCTCAAGGGCCGCGAGCTCCAGCCAGCGCTCCGCCTCGTCGATCTCGCCCCGCTGGAGACAGGCCAGGACCAGCGCCCAGCGCACCCCGACCGCGTCGTACCAGCCGGCCGCGTCGGCCCAGTCACCGGTGCGTTCGAGTACGGCGAGCGAGGCCATCAGGTGCCGGTAGGCCTCCTCGCCCCGCTCCGTTTGCAGACACAGCTCGCTGATGCGGCCGTGGCCCAGCATCTCGGTGGCCGGATTGCCCAGCGCGGTCAGCGCGGTCAGCGCACGGCGGGCCGAGTCGAGGGCGCGGTCCACGTCGCGTTCGTACTCCCACACATAGCTGGCGAAGCACTCGGCGACGCCGGCGAGCAGCGCGTTCCGGGACGCGCACAGCTCCCGGAGCAGCGCGTAGTGCGGCGGGTGCACCTCGGGCAGCGCGCGCAGCACGGTGTCCAGGGCCCGCATCAGGGTGTCCGGCTCGGCGGGCGGCAGCCGGCGCAAAGTCACCAACTGGCGTACGGCGTGCGGCCCGTAGCCCATGAAGAGGCTGATCGTGCACACCACGGCGGCGCTGCGGGCGGGCTCGATGTCGTCGGGGCCGGGGCGAAAGTGCGAGAGCGGGCCCGCGGTGTCGGCGGCGAGTCCGGTCAGGCGGCTGTAGTTGGAGTCGGTGGCCCACAGCGAGGCGAGCACGGCGGTCAGGCCCGCGAGGGTGGGACCGTCGTCGCGGGCCAGTGCGTGGCGCAGCGCGAGGAAGAGGTTGTCCTGCTCGCTCCTGGTGAGCTCCCAGGACCGCAGCGAGTCGGGGCTGAACAGGGCGTCGTGGTGGGCCCGGCCGAAGCCGCGCGCCCAGCCGAGGAACCGGTCGGTGACCGCCTCGTCCTCCCCGGCCTCGGCGCGGCGGGCTGCGCTGAACTCCCGCACCGTCTCCAGCATGTGGAAGCGCACCCCGGACGGGGTGTCGGCGGCCTTGATCAGCGACTGGTCGGCGAGCTGTTCCAGCAGGAACAGCTTGTCGTCGCCGCGCAGGACGTGTTCCGCGGCGCTCTCGGTGAAGCCGCCGGGGAACACCGACAGGACGCGCAGCGCGGCCTGCCCCTCGGCTTCGAGCAGATTCCAGCTCCACTCGACGACGGCGCGCAGGGTGCGGTGGCGCTCGGGCACGTCGCGTCCGCCGCCGCGCAGCAGCGCGAACCGGTCGCCGAGCCGCCGGGCGATCTCGGGCACGGACAGGACCCGCACCCGGGCCGCGGCGAGTTCGACGGCGAGGGGCAGCCCGTCGAGCTGGCGGCACAGCTCCTGGACCGCCCGCTCGTCGAGCTCCGCGTCCGGCCGCGCGGCGCGGGCCCGCTGCGTGAACAGTTCGACCGTCGATACGAGGCCGAGCTCCGGCAGCGCGTACACGGACTCGGAGGTCAGCCCGAGCGGGGCCCGGCTCGTGGTGAGCACCCGCAGCTCCTTGGAGCGCGACACGAGGGCCCGCACCAGGTCGGCGGCGCCCCGGATGACGTGCTCGCAGTTGTCGAGGACGAGGAGCGCGGGGCCGGTCCCGAGCACGCCGACGATGCCGGCGAGCAGTCCGGCGGGGCCCGGCGTGCGTACGGCGCCGACGCCGAGCACCGAGGCGACCTCGGTGGCCACGTCGTCGTCGGCGGTGACACCGGCCAGCGGCACGAAGTGCACGACCCGCTGTTCGGCCTCGCGGCCCACCGCGTGGGCGAGCCGGGTCTTGCCGAGGCCGCCGGGGCCGACGACGGAGGCGACCCGCGCGGTGCGCAGCAGTGCGGTGACGGCGGTGACGTCGGCGTCCCGGCCGAGCAGCGGGTTGGGCTCGTGCAGTACGCCGTGCCGTACCAGCGGCGCCTCGCCGCGCAGCAACTCCTGGTGTATGGAGGCCAGTTCGGGTCCGGGGTCGGCGCCGAGGCGGTCCCGCAGGGCGCGCCGGTAGGTGTCGTAGCGGGTGAGCGCGGCGGCGGGTCCCGTCGTGGCCGCCTCGCAGCGCAGCAGCTCCGCAAGGACTTCCTCGTCTCGGGGCAGCTCGCGGGCGGTACGGGCCAGCGGCCGCAGCGCGTCGGCGTGCCGGCCGAGCCGGGCCAGTGCGAGCGCCCTCGACCGTTCCAGGGTGCGGTGGGCGGCGGACCGCGCGCGGCGCAGCGCCGCGACGGGGTCGTGCAGGTCCTCGCCGTCGCCGCTGTCCACGACGCCGTCCCACAGGGCGAGCCCGGCCTCCGCCTCGGCGAGCGCCCGCTCGTGCTCGCCGGCCCCGGCCCGCGCCTCGCTCGCCGCGGCGTGCAGCAGCAGCGCGGAGCTGTCGACCTGGTTGTCCGCGAGGGCGATGCGGTAGCCGGCGGGGGTGCTGGCGATGACGTCGGGGCCGAGCTGCGAGCGCACCCGCGAGACCAGCACCTGGACCGCCTTGCCGGGCCGCTCGGGCAGCTCCTCGCTCCACAGTCCCTCGACGAGCCGGCCGGTGCTGCACCCGGACTTCAGGTCCTCGGCGAGCAGTGCCAGGAGCCCGCGCAGCCGGGGCGCGGTCACCTCCTGGCCCCGGTAGGCGACGCGCGTCAGCAAGGTCAACTCGGTGGTCACCCGTGCAGAGTAGTCAGCGGACGGCCCCGCGCACCCCCGTGGCCAGAAATATCTGTCACCGCCACGAGAGAAATCGAAGCGACGCCCCGTAAGGATTTCTTACGCGACTGGCGGAGCGGAATTATTTACCGCGCCTCCACGGGGCACCGTGCTAGGGTCGATATCAGTTGCAGTTGTGGTTCCCAAAACTTCGGGCGACCGCGCCGGCCTCCGTGCCGACGGGTGCTCTTTTGTATGTCCCGGTCTTTTCATCTCCGGGCGGGGTAATCATCGCAGTGACGCGGGGTCCGCACGGTGTGGACTCCGGGAAATGCCCCGAAGGAGATTGTCATGAGCGCCGGTACCGTCAAGTGGTTCAACGCAGAAAAGGGCTTCGGCTTCATCGAGCAGGAGGGTGGCGGCCCGGACGTGTTCGCCCACTACTCGAACATCGCCGCCCAGGGCTTCCGTGAGCTCCAGGAAGGCCAGAAGGTCAACTTCGACATCGCGCAGGGCCAGAAGGGCCCGACGGCCGAGAACATCGTTCCCGCCTGACGCGTCGCGTACTTCGCAGCTGGGGCCCGCACCTTCGGGTGCGGGCCCCAGCTCGTTGCATTTCCGGGCCGGATTGCCGTACGCCATTCCGGTGGCGCGCCGCACCCGGCGAATTCGGCGCAATGCACGCCACGCTTTCGCCGGCATACGGCCCGCCCGACTTTCCCGCAATTCCCCATGCCGTTCGTTTTCCTGGGAATTCCTTCCTCCTGCTCCCTGTGAGGCATCATGCGCTGCGTCATCGCCCGCTTCCCGTTCGATCTGACCAAGAGCGGGGTGGTGGCCTCCATGAAGGGCATCAAGCCCGAGCCCATCACGGGTGAGTCCGTCCTCATCGGCCGCCGCCACTACCCGGTCAAGCAGGTCGGCGAGGTCGTCACCCGCCAGGACCGCCGCGACTTCAGCGCGCAGGAAGTGAGCCGGGCCATGACCCGCCTCGGCTTCACCTGCCAGGCACTCCCCGAGCCGGAGCCCGCCCTCACCCCGCTGGAGACGGCGTCCGCGCTGCTCGGCGTGTCGGCACTGGCGTAACACCGGGGGCGGCCACCGGCCGCCCGCACCGCACACCACCACGAGGGCCCGCCGACACACCGGCGCGGCCCTCGTCGCGCGTCACCCCTCATCGCACGCCACCCCTCGTCGCGCGCCACCCCGCTCGCGCCCGCCCACGCGGCGCCTCAGCCACGTCGTACGCGTACCGGCACCTCCGCGCCGTCCGCGCCGTCCGCGCCGTCCGCGCGGCGGTCGGCCCGCCCGATGGTGTTGAATTCTGCGGGGCCTCGGTGCCGTACGGCACCCTGGCCCCTCGACGCGTTGCACAAAGAGGTGACATGACAGCGGATAGCCCCCTTCCTGGCCGGCTGGACGACGACGACTACCCCGCTTACACGATGGGCCGGGCCGCCGAGCTCATCGGCGCGAGCCCGGGGTTCCTGCGGGCCCTGGGCGACGCCCGGCTGATCACTCCGCTGCGCTCGGAGGGCGGCCACCGGCGCTACTCCCGCTACCAGCTGCGCATCGCCGCGCGGGCCCGCGAACTCGTCGACCAGGGCACACCCGTCGAGGCGGCCTGCCGCATCGTCATCCTGGAGGACCAGCTGGAGGAAGCACAGCGACTCAACGCGGAGTACCGGTCGGCGGCGGCCGGCGACGACAGCACGCCCTCATCCGGCGCGTAGGTGAGCGCGCAGCCCGGTTGCGCACCTGACCCCGGCCGGCCGCCATGCCACCCGGCCACCCGGCCACCCGCAGACCGAACGAGCGTCGCACTGCCCGCACAGCCCCCTCGCCCGACCCCCGATTCCTCCCGCCCGACCGCACCGGGCAGGGAATGTCGGGTGGGCCCACCCTCGACGCTCCTAGCGTGGACGGCGTAAGGAAGGAAAGGGGGCCGGGGTGCTCAAGCGGCTCAACGAGGCCATGGACCACATCGAGGCTCACCTCGACAAGAGCATCGACGTGGCCGAACTCGCCCGCATCGCGACGACGTCGGAGTATCACCTGCGGCGGCTGTTCTCGGCGCTGGCCGGGATGCCGCTGTCGGAGTACGTACGGCGCAGGCGGCTGACCGTCGCGGGCGCCGACGTGCTCGCCGGGCAGCACACGCTGCTCGACGTCGCGGTGCGCTACGGCTACACCTCGGGCGAGGCCTTCGCGCGGGCGTTCCGAGCCATGCACGGCGTGGGCCCCGGGGAAGCCCGGCGAACCGGCGCGGCCCTGCGGTCCCAGCCCCGGATGTCCTTCCGCCTCGTCGTCGAAGGGAGCAGCAGCATGCGGTACAGGGTCGTGGAGAAGGGGGCGTTCCACCTGGTGGGCCGGAAGGCACGGGTGCCGCTCGTGCACCAGGGCGTGAACCCGGCGATCGCCGAGTTCGTCCGGGGCATCGCGCGGGACACGTCGCTCCGCATCCACCAGCTGTCCGACCAGGAGCCCGAGGGCATCGTCTCGGCCTGCGACGACCTGGACCCGAGCCGGGCGGAGGGCACCGAACTCGACTACTGGCACGCCGCGTTGGCGGGGACGGAGCCGCCCGACGACCTGGACGCCCTGCTGGTGCCCGCAGGCACGTGGGCGGTGTTCGAGAACACCGGGCCGTACCCGCAGGCCTTGCAGGAGCTGTGGCGGGACGTGTTCACGCAGTGGTTCCCGTCCAACCCGTACCGGAGCCGGCCGGGCCCGGAAATCCTGCGCACCCGGCCGGCAGCGGCCGGCGACACCACGGACGCGGCCCTGTGGATCCCGGTCGAGCGGGCCGCACCCAAGGGCACCTGAGCCGTACGCCGCCGGGCGTGCGCCGGGGCTGAAGCGCGGCAGGGTCAGCGGGTCGTGCTGAGGCGGCGTTTCGGTTTGGGGCCGGCCGCCTCGCTCCTCGCCCACAGTGAGCGGACGTGACCGAGGTGGCGGGTCATGCACTTCTCGGCGGCCCGGGCGTCGCCCGCCAGCATCAGGTCGAGGAGTTCGATGTGCTCCTCGGCGGAGGGGATCAGCTCGTCGCGCTGGTCGAGGGCGGTCAGACCGTACAGGCGGGAGCGCTTGCGCAGTTCGCCGACGGTCTCCACCAGGCGCTCGTTACCGGACAGGGCGAGCAGCGAGAGGTGGAAGCGGCGGTCCGCCTCCAGGTAGCCGATGAGGTCGTGGTCGCGGGCCGCGCGCACGATCTCCTCCGCCACCGGACGCAGCGCCTCCAGATCGGCGCGGTCCGCGGTACGGGTGATCCGGCCGATCATGGGGACCTCGATCAGGGCCCGGATCTCGGTGTACTGGTCGAGGTCGCGCTCGTTGACCTCGGTGACCCGGAACCCCTTGTTGCGGACCGGCTCCACCAGCCCCTCCCGGGCGAGGTCGAGCATGGCCTCGCGCACGGGCGTGGCGGAGATGCCGAAGTCCTCGGCGAGGCCCGGCGCCGAGTAGACCTGGCCGGGGCGCAACTCGCCGGAGATCAGCGCCGCCCGCAGCGCGTGGGCGACCTGGTCGCGCAGTCGCTCGGTGGTGGTGATGACCTTGCTCTGCTTCAGGTGTCCCATGCTGTTCCTCCGTACCGAGCGGGGAACCAGAGTACAATGTCACGTTGTTTTTCAGGATCGGCGGGTTCGTTCCGCTGCCCGGATCCGGTCACTTCTCGGCCCCCTCGGCCCCTTCGGCCCCCTCCGCACCCTCCGCACCCTCCGCACCCTCCTCACCCTCCGGCGTCGCGAGGGACGCCAGGGCCGCGAGCGGGACCGGTGTCGCCAACGGGCGCCGCTCGGCAGGGGGTTCGGCGCCGCCCGCGAGGCAGGACACCGCCGTGCCGCATGTCCGCCCCTGGCACCAGCCCATGCCGGCCCGGGTGAGCAGCTTCGCCGTACGGGCGTCGCGGGCGCCGTAGTCCTCCACGGCCTCCCGGACGCGGCCGGCCGTCACCTCTTCGCAGCGGCACACCTCGGTGTCGTCGGGCAGCCGGTCGAGCCGGCCCGGACCCGGCGCGTGCGCGGCCGCCATGGTGTCGGCGAAGGCGCGCAGCCGGGTGCGGCGGCTCCTCAACTGCCGCACGCGCCCACCGGGTCCGGGGTTCCTGCCGAGCCTGGCGGCGATCGCCAGCGCCGCCAACTCGCCCTCCACACACGCCAGTTGAGCGCCGCCCACTCCGCCCGGCTCGCCCGCCGCCCACAGTCCGCGCAGTGAGGTCTCCTGGCGGTGGTCGAGGGCGAGGGCGAGGGAGCCGTCGGGGGTGCGGCGGGTGGCGCAGCCGAGGGTGGTGGCCAGGTCGATCCCCGGGACCAGGCCGTGACCGACGGCCAGCGCGTCACAGGCGATGTCGCGGCCCGTGCCCGGCACGGGCCGCCAGTCCCGGTCGAGCCGTACGACGGTGACGGCCTCCACGCGCCCCTCCCCGTGCACCCGCGCCACCGCACTGCGGGTGCGCAGCGCCACCCGGTGGCGCACCAGCGCCGCGCCGTGCACCGCGGCCTCGACGAGCTTGTGCGGGTTGGCGGCGAGCGCGCCGGGGCGGCGGGCGTAACCGAGGTAGCCCGACGCCTCGATCACGGCCGGGACCTCGGCGCCTGCCGCGGCGAGCGAGGAGGCGACGGCCAGGAGCAGCGGCCCGCTCCCCGCGACGACCACGCGCCTGCCGGGCAGCACGAGCCCGGCCTTCAGCATGGCCTGGGCACCGCCCGCTCCGACGACGCCGGGCAACGTCCATCCCGGGAAGGGGAGTTGACGCTCGTACGCGCCCGTCGCGAGCAGCACGGCACGCGCCCGCACCCGTACCGGCTGCGTCCCCTCGCCGTCGGCCCCGGTGACGGCGTGCACGGTCCAGCGGGTGTCGTCGTGCCGCTCCACCGCCCAGACGTGGTGCTGCGCGAGATGCACGACCCCGCTCGCCGCAAGCCGCTCGCGCAACGCGACGAAGGCGTCCCAGTCATGGTGCAACGCCTCCGGCCGCCCGGCGTTGAGCCCGGCCGCGGGCTGCCGGTAGAACTGCCCACCGATCTGCTCGGCCAGGTCCAACAGAGCGACCCGAAGCCCGAGTTCGGCCGCCGTGACGGCCCCGGCGAGCCCAGCGGGCCCAGCACCGACGACAACAAGGTCATACTCCCCCACGCCCCTGGGCCCGGCCCCGGCCCCCAACCCCGCCAGGGGCGCGGGGCCCGCCTCCCCCAACCCCGCCAGGGGCGCGGGGCCCGCCTCCCCCAACCCCGCCAGGGGCACAGGCGCGGGCGCCCCCAACCCCGCCAGGGGCCCGGGGCCCGCCTCCCCCAACCCCGCCAGGGGCGCGGGATCCGTCTCGCCCGACCCCGCCAGAGGCACAGGCGCCCCCACCCCCAGCCCCGCCAGGGGCGCGGGGAACTGCGCGCCCAGCCCCGCACGATCCGCAGCCGACCCACAACCCGAACCGGCACCCCCCGCAAGGGCACCCGCAGGGGCACCCGCAGGAGCCACCCCCGACCCCTCACCCGAGCCCCCCGCAGGGGCCCCCGCACGCCCCACCCCCTCCTGTGTCGTGATCGCATCACCCGGCGCCGCAGCCACCAGGCACGCCCGCCGGTTGGGCACGCCGTTGACCGTGGCGAGGCAGTCGTAACACTGCCCGATGCCGCAGAACGCGCCCCGGGGCCCGCCCGCCTCGCGGGTCGTGCGCCAGGCCAGGATGCCCGCGCCCCACAACGCCGCGGCGACCGACTGACCGGGCAGCGCGGACACCGGGCGGCCGTCGACCGTGATCTCGAACTCCGGTCCGGGGCGCGCCCCGGCCAGCTCCCTGGGCTCTCGGGCCATCGTGGCTCTCCTTTCGTCGGGGCGGGCTGGTCACACTGAACGCCGGGCCAGGCCTGTCAAGTACGGGCGAAAGCGGCCGAGTTGGGGGCAGCGCCCACTACTGACACCGACACCAGCACCGGAGCCGGCACCCGCACCACACTCACACCACCCACCCCGCGTGAACCTCACGCATGGGCATCGCCCCCCACCTCCAACTCCGCCCCCTCGAACCGCCCCGGCGCAAACGCCCCCGTATCCAACGGAGGCCGCTCCCCCGTCAGGCATGCCGCGATGATGCGGCCGGTCGCGGGCGCGAGGCCGATGCCCGCGCCTTCGTGGCCGCACGCGTGGAGCAGGCCCGGCACCCTCGGGTCCGCTCCGATCGCGGGAAGGTGGTCCGGCAGATAGGGGCGGAAGCCCGCGTACGTCCGCAGGATCCGGACCTGCGCCAGGACGGGGAAGAGGCCCGCGGCGCCGGCCGCGAGGCGGCTCACCGCCTCGATGGACAAGGTGCGGTCGAAGCCGACGCGCTCGCGGCTCGCCCCGATCAGGACCGGCCCGGCCGGGGTGCCCTCGACGACCGGGGAGGTCTGGAGAGCGGCCGAGCCGCTGGCCACGTCGGCGACGTAGTCCGCCGCGTACACCTTGTGCCGCACCACGCGTGGCAGCGGTTCGGTGACGAGGACGAAGCCGCGCCGGGGCAGCACGGGCAGGAACACCCCGGCCAGGCGGGCCAGTTCACCGCCCCAGGTGCCGGCCGCGTTGACCACGTGCGGCGCGTGCAGCACCCCGTTGGCGGTCCGTACGCCGCGCACCGCGCCGCCGGGCCCGGTGAGCAGGCCGGTGACCTCCTGGCCGAGCCGGACCTCGGCGCCGGATGCGCGCAGCAGGTGGGCGGCGGCGAGGGCGGGCATGACCTGGGCGTCCTCGGGATAATGGAAGCCTCCTGCGAGACCCGGCGCCAGGTGTGGCTCCAGGTCGTGCAGCCGGTCGCCCGCGACCTCGTGCGTGGTGACGCCCGCCTTGTCCTGGGCCGCCGCGAACGTACGCAGCGCGGCCATCCCCGCCGCGTCACGGGCAACGACGAGACCGCCCTTGGGCTCGTACTCGATGCGCGGCGGCAGCAGCTCGGCCAGCTCCTGCCACAACTGGGTGGACAGCAGGGCCAGTTCGAGCTCGGGGCCGGGTTCCTTGTCGGACACCAGGAGGTTGCCCTCCCCGGCCCCCGTGGTTCCGCCGGCCACCGGGCCCCGGTCGAGCACGGTGACCCGCAGACCGGCGCGGGCCGCGTAGTAGGCGCAGGCGGCCCCCACGACCCCCGCACCCACCACGATGACGTCCGCGGTGCTTCTCATGGATCTCATGGACACCTCAGTAATATTTCACATGGCACTGTTCCTGCCAAGGGGGTGCCCCACGCGAAGGAGCCGCCACCCCACGGCCGGGGTGACGGCTCCGCCGTACGTCCGTACTCAGATGGTCCGACGTTTCACGGCGTCCAGGAAGACACCCCAGATGCCGCCGGGGATCACGAGCGCCGGACCGGCGGGGAACTTCGAGTCCCGCACGGGCATCGCGCCGGTGACGCCATGGGCGACCTCGACGCAGTTGCCGGAGCCGTCGCTGCTGTACGAGGATTTGCGCCAGGCGCTTTCAGAAGCCAGTTCATACGCGGTGCTGGGCATCACGGTTCAGCCTCTCGGGGTGAAGGTTCAAACGGTGGTGTTCTTCGCGAAGTCGATGAACGCGTGGAACGCGGTGGTGGAAACCTGGAAGGCGGGGCCGGCGGACTGCTTGGAGTCACGTACCGCGACGGTGGCGGTGAGCTCGGCGACTTCGACGCAGTTGCCAGAGCCGTCGTTGCTGTACGAGGACTTGCGCCAGGCCCTCTCGGGGGCCAGGGCGTACGCGGTGAGGGCAGGGACGGTGCGATGAGGCTTCATTGCTCAACCTC
This sequence comes from Streptomyces sp. NPDC048416, assembly GCF_043200435.1. Lineage (NCBI taxonomy): Bacteria > Bacillati > Actinomycetota > Actinomycetes > Kitasatosporales > Streptomycetaceae > Streptomyces > Streptomyces sp. NPDC048416. The sequence continues at coordinate 184,581 of NZ_JBICXU010000010.1, forward strand.
CCGGACTAGTCGTTGCACAAGCGCTGTGGTGTGTTCCGGCGGGAGTCCCCAGGCGGTCCGGACCTGGGAGGTCACGCGATCGCCCAGCTCGCCACCCCTTGGGGGAACATCCGCATCGAGATTCTCCCCATGGAGGCGTGCATCATCCAGTCCCCGCACGACTTCATCGTTCTCAACCCGGGCCACACTCTGCCCACCACCGTCCAGCCGGCCCGGGTGTCAGCCATCTCGACGTGGCACCCATCGTTCGTTCTCACCGAGCCGCACACCACAGAGCCGCCACCTCAAATGTAGGGGTGGCGGCTCCGCCGTACGTCCGTACTCAGATGGCGCGGTGCTTCACGGCGTCCAGGAAGACACCCCAGATACTGTCCGGGATCACCAGCGCCGGACCGGCGGGGAACTTCGAGTCCCGCACGGGCGCCGCGCCGGTGACGCCGTGGGCGACCTCGACGCAGTTTCCGCCGTCGCCGCTGTACGTCGATTTGGTCCAAGCGCTTTCGGGGACCAGTTCATACACGGTGCTGGGCATCATGGGTCAGCCTCTCGGAGTGGAGGTTCAAACGGTGGCGTTCTTCGCGAAGGCGAGGAACGCGCTGAACGCGGAGGTGGAAACCTGGAAGGCGGGGCTGGTCGGCTGCTTTGAGTCACGTACCGCGATGGTGGCGGTGAGTTCGGCGATCTCGACGCAGTTCTGGTCGGGGGAGCTGTACGAGGACTTGCGCCAGGCCTTCTCCGGGGCCAGGGCGTACGCGGTGAGGGCGGGGGCGGTGTGCTGAGGCATCATTGCTCAATCTCTCGGGCTAGTCGTTGCATGAGTGCCGGGGTGTGTTCCGGCGGGAGTGCCGAGGCGGTCATGGCCTGGAAGATCTCCATGAACCGGGTGATCTCGGATGGCTTGTCCGACATGGAGAGGGCGCCCCACGCGGTGTCGGTCTGGACAGTGGCGGGCAGAGTGTGGCCCAGGTCGAGAACGGTGAAGTCGTAGGGAAACTGGATGGCCCACGCCTTCATGGGGAGAATTTGGATGCGGATGTTCTCCAGGGCGGCCAGCCGGCCGATCTCGTCGTACTGGCCGTGCATCACTTCGATGCTGCCCACGGGCCGCAACAGTGCCGATTCGCGGATGACCACCCAAGCACGGACGGGATCGTCCGGCCGCAGAATCGACTCCTCTTTGCGTCGCGTCCGCAGCTTCACGTGCGTGTCGATGTAGCTCGTGGTCCGGCCGTCTATGGTGCGGACCTCCTCGAACAGGCCGCGGGCGTAGTCCTCGGTCTGGAGGATGCCGGGTACGAGTACGGGGTGGTACATGCGCAGCGCGCGTGCCTCGCCCTCGATCCCGGCGAACGCCTGCATCGGAGCGTTGAGGCTGCTGCGGAACTGGGTGAGCCAGTCCTGGCTCGACGCGTCCTTGTGGAGGTCGACCAGTTCCTCAACGACGTCCATGGACGCGCCGTAGCCGTCCGCGAGCTTGCGCAGATCCGCGACGTACCGAAACGTCGCTCGCCCCTTCTCGATCCGCTGGAGCTTGGTTTCGCTGAGGCTGCGCATCCCTACGACGGCTTCGGCGAGTGTGAGGGCGGAGGCCTCGCGCAGGACGCGTAGCCGCAGACCAAGCTCGATCTTTCGGGCGGTTACACCCACAGGCTTTGCCACGGTCGCGCCTTCCCGTGTCGAGAGTTGGCCTTCTGAAGTGCAGAACTCATCTTCTCGTCCCTCAATTGCACAGTCTGGCACCGCGAGTTGGGTATCCGGTAGGGCGGTTGCAGGTCCGGGCATATACCAATGCGGATTCACCGCCGGTTCGTTGCGGTTTCGCTTGCCCGCGAACTGTCCCACGGTGGACCGTGGTTGAGCGCGGCCGTCCCGCATCCGGGCACGGCAAACGGCGGGGCCGCGCACGTTCCGCACCCCAAACAAGAGCAGGCCCTCACGGGGGCGCGGGACGTCCGGCCCGGATCCCGATGGGCCTGCCAACCCCGAAGGGACGACGGCATGAGCAACAAATACGTGGTTGACGTGGACACCGGCCGGGTCGGCCAGGTCGTGGCGGAGTACGAGGGGTCGGTGTTCCTGCGGCCGCCCGGCGGTGGGCGGCAGTGGGCCGTCGCCCCGCACCGTCTGCGGCCGCCGACCGGCACCGAGCTCCGGGTCGCGCGCGTCTACGGCACTCCGGTAGTGACGCGCTGATGTGGGCGGTGCAGCCGTTCCTGCCGCGACGGGAACCCTCGGAGCACCACGGTTGCGCCGTGTGCCGCGATTGGGGGGAGCGGCGGGCCGAGGCGCGCGAGCGAGGCGACCAGGACGCCCTGGACGAGGCGAACACGACGATCGCCGCGCACCCGCGTCCGCACCCGCACCCGCACCCGCACCCGCACCCGCACCCGCACCCGCACCAACCCTGACCTCGACCCGCCCCAATCCGACCCGACCCGCCCCGAACCCATCTGACCCGACCCGATCCGAAAGGGGCGCCCAAGTGGAGTGCTCGCAAGGGGTGAGCCTGCCGGAGGACGAGCAGCGCAGGGCGCTGTCCTACCCGGGGGGCGAGGACGGTGACGTTCCGGCCTACGTCACCTGCGAGTTGGACCCGCACCTCTACGGCGAGCACGTGGCCCACCTACGCCATCTCGTACCGACCGAGGGCGTCCCGGACGAGCTGTGGCTGGTGTGGGGCGGCGCGGCCGGCATGGGACTGCGCCGCCTGCCCGCCTGCGAGCAGACCGGCCCCTCGGCGGACGTCTCATGCTGGCTGCCCGTGCGGCATCGGGGCGGCCATGTCTGGGAGCGCTACGAGTAAGTAACCCTCCATGAGCCCGCGCGGTGCTCGTCACAGGTGACCGCGCGGGGCAGCGGGGCCCGGACGCTGATGAGGTCGGTCGACCGGGCCCCCTGCCCGAAACCGCTGCACCAACGTGCCCAAGACGCACGGGAGTTGGCGCTGCGGGCGCCCCCAATCCAACACCCCCGTACGGCCAAGGACGGATAAAAGAGTCCCCGACACCTTGTCAGTGCAATTTCACATTACTATGTTACTGGTCACATTCCAGCCGCCCAGGCTGCCCGCACCGTCCACGGAGTGACCACAGATGAACAAGCAGACCCGCATCGCCCTCGCCGCCGCCGTGGCGGCGACCCTCACCCTCGGCGCGGTCGGCTGTTCGGGGGAGAAGCACGCGAGCTCCGGCAGGCCGGGCGGCAAGAACCCCGCCGTCGCCAACGTGGGCAAGATCGTCGGCGGCACCCCCGTGAAGGGCGGCACCCTGACCGTCCTGTCCAACCAGGACTTCACCCACCTCGACCCGGCCCGCAACTGGGTCATGAACGACATGGACTTCGGCACCCGGCTGCTCTACCGCACTCTGGTGACCTACAAGGCGTCCCCCGGCACCGGCGGCAGCGAGCTGGTGCCCGACCTCGCCACCGACCTCGGCACCTCCTCCAACGGGGCCCGCACCTGGACCTTCCACCTCAAGCAGGGCGTCACCTACGAGGACGGCACGCCGGTCACCGCGCAGGACGTCAAGTACAACGTGGAGCGCTCCTTCTCGCCCGACCTGCCCGGCGGCGCCGACTACGCGGCGCGCTACCTCACCGGCGCCGAGGGCTACCAGGGCCCGGCCCAGGGCAAGCACCTCGACTCCATCAAGACCCCCGACGACCACACGATCGTCTTCGAGCTGCGCAAGCCCTTCGCCGAGTTCCCCAGCGCCACCGTCATGCCGACGTTCGCGCCGGTGCCCAAGGCGCAGGACACCGGGCCCAAGTACGACAACAGACCGTTCTCGTCGGGCCCGTACAAGGTCGAGTCCTACCAGCGCAACAAGCAGCTGGTCCTGGTCCGCAACACCCACTGGGACGCCGCGACCGACCCGGTGCGCAAGGCCTACCCGGACCGCATCGTCGTGACGATGGGGCTGAAGGCGACCCAGATCGACGACCGGATGATCGCGAGCCAGGGTGCGGACGCCTCCGCCGTCTCCTGGGGGGCGCTGCGCCCCGAGAGCGCGCCGAAGGTGCTGCCGGACGCGGAGGTGCGCTCACGGCTCCTCGCGGAGTCCACCAACTGCACCGACATGGTGCAGATGCACACCGGGCGCGCCCCGTTCACCGACGTCAGGGTGCGCCAGGCCATGATGTACGCGCTCGACAAGGACGCGGTGCTCACCTCGTCGGGCGGCCCCGCGTTCAACGACCTGTCCACCGCCTACATGCCGGCCACCCTCTTCGGCGGCAAGCAGCCCGACACCCTCAGGATCCCGGCCACCGGCGATGTCGCCAAGGCCAAGGAACTCCTGAAGGAGGCGGGCAAGCCGGGCGGGTTCGAGACGAAGATGACCGTCTCCACCGGCGACAAGGGCCGCGCCGAGGCGATCCAGGAGTCGCTGGCCAAGGCCGGCATCAAGGTCACCATCGAGACCGTCGACCCGTCCGCGTTCTACGCCACCATCGGCGACGTCAAGAACCGCACGGACCTCGTGTACTCGGGCTGGTGCCCCGACTACCCCTCCGGCTCCACGTTCCTGCCGTTCGTCTTCGACGGGCGCTACATCAAGGACAAGGGCAACTCCGGCAACCACTCGATCTTCCGCGACGACGCGACGATGAAGCGGATGGACGAGATAGCGGCGATGACCGACGCCAAGGCCGCCGACCTCGCCTGGCAGCAGCTCGACGGCGACATCCTCGCCAAGGCGCCCGCCATCCCCGTCCTGGTGCGGCGCTGGCCGCTGGTGATCGGCAAGAACATCGCGGGTGCCTACGGCCAGACGTCGTTCGGGGGCCAGCTCGACTACGCCACCATCGGGCTCAAGAACCCGTCCACGAGCGGGAACTGAGGACGGCCCGACCATGACCACCACCCTGATGAAGACACCGGCCGAGAAACCCGTGGCCGCTCCCGGCCGGGGTCCGTGGCGGCTGGCCCGCGCCGAGCTGCGCCGCCGCACGTCCGTGAAGATCTCCCTCGCCGTCGTCGTGCTGTTCCTGATCATGGCGGCGGGCGCCCCGCTGCTCGGCGCGCTCGGCGGCTGGTCGCCCGACGCCTTCGACAAGAGCGCCATCGACCCCTACCTCGGCGGCCAGCCGCTCGGCCCGCTCGGCGGGATCTCCGCCGACCACTGGCTCGGCGTGGAACCGGTCACCGGCCGCGACCTGTTCGCCCGCGTCGTGTACGGCGCCCAGGTCTCCCTGCTCATCGCCCTGACCGCCACCGCGATCGTCGTGGTCGCGGGCACGGCGGCCGGGATCGCGGCCGGCTACTTCGGCGGCCGCACCGACACGGTCCTGTCCCGCCTGATGGACCTCACCATGTCCTTCCCGTCCCTCATCTTCATGATCGCGATGATGTCGGTGGCCAAGGACGTCAACCGCATCCTGCTGATGACCGCCGTGATCGGCCTGTTCGGCTGGCCCGGCATCGCCCGCGTGGTGCGCGGCCAGACCCTCTCGCTCAAACACCGCGAATACGTCGACGCGGCCCGCGTCGGCGGCTCGGGCCCCTGGCGCATCCTGACCCGCGACATCCTGCCCGGGGTCGCCGGGCCCGTCATCGCGTACACCACACTCATCGTCCCCGGCATGATCGCCACCGAGGCCGCGCTCAGCTACCTCGGCGTGGGCGTGCGCCCGCCGACCCCGTCCTGGGGGCAGATGATCGCCGAGAGCGTGTCGTTCTACGACACCGACCCGATGTACTTCGTCATCCCGAGCGCCTGCCTCTTCCTGACCGTGCTCGCCTTCACCCTGCTCGGCGACGCGCTGCGCGACGTCCTCGACCCGAGGGGCAGCCGCACATGACCCGCTACCTCACCCGCAGGATCCTCGGCGTGATCGGCGTACTCATCGCCATCGCCGCCGTCACCTTCACCATCTTCTACGTCCTGCCCTCCGACCCCGCGGCCGCCGCCTGCGGCAAGTCGTGCAGCGCCGACCGCCTGGAGGCGATCCGCGCCCACATGGGCCTCGACCAGCCCCTGTGGCGCCAGTTCTGGGACTTCGCCTCCGGGATCTTCACCGGCCGCACCATGGGCACCGGCCAGTACGCCCTGCACTGCGACTTCCCGTGCCTGGGCTACTCCTACGAGAACAGCGAATCCGTCTGGTCGCTGCTCATGGACCGCCTGCCGGTCTCCGCCTCCCTCGCGCTCGGCGCGGCCGTGCTGTGGCTGGTGCTCGGGCTGAGCGCCGGTGTCGTCGCGGCGCTGCGCAAGGACACCTTCACCGACCGGGCCCTGATGGTCGGCGCGGTCGCCGCGGCCTCCCTGCCCGTGTACTTCACCTCGGTGATGCTGATCTACGGACTGATCAGGGTCGCCGGACTGCTGCCCTACCCGCAGTACGTCTCCCTCGGCTCGGACCCGCTGCACTGGGCCTCCAACCTGCTGCTCCCCTGGATCGCGCTGGCGATCATGTACGCCGCCATGTACGCCCGCCAGAGCCGCAGTTCGATGATCGAGACGATGGCGGAGCCCTACATCCGCACCGCACGCGCCAAGGGCCTGCCGCGCCACACCGTCGTCGTCAAACACGGACTGCGCTCCGCGATGACGCCGATCCTGACCCTGTTCGGCATGGACCTCGGCGCACTGCTCGCCGGCGCCGTCATCACCGAGTCCATCTTCGGACTGCCCGGCATCGGACGGCTCTTCTACGGCGCCCTGTCCACCGGCGACCAGCCCGTCATCCTCGGCGTGACCCTGCTCGCCGCCGCCTTCATCGTCGTCGCCAACCTGGCCGTCGACCTCCTGTACGCCGTCGTCGACCCGCGAGTGAGGCTCTGATGCCACCTGCCACCGAGCCCCAACCGCTGCTGTCCGTACAGGAGTTGAGCGTCACCTTCGCGACGCCGCGCGGGCCGGTGCGCGCCGTCGACAGCCTCTCCTTCGACGTCCACCGGGGCCGCACCCTCGGCATCGTCGGCGAGTCGGGCTCCGGCAAGTCCGTCACCTCGATGGCCGTCCTCGGCCTGCACACCGGCGCCGATGTCACCGGCTCCATCACCCTCGAAGGGCGCGAACTGGTGGGCCTGCCCGAGCGCGCCCTGAACCAGGTGCGCGGCCGGCGCATCGCGATGATCTTCCAGGACCCGCTCTCCAGCCTCCACCCGTACTACACGATCGGCGAGCAGATCGCCGAACACCACCGCGTCCACTTCAACTCCGGGCGCAGACAGGCCCGTAGACGCGCGGTGGAGATGCTGGCCGAGGTCGGCATCCCCGAACCCGCACGGCGGGCCGGCGAGTACCCGCACCAGTTCTCCGGCGGCATGCGCCAGCGCGCGATGATCGCGATGGCGCTCGCCTGCGAACCGGAACTGCTCATCGCCGACGAGCCGACCACCGCACTCGACGTCACCGTCCAGGCCCAGATCCTGGAACTGATCGCCCGCATCCAGCAGGAACGCGGACTGGCCGTCGTCATGATCACCCACGATCTCGGGGTGGTCGCCCGCGTCGCCCACGACGTCCTGGTCATGTACGGCGGCCGGGCAGCCGAACAGGCCCCGGTGGACGACCTGTTCGCCGCGCCCGCCCACCCCTACACCCGCGGCCTGCTCGACTCGCTGCCCCGCCTGGACGACGGCGACGACGAGCCGCTGCGCGCCATCCCCGGCAGCCCGCCCTCCCTGCTCGACCCCGCCCCCGGCTGCGCCTTCGCGCCCCGCTGCCCCCGGGCCGCGGCCGCCACCACCGAACTGCGGGAGCGCTGCGCGAGCGAACGCCCCCTGCTCGACGGCCACCGAGGCCACCCGGTCGCCTGCCACCTCCCCGCGTACGAAGGCGTCGCCTCATGACCACCACCGCCCCACCCCTGCTGTCCGTACGGGACATACGCATGCACTTCGCGAGCAGGAGCAGCCGGTCCGCGCCCGTACGGGCCGTCGACGGCGTCAGCTTCGACGTCGCCGCGGCCGAAACCCTCGGCCTGGTCGGCGAATCCGGCTGCGGCAAGTCCACCACCGGACGCATGATCGTGCGCCTGCTCGAACCGACCTCCGGGACGATCGCCTACGCGGGACGCGACATCAGCCGGCTGAGCCGGCGCGAGCTGCGGCCGCTGCGCAAGGACCTCCACATGGTCTTCCAGGACCCGCACTCCTCCCTCAACCCCCGCCAGACCGTGGCCCGGATCATCTCCGACCCCCTGCTGGCCCACGGCACATCGGATGCCTCCGCACGCGCCAGGGCGGCCGAACTCATGGACCTCGTCGGCCTCATCCCCGAGCACATCGACCGCTATCCGCACGAGTTCTCCGGCGGCCAGGCACAACGCATCGGCATCGCCCGCGCCCTCGCGCTCGACCCGAAACTGGTCGTCGCCGACGAACCGGTCTCCGCGCTCGACGTCTCCGTACAGGCCCAGATCGTCAACCTGATGGAACGCCTCCAGAAGGAACTCGGCCTCGCCTATCTCTTCATCGCCCACGACCTGTCCGTGGTCAAACGGGTCTGCGACCGGGTCGCCGTGATGTACCTGGGGCGGGTGGTGGAGATCGGCGCGAAGGAACGGGTGTACGCGGCCCCGGCCCACCCCTACACCCAGGCCCTGCTCTCCGCGGTGCCGCTGCCCGACCCGGCGGCCGAACGGGCCCGCGAGCGCATCACCCTGCTCGGCGACCCGCCGAGCCCGGCCGCACCCCCGCCGGGCTGCTCCTTCCACCCGCGCTGCGCCCGCGCGCAGGCGCTCTGCCGCGAGCAGGCGCCGGTGTTGCGGACCGCCACGCCGGGCGAGGCACGGGAGGTGGCCTGCCACTTCCCGGGCCCGGCGTGAGGGGCCGGGGCCTGCCCCGGTGTCACAGGACCGTGCTGCCCAGCGGCCGGCCCGGGCGCGCCCCGGGAAGGACGTAGAACAGCGCGGAGCCGTAGGGCTGGGTGAAGGCGTTGAGCGCGTCACCGGACGCCATTCGCTCCCGTGCCCGCACGAAGAGCAGGGGGTCCCTCATGTAGGCGAGGAAGAGCGTCCCCCGGTCGGCCACGTCGTTCTCGTAGGAGTAGCCGCGCCGCAGCATGCGGGCGCCGCCGTCGAGGCCGGGGTCCGCCAGGCGCATGTGGGCGTCGGCCGGCAGGAGGTAACTGCCGTCCGGCGCGCGGGCGTCGAGGTCGCCCGCGTCGTGCTCAAAGCCGCCCCCCAGCGGCTCTCCCCCCTGTTTGCGGCGGCCGATGATCTGCTCCTGCCGGGCGACCGGGAGCCGCCCGAACTCCTCCACCCGCAGGCGGATGCGGCGCACCACGAGGAACGTGCCGTCCGCGTAGGGGCCGGGCCCGGGCAGCCACACCCAGCGTTCGCACTCCTGCGGCCCGGGGTTGGCCGTGCCGTTCTTGAAGCCGAAGAGGTCGCGGGGTGTCCCGCCGGACTCCGGTGGCGCGAGGAACACGGCCCCCGCCCCCGCCCCGGGCCGCCCGGACGCGAGGAACCCGGCCTGGCGCCAGCGCGGACGCAGCACCCCGGCCCCTGCGCCCGCGAGCACCCCGGCCAGCGCCTCGCACGCCCGGGGGCCGGGCCCGCAGATCTGGACGCCGATCTCCCCGCCGCCCGCCCCGGGCTCCGGGCGCTCCCCGGCAAAGGCGGGCAGCTCCCGCAGCGCGTCGGGCGCGCCGACCCCGAGCCTCGGCGGCAGGGTGGGCCCGATCCCGACGGTCACCGTCGTGGCCCGGCCCCGGCCGGCGATCAGTTCGCTCCACCGCGCCAGCAGCCGGCGCACCGCGTCCCGGCCCGGCGCGCCCCGGGTGTTCGCGTGCAGGTCGTAGGAGACGAACAGGACGCTCGGCTGCCGCTGTCCGGCCACACCGTCCTGGCGCACCGGCTGCGACGACGCGCCGTGAGCGCTCCCGTGCTCCCGCTCATGCCGCGCCGGACGCATGTCGCACCCGCTCGACGCGAAGGCCGCGGGGAGGCCGGCGAGAAGGGTGCGGCGCCCGATCCCGGGAGGTGTGGGGGCCCTCAAGTCATCGCACAAAGCAGCACATTCCATGAGAAAGGTGCTGCGCACGATACACCGGGCCCGCCGGCGCACGGGGTTTCCCCCGGCTGCGTGCCGCCCACGTCACCGGGGCGTACGGCGCCCCCGCACCCAGGCCGGTCCCCTATCGGCACGCCGCGAGAAGCCCTGCCGTCGTCACGACACGCGCGAACCCGCCGCCGTGCAGGGTCACCGCGGTGGCCCGGGCCAGTTCGGCGGCGGACCGGTGCCAGCCGAAAGGGCCGCTCACATCGAAGGTGTGGGTCGCGTCGAGGGGGAGGAGCACCTCGTAGCCGAGGTTGCCACCCATCCGGGCCGTGGTCTCGACACACATGTTGGTCTGGATCCCGATCACCACGATCTGGCGGATCCCGGCCTCATCGAACCGGGCGCCTAGGGGGTGTCTGGTGGATCAGGGTCGGTCAGGGTGCGGCGCCTGGTGCGGTGCATCGCAAGGCGCGGGAACGTCGTGATAGCGGAGCTATCGGGGCGTTTCGGCAACGCCGCGAGGTGCCGTGCCAGGCGCCGCGCCCCCGGCCATGATCCACCAGACACCCCCTAGGTCCGGCGTCCCGTAGAACGCCGAGTTCACGGTCTTGGTCACCAGCAGCTCCGGACCCGTGCCCAGCCCCCGCCGCCTTCGCACGTACTCCTTGAAGTCGTTGCCTGCGTATCCGGGCCGCAACGGCGAGCCCGGTTGCGACGAGTCGTGCCGTACGAAGACGACCGGCCGGCCCGTCTCCTGCCAGGCGTCGATCAGCGCGGCGATGTTCTCGTCGGCGGCCGGGTTGTCACGCGGCCCCCAGAACTCCTCCTCCTCGAAGCCCCGCTGCACGTCGACGACGACCAGCGCCGCGTTCGGCGCGAGGTCGGTCCGCTCGGGTGCCCGGGGGCTCCCCCCGGTCCGTGCGTTCTTGTGGTTGCTGCTCATGTCGCTGGTCATGACCCCATGCTGGCGGTGCGGACCACCTCGCCCCCAGAGGTACAGAAGTCAGCGATCGATGGTTTACTGCCAACGTGACGGACACATCGGCTCCCTCCGGCGCCGGCCACCGGGTCGCCCTGCTGGCCTTTCCCGGCATCCGGGCCTTCGACGTCTCCGTGATCACCGAGGTGTGGGGCGCGGATCGCACCGCCCGGGGCGTGCCCGCCTTCGAACTGCGCCGCGTCGCCGCCGATCCGGCGCCCGTGCCGATGCGCGGCGGCCTCGCCCTCACCCCCGACCGCACCCTGACCTGGCTTGACCGTGCCGGGCTCATCCTCGTCCCGGGCCTGGACGACCACACGACCCCCGCACCCGCGCCCGTACTGGCGGCCCTCCGCCGCACCCATGCCCGCGGCACCACGATCGCGGCGCTGTGCGGGGGTGCGCTCACACTGGCCCAGGCCGGGCTGCTCGACGACCGCCGCGCCCTGACCCACTGGGACCTCGCCGACCTGCTCCGGACCCGGCATCCACGGGTACGCGTCGAACGGAACGCGCTGTTCGTCGAGGACGGCAACATCTGGACCTCCGCCGGCACGGCGGCGGGCATCGATCTGTGCCTGCACCTCGTACGGACCGCGCACGGCGCCGAGACCGCCGCGACGATCGCCCGGTCGATGGTCACCGCGCCGTTCCGAACGGGAAGCCAGGCGCAGTTCATCGAACATCCCGTCCCGCGCACGGACCGGGACATGGACGCCCTGGCCGACGTACGCGCGTATGCGCTCCGCCATCTCCACGAACCGTTGACCGTGGCCGCCCTCGCGGAGCGCGCCCGGATGTCACCGCGCTCCTTCGCCCGGCACTTCACGGCGACCACCGGGACGACGCCCCTGCGGTGGCTGCTCGACCAGCGCGTCGCGAGGGCGCAGAAACTCCTGGAGCGCACCGACCTGCCCATGCCGGAGGTGGCCCGCCGTGCGGGCTTCGGCAGTGAGATCACCATGCGCCAGCACTTCGCCGCCCGCCTGGCCACGAGCCCACGCGCCTACCGGGCCTCGTTCGCCCCGGCCGGCGCGGGACTCGCCCCGGGCGCGCGTGGTTAGGCTGCGGGGGACCGGTCCGGTCGGAACGTGTTCGGTGGCGGACCGCAAACGTTCGCTGTTTTCTGTTATCCGGACACCGGCGGGGTGTCTCCTCTACGTCGGGTCAGTTGGGTTCGGTGCTCCGGGAGAGTGGACGAGGCGTGATCAGTGAACAGGAAGCCGCGGTGGTCGTCGCGGCCCGTGCCGGGGACCAGCGGGCGCGGGACGAGCTCGTCGCCGGGTGTCTGCCGCTCGTCTACAACATCGTCGGCCGCGCGCTGAACGGGCACGCCGACGTCGACGACGTCGTGCAGGAGAGCCTGCTGCGGATGCTCGACGGGCTCGGCTCGCTGCGCGACCCCGACGCCTTCCGGTCCTGGCTGGTCGCCGTCACCATGAACGAGATCCGCCGGTACTGGCAGGGCCACCGCCGCACCCCCGTCGACGGAGGACTCCAGGACGCCTACGACGTCGCCGACCCCGGCGCCGACTTCGTGGACCTCACCATCGTGCGGCTCGGCCTGTCCGGGCAGCGCAGGGAGGTCACCGAAGCCACCCGCTGGCTGGAGCCCGACGACCGGGCGCTGCTCTCGCTGTGGTGGCTGGAGGCCGCCGGTGTGCTGACCCGGGGCGAGGTCGCCTCGGCGCTCGATCTGTCGGCCGAGCACGCCGCGGTCCGCGTCCAGCGCATGAAGGGCCAGCTGGAGACCGCCCGGGTCGTGGTGCGCGCGCTCGCCGGGACCGAGCGCTGCGGCGAGCTGTCCGGGCTCACGCTGTCCTGGGACGGCGTGCCGTCCGCCCTGTGGCGCAAGCGCATAGCCCGGCACGCCCGGACCTGTGCGGTCTGCTCCGGGCACTGGAGCGGGCTCATACCCGCCGAGGGTCTGCTCGTCGGTCTTGCCCTCGTCCCAGTGGCGGCGACGACCGCGGGTCTCCTGGCCGTCCTGCACGGCGCGGCCCCGGCGCTCCAGAGCGCCGCGTACGCCACCCCCCAGCCCGGCGGGTCCGCCCCGCAGGCCCCGCAGGCCCCGCGCGCCACGCACGGCGCGCACGCGGCGGGCGGGCGGCGGGCCCCCGCCTCGCGGCGCGACCGGCGTGATCAGCGGGCCCGCCGTCGGCGCCGGGCCGCCGCGGTCATCGCCGCGCTGGCCACCGTGGGCGCGCTCGGCGGGGCGTACCACTTCGTGACGGATTCCGGTGAGGACACCTCGCGCTCCGTCGCGGACGCCCCCGCCACCCTCACGGACGCCGCCGCCGACGGCATCGGCACCACGCCCCTGCTCCCGTCCCCGTCGGTATCCAACTCGCCTGCCAGGCCCAGCAGTTCGCCGACACCCAGCGCCTCCAAGCGCTCGGCGCCGCCGGCCAAGCCGTCCGCGCGGCCCGCCCCGCCGAAGCCCGCGCCGAGCACCAGGCGGGCCACGCCGAGCGCCACCGACGCCAGTACGCCGGCAGCCGTCCAGCAGGTGCTGGACCTGGTCAACTCCGAGCGCTCGAAGGCGGGTTGCTCGGCGCTCACCAGCAACCCCGAGCTGTACGATGCCGCGCTCAAGCACTCCGAGAACATGGCCGCGCAGAACTTCTTCGACCACACCGACCCGAGCGGCGCCGACCCCGGCAAGCGGATCACCGCGGCCGGATACCAGTGGAGTACGTACGGCGAGAACATCGCTCGGGGCCAGGCCGACGCCGCCGCCGTGATGGACTCCTGGATGCACAGCCCCGGCCACCGCGCCAACATCCTGAACTGCGCGTTCAAGGAGATCGGCATAGGTGTGCACTACGGCTCGGGCGGCCCCTGGTGGACCCAGGACTTCGGCACCCGCAGCTAGCCGGGAGCGGCGGCGGGTGAACGGGGGCGGGTGAACGGGGGCGGGTGAACGGGGGCGGGTGAACGGGGGCGGGTGAACGGAGGCGGGTGAACGGGGGCGGGGGCCGGGGGGGGGGGCCCCGCCCCCCCCCCCGGGCCCCCCGGGGCCGCCCCCCCCCCCCCCGCCCCCCCCCGGGCCCCCCGCCCCGTAGGGGGGGGGGGGGGGGGGGGGGGGGGGGGGGGGGGGGGGGGGGGGGGGGGGGGCGCGCGGCCCCCCCCCCCCCCCCCCCCGCCTCCGTGGTCACCGTGGCTCAGCCCTCGTCCTCCAGGTCGCCCTCGGTCTCCAGGTACACCTGGCGCAGCGCTTCCAGCACCGCCGGGTCGGGCTTGGCCCACATGCCGCGCGACTCGGCCTCCAGGAGGCGTTCTGCGATGCCGTGCAGGGCCCACGGGTTGGCGTTCTGGAGGAATGCGCGGTTGGCCGGGTCCAGGACGTACGTTTCGGTCAACTTGTCGTACATCCAGTCGGCGACGACGCCGGTGGTGGCGTCGTAGCCGAACAAGTAGTCCACGGTGGCGGCGAGTTCGAAGGCGCCCTTGTAGCCGTGGCGGCGCATCGCCTCGATCCACTTGGGATTGACGACGCGGGCGCGGAAGACGCGCGAGGTCTCCTCGACCAGGGTGCGCGTCTTGACCGTCTCGGGCCGGGTCGAGTCGCCGATGTAGGCCTCGGGCGCGGTGCCGCGCAGGGCGCGGACGGTGGCGACCATGCCGCCGTGGTACTGGAAGTAGTCGTCGGAGTCGGCGATGTCGTGCTCGCGGGTGTCGGTGTTCTTCGCGGCGACCGCGATCCGCTTGTACGCCGTCTCCATCTCGTCGCGCGCCGGACGCCCGTCGAGTTCGCGGCCGTAGGCGTAGCCGCCCCACACCGTGTAGACCTCGGCGAGGTCGGCGTCGGTGCGCCAGTCGCGGGAGTCGATGAGCTGGAGCAGGCCCGCGCCGTAGGTGCCGGGGCGTGAGCCGAAAATGCGGGTGGTGGCGCGGCGTTCGTCGCCGTGTTCGGCGAGGTCGGCCTGGGTGTGGGCGCGTACGTAGTTGACGTCTGCGGGCTCGTCCAGGGAGGCGGCGAGGCGTACCGCGTCGTCGAGCAGGCCGATGGTGTGCGGGAAGGCGTCGCGGAAGAAGCCCGAGATGCGCAGGGTGACGTCGATGCGCGGGCGGCCCAGCTCGTCGAGCGGGATCGGCTCAAGGCCGGTGACGCGGCGCGAGGCGTCGTCCCAGACGGGGCGCACCCCGAGCAACGCCATCGCCTCGGCGACGTCGTCGCCCGCGGTGCGCATCGCGCTCGTACCCCAAAGGGAGAGCCCGACCGAGGTCGGCCAGTCGCCGTTGTCGGTGCGGTAGCGCTCGGCGAGGGATTCGGCGAGGGCCTGGCCGGTCTCCCAGGCGAGCTTGGAAGGCACGGCCTTGGGGTCGACGGAGTAGAAGTTGCGGCCGGTCGGCAGGACGTTGACGAGGCCGCGCAGCGGGGAGCCGGAGGGACCGGCGGGGACGAAGCCGCCGTTCAGGGCGTGCACGGTGTGGTCGAGCTCGGCGGTGGTGGCGGCGAGGCGTGGGACGACCTCGCGGGCGGCGAACTCCAGGATGGCGCGCACCTGTTGAGGCTGCTCGGCGGGAATCGCCGCGAGGTCCCAGCCGGCGTCGTCCATCAACTGCACCAGCGCGCGCGCCTGTTCCTCGGCCTCGTCGGCGCTGGTGCGGGTGGCGGCGGACTCGTCGAGGCCGAGGGCTTCGCGCAGGCCGGGCAGGGCGGTGGTGCCGCCCCAGATCTGGCGGGCGCGCAGGATGGCGAGGACGAGGTTGACGCGGTCGGCGCCGGCCGGGGCGTTGCCGAGGACGTGCAGGCCGTCGCGGATCTGGACGTCCTTGATCTCGCAGAGCCAGCCGTCGAGATGCATGATGAACTCGTCGAAGCCCTCGTCCTCGGGGCGGTCTTCGAGCCCGAGGTCGTGGTCGAGTTTCGCGGCCTGGATCAGCGTCCAGATCTGGGCGCGGATCGCGGGGAGCTTGGCCGGGTCCATGGCCGCGATCTGGGCGTGTTCGTCCAGGAGTTGTTCCAGGCGGGCGATGTCGCCGTAGGAGTCGGCGCGGGCCATCGGCGGCACCAGATGGTCGACGAGGGTGGCGTGCACGCGGCGCTTGGCCTGGGTGCCCTCGCCGGGGTCGTTGACCAGGAACGGGTAGATGAGCGGGATGTCACCGAGGGCTGCGTCGGGGCCGCAGGCGGCGGACAGGCCGGCGTTCTTGCCGGGCAGCCACTCCAGGTTGCCGTGCTTGCCGAGGTGGATCATGGCGTCGGCGCCGAATCCGCCGTCGGCGGCGGTCGCCGCGATCCAGCGGTAGGCGGCCAAGTAGTGGTGCGAGGGCGGCAGATCGGGATCGTGGTAGATCGCGATCGGGTTCTCGCCGAAGCCGCGCGGCGGCTGGATGAGGATCAGCAGGTTGTCGCGGCGCAGCGCGGCGAGCACGATGTCGCCCTCGGGGTCGCCGCCGTTGCCCACGCGGCTGCGGTCGAGGAACATCTCGCCGGGCGGCGGCCCCCAGTGCTGCTCGACGTTCTCGCGCAGCTCCTCGGGCAGGGTGGCGTACCAGCGCTTGTAGTCGGCGGCGGGGATGCGGACCGGGTTGGCGGCGAGCTGTTCCTCGGTGAGCCAGTCCTGGTCGTGACCGCCGGCGTCGATGAGAGCGCGGATCAGCTCGTCGCCGTCACCGGAGACGAGGCCCGGGATGTCGCCCTCGGGCCCGAAGTCGTACCCCTCGGCGCGCAGCCGGCGAAGCAGCGCGACGGCGCTTGCGGGGGTGTCGAGGCCCACCGCGTTGCCGATGCGGGAGTGCTTGGTGGGGTAGGCGGAGAGGACGAGCGCGATGCGCTTGTCGGCGGCCGGGATGTGCTTCAGGCGGGCGTGCCGCACGGCGATCCCGGCGACGCGGGCGGCGCGCTCGGCGTCGGCCACATAGGCGGGCAGCCCGTCCTCGTCGATCTCCTTGAAGGAGAACGGCACGGTGATGAGGCGGCCGTCGAACTCGGGGACGGCGATCTGGCTGGCCGCGTCCAGCGGGGAGACGCCCTCGTCGTTGTCCTCCCAGGCGCTGCGGGAGCCGGTGAGGCAGAGCGCCTGGAGGATCGGCACGTCGAGGCCGCTGAGCGCGCCCGCGTCCCAGGACTCGTCGTCGCCGCCGGCGGAGGCGGTGGCGGGCTTGGTGCCGCCGGCCGCGAGGACGGTGGTCACGATGGCGTCGGCGGCGCGCAGTTCGTCGATGAGCGCGGGCTCGGGGTCGCGCAGCGAGGACACGTACAGCGGGAGCGGGCGGGCACCGGCGTCCTCGATCGCGCCGCACAGGGCGTCCACGAAGGCGGTGTTGCCGCTCATGTGGTGGGCCCGGTAGTAGAGCACGGCGACGGTCGGGCCTTCGGTGTCGGCGGCCGTGCGCTCAAGGGGCCCCCAGGACGGGGCGGGCGCGGGCGGCTCGAAGCCGTGGCCGGTGAGCAGCACGGTGTCGGACAGGAACCGGGCGAGCTGGTCGAGGTTGGCGGGGCCGCCGTGCGCGAGGTAGGCGTGCGCCTCGGCGGCGATGCCGACGGGGACGGTGGAGGCGGCCATCAGCTGGGCGTCCGGGGCCTGTTCGCCGGTGAGCACGACGACGGGCAGGCCGCTCGCGGTGAGCCGGTCGAGCCCTTCCTGCCAGGCGCGTACGCCGCCGAGGAGCCGTACGACGACGAGGCCGACGCCGTCGAGCAGGGCGGGCAGGGCGTCGAGGGCGAGCCGGGACGGATTGGCGAACCGGTACGTCACCGGGCCGTCCGCGGCGCGGGCGCTGAGGAGGTCGGTGTCGGACGTCGACAGGAGCAGGATGGGGCGGGGGTCCTCTGCGGGCTCCCCGGACGTGTGCAGCATGCGGCGTCAGGCCTTCCTCGGGGTGTCCGCGCCCCGGGTGGTGTCGGATGGTTCTCCCTTGCGGGGAGCGGGAGTTCCTGACTCACCCGGGCTCCGAGGTGACCTCGGGCCGGGCTCACAGTGGCGGGACCGCGCCGGAATCTCACCGGGCTTCCTCCCCTGTCGCCGGTGACCGGCGACGGTGGCGGGTCGGTTGGCCCGCCGCGTGCATAGTAGCGACCTCGCCGAGCGGGGCTCCGGGCTGCCCGACACGGGGCCCCCAGCCCGCCGGGCTGCCCGGCGCGGCCCCGCATGCACATCCTCAGCCTGCCGGGCTGTCCGGTGCGGGCCCGCAAGGACATCCTCAGCCCGCCGGGCTGTTCGGTGCTGGCCGGCACGGGCATCTTCAGCCCGCCGGGCTGCCCGGTGCTGGCCGGCATGGGCATCCTCAGCCCGCCGGGCTGTTCGGTGCGGGCCGGCACGGGCATCTTCAGGCCGGTGGGCTGCCCGGTGCTGGCCCGCATGCACATCCTCAGCCTGTCCGGCGTTTGAGGACGAGCGCCGTTCAGGCGCGTTCGGGGTCTGGGGCGGAGCCCCAGGGTCCCTCGGCTTTCGGGTGCGGGCCGTGGTCGCTGCTCGCGCAGTTCCCCGCGCCCCTGGCAGGGCTGGTGCGGCCAGCATGCGCATCCTCAGCCCGCCGGGCTGTCCGGTGCTGGCCCGTCCGCGCACCTTCAGCCCGTCCGGCGATTGAGGACGAGCGCCGTTCAGGCGCGAACGGGGTCTGGGGCGGAGCCCCAGGGTCCCTCGACTTTCGAGTGCGGGCCGTGGTCGCTCCTCGCGCAGTTCCCCGCGCCCCTGGCGGTGCTGGTGCGGGCCGGCATGGACATCTTCAGCCCGCCGGGCTGTCTGGTGCGGGCCGGCACGGGCATCTTCAGCCCGGTGGGCTGCCCGGTGCTGGCCCGCATGCACATCCTCAGCCCGTCCGGCGATTGAGGACGAGCGCCGTTCAGGCGCGAACGGGGTCTGGGGCGGAGCCCCAGGGTCCCTCGACTTTCAGGTGCGGACCGTGGTCGCTCCTCGCGCAGTTCCCCGCGCCCCTGGCAGGGCTGGCGCCGACCCGCATGCACATCCTCAGCCCGCCGGGCTGTCTGGTGCGGGCCGGCACGGGCATCTTCAGCCCGCCGGGCTGTCCGGTGCGGGCCAGCACCGCCCCTGGCAGGGCTGGTGCCGACCCGCATGCACATCCTCAGCCCGCCGGGCTGCCCGGCGCGGGCCCGCATGGACACCTTCAGCCCGTCCGGCGATTGAGGACATGCCCCGCCGGGGAGACGGCCACGCCGTGGGTATGCTCGCCGCCATGCCGCCCCCCGCCACCAACCCCGCCCACCAGGGCGACCCCGCCGCACGCCAGGCCCCCACCCCGGCCGGGCCGAAAACGCCCGCCCAGACCCCCCCGCCCCCCGCCACGCGAACCCGCGGCGACGCCTGCCCCGGCGCCCTGCGCCTGCACGCCGCCGACGACGGCGACCTGGCCCGACTGCGGCTGCCGGGCGGCATCTTGACGGTACGTCAGGTAGAAGCCCTGGCCACCGCGGCCGAGCGGTACGGAGACGGTCACCTCTGCATCACCTCCCGCGGCAACGCCGAGTTGCGCGGCATCGACGGCGACCACGCGGGCGCACTGGCCGAACTCCTGCGCCACACCGGCCTCCTGCCCTCCGAGACCCACGAGCGCGTACGCAACATCGTGGCGTCCCCGCTCGCCGGACTCGACGGCCTCGGCCACGGCACCCTGCTCCCCCGGCTGCGCACCCTGGACGCGCTGCTGTGCGGCCAGGACTGGACGGCCGCCCTCTCGGGACGGTTCCTGTTCGCCCTGGACGACGGCCGCGGCGACGTCGCGGACCTCGGCGCCGATGTGACCTTGCTCGCACAGGAGGGCGCCACGGCGGTCGTACGGGCCGGGTCGAGTGCGCTGCGGGTGGCCGCGGACGACGCCCCGCGCGCGGCACTGGAAGCCGCCCGCGCCTTCCTCGACGCGGCGGCCGCCGCGGGCAACGGAGCGTGGCGGGTACGCGAACTCCCACCCGGCCACGACGTGGACCTCGCGTCCGCCCTGGCCCGCGCGAGCATCCCGGCCGAGCCGGCCACCGTACCGGCCCCGCACACGACCCGCCCCGCCCCCACCCCCGGCATCGTGGCCGGCCCCCACGGAACGTACGCCGTGGTCGTGGCCCCCGTACTGGGCCGGATCTCCGCCGCACAGCTCCGGGCGCTCCCCGGCCCCGGTGGCGAGGTCAGGATCACCCCGTGGCGCGGTCTTGTCGTCCCCGGGTTCACGGAGCAGGGCGCCCGCGAGCGGCTGCGGGAGCTGGAAGACGCCGGGTTCAGCACCCGCCCCGACGCGCCCTGGTCCGGGGTCGGGGCCTGCACCGGGCGGCCCGGCTGCGCCAAGGCGCTGGCCGATGTGCGCCAGGACGCCCTGCCGGGCGCGGGCGGGCTGCCGGTCCACTGGTCGGGGTGCGAACGCCGCTGCGGCCACCCGCACGGCGACTGGGTGGACGTGACCGCGACCGCCGACGGCACCTACACGGTGACGGTACGGGGCGCACACAACGCGCAGAACGCACAGGACACACAGGACACGCAGGCCGCGCGCAACACTCAGGGCACACGCAACACCCAGGCCGCACAGGACACACGCGACGCGCAGCAACAGCACAAGCAAATGCCGCTGAGCGAAGGCGAGTTGGCGGCGGCGGTGGCCCGTGCGCGCGGCGACCGGCCGCGAGCGTACGGGACAGGGACAACGACGAGATGAGCGAGAGCACAGTGTTCGACTACGAGAAGGACGGCGCGGAGATCTACCGCCAGTCCTTTGCCACGATCCGCGCCGAGGCGGACCTCGCCGGCCTGCCGGCCGACGTGAGCCAGGTCGCGGTCCGCATGATCCACGCCTGTGGCATGACGGACCTGACCCGCGACCTCGGCTTCACACCCGGCGTCGTGGCCCGGGCGCGCGAGGCGCTGCGCGCGGGCGCGCCGATCCTGTGCGACGCCCGGATGGTCGCCAGCGGGGTGACCCGCAAGCGGCTGCCCGCCGACAACGAGGTGATCTGCACCCTGAACGAGCCGTCCGTGCCCGAGCTCGCCGCGAAACTGGGCACCACGCGCAGCGCCGCCGCACTCGAACTGTGGCGTGACCGGCTCGACGGCGCGGTCGTGGCCGTCGGCAACGCGCCCACCGCCCTGTTCCGGCTGCTCGAAATGATCGAGGAGGGCGCGCCGCGCCCGGCCGCCGTCATCGGTGTGCCGGTCGGGTTCATAGGCGCCGCCGAGTCCAAGGATGCGCTGGCCGCGCACCCTTCGGGCCTGGAACACCTGGTGGTACGGGGTCGGCGCGGGGGCAGCGCGATCGCTGCCGCCGCACTCAACGCGATCGCGAGCGAGGCGGAATGAACGAGAACAGCAACGTGCCCGGCGCCGCGACCGGCCGGCTCTACGGTGTCGGCCTCGGCCCCGGCGACCCGTCCCTGATGACGGTGCGCGCGGTGGAGGCGATCGCCGAGGCGGACGTGGTGGCCTACCACTCGGCGCGCCACGGCCGTTCGATAGCGCGCTCGATCGCGGCGAAGCACATCCGTGCCGACCACGTCGAGGAGAAGCTGGTCTACCCGCTGACCGTGGAGACCACCGACCACCCCGGCGGCTACCGGGGCGCGCTGAACGACTTCTACGAGGAGGCGTCGGCCCGGCTGGCCGCGCACCTCGACGCGGGCCGCACGGTCGCCGTGCTCGCCGAGGGCGACCCGCTGTTCTACGGCTCGTACCAGCACATGCATAAGCGTCTCGCGCACCGCTACCCGACCGAGGTGATCCCCGGCGTGACCTCGGTGAGCGCGGCGGCCGCCCGGCTCGGGGAGCCCCTGGTGGAGGCCGAGGAGGTGCTGACGATCCTGCCCGGCACGCTGCCGGAGGAGGAGCTGGCCGCGCGGCTGGCCGCCACCGACTCGGCGGTGGTGATGAAGCTGGGGCGTACGTTCACCAAGGTGCGCCGCGCGCTGGAACGTTCGGGCCGGCTGGACGACGCACGGTATGTGGAGCGCGCCACCATGGAGGGCGAGCGGACGGGTCGGCTCGCCGACGTGGACCCGGAGTCGGTGCCGTACTTCTCGGTCGCCGTCCTGCCCAGCCGTATCGACGCGACGCCGCCGGAGCGTGAGCGCGGCGAGGTCGTGGTGGTCGGCACCGGGCCGGCCGGGCCACTGTGGCTGACGCCCGAGTCGCGGGGCGCCCTCGCCGCCGCCGACGACATCGTCGGCTACACCACCTATGTGGACCGGGTGCCCGAGCGCCCCGGGCAGCGGCGGCACGGCTCGGACAACAAGGTGGAGTCCGAGCGCGCCGAGTTCGCGCTCCAACTCGCCCTGCGGGGACGGCGGGTGGCGGTGGTGTCGGGTGGCGACCCGGGCATCTTCGCGATGGCCACCGCCGTCCTTGAGGTCGCTTCGCAGCCCGCGTACGCGGACGTGCCCGTGCGGGTCCTGCCCGGGGTGACCGCCGCCAACGCGGCCGCCGCCCGCGCGGGCGCCCCGCTCGGCCACGACTACGCGACCATCTCGCTCTCCGACCGGCTCAAGCCCTGGGAGGTCATCGCGGAGCGGCTGCACGCGGCTGCCTCGGCCGATCTGGTGCTCGCGCTCTACAACCCGGGTTCGGCCAGCCGTACATGGCAGGTCGCCAAGGCGCGCGACCTGCTTCTGGAACACCGGGCGCCGAACACCCCGGTCGTGGTCGCCCGTGACGTGGGCGGCCCCACCGAACGGATCCGCGTCGTGCACCTCGCCGACCTCGACCCGGCCGAGGTCGACATGCGCACGATCCTGCTGGTCGGCTCCTCGCAGACCCGTACGGTGCGGCGGGGCGAGGGTGCGGGTGATGGTGCCGGTGCTGGTGCTGGTGCCGGCGAGGAGATCGTCTGGACGCCGCGCCGCTACCCGGAGAAGTGACCTCACCCCACCAGCGGGGGGGGCGGGCCCGTTGACGCAACGCACGGCCGCCGGCCGCCGGCCGACGAGCTGACGCACCGCACGGCCGCTAACCGGCGAGCTGACGCACCCAGGCGGCCGCCTCCTCGGGGGTGGCCGCCCGGCGCACGCCGTCCGGCACGGGCGGCCGGCGCACCACCACGACGGGGATGCCCGCCTCGCGGGCCGCGGCGAGCTTGGGCGCGGTGGCGGCGCCGCCACTGTCCTTGGTGACCAGAACGTCGATGCGGTGGGCCCTCAGCACCTCACGCTCCCCTGCGAGGGTGAAGGGGCCCCGGTCGAGCAGCACGTCCATGTGGGCGGGGAAGGGCGGCTCGGGCGCGTCCACCGACCGCATGAGGAACCACAGCGCGTCCAGGCCCGCGAAGGCGGCGAGCCCCATGCGTCCGGTGGTGAGGAAGACGCGGTGACCGAGGCCGGGAAGCAGCGCCGCGGCCTCGTCGAGGGAGCCCGCCGTGTGCCAGCGGTCGCCCTCGACGGGGACCCAGCCGGGCCTGCGCAGCGCGAGCAGGGGAACATGGGCGCGGGCGGCGGCGGCCGCCGCGTTGAAACTGATCGTCCGGGCGAAGGGGTGGGTGGCGTCGATGAGCGCGTCCACCCGGTGCGTACGCAGCCACTGGGCGAGCCCGTCGGCGCCGCCGAACCCGCCGACGCGGACCTCGCCCGGCGGCAGCCGGGGCTCGGCGACCCGCCCCGCGAGCGAACTCGTCACGCGCGGCCCGGCGGCCCCCGCCCCGTGCAGGAGCTCCGCCAGCCGACGGGCCTCGCCCGTACCCCCCAGAATCAAGATGTGCACAGGATCCGGTTCCGTTCGTGAGTGAGGCCGAGGGTCATGAGTTCCGTGAGTGAGGCCGTGGACGTGGGCGTGGTCGTGAACGTGGGCGAGGGCGAGGGCGTGGTCGTGAACATGGTCGTGGGCGTGGGCGGCGCCTCGGGGGCGGGCCATGAGTGAGCCCGAGGGCGGCCGCGGCGCCCAACTCAAGCACACCGGCCTTCGCCCCGGCTGGACCACCGGTGCCTGCGCGACGGCGGCCACGACGGCCGCGTACACCGCGCTCCTGGCCGGCGACTTCCCCGACCCCGTGACGATCACGCTGCCGCGTGGCCAGACGCCCGCGTTCGCGCTGGCCGCGGAGGAACTGGCCGACGGGCACGCCATGGCGGCGGTGGTGAAGGACGCAGGCGACGACCCGGACGTGACGCACGGCGCGCTCATCCGCTCGACGGTACGGCTGCTTCCGCCCGGCTCGGGCGTGGTGTTCCGGGCGGGCGAGGGCGTGGGCACGGTCACGTTGCCCGGGCTGCCCCTGCCGGTGGGCGAACCGGCGATCAATCCGGTACCGCGCCAGATGATGACGCAGCACGTCACCCTGGTGGCGGGGCGGCACGGCGCCTCGCCCGACGTGGAGATCACCATCTCGGTGGACCACGGCGCCGAGATCGCCCGCTCGACGTGGAACCCGCGCCTTGGCATCCTGGGCGGCCTGTCCATCCTGGGCACCACCGGCATCGTGGTGCCGTACTCGTGCTCGGCGTGGATCGACTCCATCCGCCGCGGCGTCGACGTGGCGCGCGCGGCGGGCCGTACGCATGTGGCGGGCTGCACGGGCTCGACCTCGGAGCGGACGGTGGTCGCCGAGTACGGGCTGCCCGAGGACGCGCTGCTCGACATGGGCGACTTCGCGGGCGCGGTCCTCAAGTACGTACGCCGTCATCCCGTGGACCGTCTGACCATCTGCGGGGGCTTCGCCAAGCTGTCCAAACTGGCCGCGGGCCACCTCGACCTGCACTCGGCCCGCTCCCAGGTGAACAAGGCCTTCCTGGCGGCCCTGGCCCGCGAAGGAGGCGCACCCGACTCCCTCGCCGAGCAGGTCGAGTCGGCCAACACGGGCCTCGCCGCACTCCAGTTGTGCACGGCGGCGGGGGTCCCGCTGGGCGACCTGGTGGCGACGAGAGCGCGGGACGAGGCGCTGGGTGTGCTGCGGGGAGCGCCGGTGAAGGTGGACGTCATCTGCATCGACCGCGCAGGAACGGTAGTAGGCCGAAGCACCCCCAACTGACCCACCCCCACACTTTGAACCCCCTGACCGCCAACGCCCTGACGGGCAAAGGCCTCGCCCACCAACACCCTGGGCGGCAAAGGCCTCGCCCACCAACGCCCGGAGGCGGCAAAGGCCTCGGCCGCCAACGCCCTGAAGGGGCGCGAGGAACTGCGCGACCAGCCACCCACGCCCCGCAGCCGAAAACCGGCCGAGGAGCAGGGCCCCAGGGGCAGCCCCACAAAACCCCGGGGCCGGACAACGCCCTAAAGGGGCGCGGGGAACTGCGCGAACAACCCCCACGGCCCGCACACGAAAGCGGGTTCCAAGGGGCGCGAGGAACTGCGCGACCAGCCACCCACGTCCCGCAGCCACACACAACCAACCCACCCCCCACAGAGAAGCGGGACCGGGGCGCACCCCCGGGAAAGCCGGGTCCGGGCGCACCCCGGAAAGCTGGGCCGGGCGCACCCCGGAAAGCCGGGCTGGGCGCACCCCCGCAGAGGCACCCCCCCCCGCAGGGACTCAGCCGCGGTGCCGCTCCGCCGAGTACAGGTGACTGTCCCGGAACCCCTCCGCCCCCAGCGTGCGACCGACCAGAATCACAGCCGTACGCACCACGCCCGCCGACGCAACCTGCCCCGCGATGTCGGCCAGCGTCCCGCGCAGGATGAGCTCGTTGGGCCGTGAGGCGAAGGCGACGACGGCGGCCGGGCACTCGGCGCCGTAGTGCGGCAGCAGCTCCTCGACGACCCGGTCGACATACCCCGCCGCCAGGTGCAGGACGAGCAGCGCCCCGCTGCGCCCGAGCGTCGCAAGGTCCTCGCCCTCCGGCATGGCCGTGGCGCGCTGCGCGATGCGGGTCAGGATGACGGTCTGCCCGACCGTGGGCACGGTGAGCTCCCGCTTGAGCGCGGCGGCGGCCGCCGCGAACGCGGGCACCCCCGGCACCACCTCGTAGGGCACCCCGGCCGCGTCGAGGCGCCGCATCTGCTCGGCGACGGCGCTGAACACCGACGGGTCCCCGGAGTGCAGCCGCGCCACGTCCTGCCCGGCCTCGTGCGCGCGCACCAACTCGCCGATGATTTCGTCCAGATTGAGCTGCGCGGTGTCCACGAGCCGGGCGCCGTCGGGGCACTCCGCGAGGAGTTCGCGCGGCACGAGACTGCCCGCGTACAGACACACCTGACACGCGGCGAGCGTACGGGCGCCGCGCACCGTGATCAGGTCGGCGGCGCCGGGCCCCGCGCCGATGAAGTACACGGTCATCTGTCTGCTCCTGAAGGGGTGTCGTGCGGTACGGGGCCGGCCTTCACCACGGCCCACTGGGTGACCGGCATGGCCTGGCGCCAGCCGGTGAAGGACCCGACGGGCACGGCGTGCGCGACCGCGAGCCTGACGAGGTCGCCGCCGTGGCGTTGGTGCCACGCGGCGAGCAGCGCCTCCGATTCGAGCGTGACGGTGTTGGCGACGAGGCGCCCGCCGGGCCTCAGCGCCTCCCAGCACGCGTCGAGCAGCCCGGGCGCGGTGAGCCCGCCGCCGATGAACACGGCGTCAGGACGCGGGAGTTGGGCCAGGGCGGCGGGCGCGGCGCCGGTGACGACCCGCAGCGCGGGCACCCCGAGCCGGTCCGCGTTGCGGGCGATGCGTTCGGCCCGGACGGCGTCGCGCTCGACGCTGAGGGCCCGGCAGGAGGGATGCGTACGCATCCATTCGACGGCGATCGAGCCGGAGCCGCCGCCGATGTCCCACAGGAGTTCGCCGGGCGCGGGCGCGAGCGCACCGAGGGTGGCGGCGCGGACGTGCCGCTTGGTGAGCTGGCCGTCGTGTTCGTACGCCGCGTCGGGCAGCCCCGGCACGGCGCCCAGGCGCAGGGCGCCGGGGGCACGGCGGCAGTCGACGGCGACGACGTTGAGGGCGTCGCCCGGCACGATGTCCCAGTCGTCGGCGACGCCCTCGGCACAGTGTTCGTGCCGCGAGCCGAGTTGTTCGAGCACCCGCATCCGGCTCGGCCCGAACCCGCGGTCGCGCAGCAGGGCCGCGACATCGGCGGGGGTGGCGGCGTCGGCGCTGAGCACGAGGACCCGGCGCCCGTCGTGCAGCGCCGCGGCGAGCCGGTCCGTGGGCCTGCCGACGAGCGTGACGACCTCGGTCTCCTCGACGGGCCAGCCGAGGCGGGCGCAGGCGTAGGACAGCGACGAGGGGTGCGGCAGCACGCGCGGCGGGGCGCCCAGGACTTCGGTGAGGGTGCGCCCGATGCCGTAGAACATGGGGTCGCCGCTGGCCAGTACGGCAATGCCGCGCCCGCGGTGGTCCGCGAGCAGCTGGGGGACGGCGGGCCTGAGCGGGCTTGGCCAGGTGACGCGCTCACCCCCGCACTCCTCGGGCAGCAGCGCGAGCTGCCGCGCCCCGCCGATGACGACGTCGGCCTCGGTCAGCACGCCCCGCGCCCCGACGGCGAGTCCGTCCCACCCGTCGGCCCCGATACCGACGACAGTGACGTCGGGGCGGGCGTCGGCGGCTGCGGAATTCACGACGTGTGTACCTCGGGTGTGTGCGCGGGAGGGTCGGATCCGGCCCGGGGGGACGGAGCCGCACTCTACTGTCCGGCGCGACGGCCCCCACGTCCCGGGTGCCCCGCCCCCACGGAAAACCTCTCGCACCCGCGCCGCCCTTCCCCTAGCCTGACCGAGCCCAACCGATCGAGCCCGGCCCACCGAGCCGACCCGATCGACCCCATTGATCGAACCCGGCCCGCCAAGCCGACCCGATCGACCCCACCCGACCAACCCCCATCCGATCGAGCCACACCGATCGAGCCCAACCGCGGGAGCAATACGTGCGCCGACTCTTCGAAACAGCCCAGAGCCCAGACCTCACGGCGATTTTCGGAGAACCCCGCACCCATGCGCACACCCCTTCACACCCTGAACATCGGCATCCTCGCCCACGTCGACGCCGGTAAGACCAGCCTCACCGAACGCCTCCTGTTCGACACCGGCGTCATCGGCCGGCTCGGCAGCGTGGACGACGGCGACACCCAGACCGACACCGACGCCATCGAGCGGCAGCGCGGCATCACCGTGCACTCCGCCGTCGCGTCGTTCCGCGTGGGTGACACGCAGGTCAATCTGATCGACACCCCGGGCCACAGCGACTTCATCGCCGAGGTGGAGCGCGCGCTCGGCGTCCTGGACGGCGTGGTGCTCGTCCTGTCCGCCGTGGAAGGCGTACAGGCGCAGACCCGCGTCCTGATGCGCACCCTGCGCGAGACGCGGCTGCCGACCCTGATCTTCGTCAACAAGTGTGACCGTGCGGGCGCCCGCGGAACGGACCTCCTGTCCGAGATCCGGCGCACCCTGACCCCCCACATCGCCCCCATGACAGCGGTACGCGACCTGGGGACGCCGTCCGTCACCGTCGTGCCCCGCACCCACGACGACCCTCAACTCCGCGCCGACATCGGCATGTTGCTCGCGGAGCACGACGACACGGTCCTCGCCCGCATCGTCGACGGCCCGCCGCCCACCCCCGACGAACTCGGCGCGGCGCTCGCCGCGCAGACCGCCGACGCGCTCGTCCACCCCGTGTACTTCGGCTCGGCGATCGGCGGCCAGGGCATCGCCCCGCTCATCGACGCCATGGTGACGCTGCTCCCCGCACCGGCGCAGGACACCGCCGCTCCGCCCAGCGGCACGGTCTTCGCCGTGGAGCGCGACAGCCACGGCCGCAAGACGGCGTACCTGCGCCTGCGCCAGGGCACCGTGACGACCCGTCAGCGCCTGACCTTCACCTCCCCTGCCGGCACCCACACCGGACGCGTCACCTCCCTCGACGTCGTGGGCGCGGGCCCGGGCACGACCCACCTCACCGCGGGAGACATCGGCAAGGTGCGAGGCCTGCCCGGCATCCGCGTCGGCGACCACCTGAGCCACCCGGACCACCCCACCCGCCCCGCCCACCCGTCGGAGCGCGCGCCGCGCTTCGCCGCCCCCACGCTCCAGAGCGTCGTACGCCCCCGGGAGCCGGGCGGCGCGGCGGCCGCCCGGCTGCACACCGCCCTCCAGCACCTCGCCGAGCAGGACCCCCTGATCCGCGCGCGCACCGAACCGGGCGGCGCCACTTCGGTGTTCCTGTACGGGGAGGTGCAGAAGGAGGTCATCGGCGCCACCCTGGCCACCGTGTACGGCATCGAGGTGGTCTTCGAGCCGAGCCGCACGGTGTGCGTCGAACGCCTGACGGGCCGGGGTGAGTCGGTCGAGGGGATGGACCGGGGCCCGTCCCCCAGCGGGCACTGGGCGACCGTCGGCCTGCGCGCCGAGCCGGCCCCGTACGGCCAAGGCAACACGTTCCGCTACGAGACCGAACTGGGCGCCCTACCCCGCGCGTTCCACCAGGCGGTGGAGGACACCGTGCACGATGCACTGCGCGCCGGCCCGCTCGGCTGGGCGGTCGCGGACTGCACGGTCACGCTCGTACGGTCGGGCTTCTCCAGCACCTCCAGTACGGCGGGCGCCTTCCGCGCCCTGACCACGATCGTTCTGGGCCGCGCCCTGCGCGACGCCGGCACTCAGCTCTATGAGCCGTACCAGGCCTTCGAGTTGGAGGTGCCGGCCGACACGCTCGCGGCGGTCGCGGGACAGCTCACGACGATGGGCGCGCTCATCGAGGACAGCGCGGCCACCGCCGGGGGCAGGCTGCTGCGCGGCACGGTCGCGACGCGCCACGTCGCGGCGATCGAGCGGCGCCTGCCCGGCCTGACGCACGGTGAGGGCGTCTGGTGGGCGCGCCCGGCCAACGACCGCCCGATGGCCGCGCGCGGTGGCCGGACGGCGGGCTCGGCGGACACTCGGCCCAAGGTCGCGCCGGACGGGTTGGCGTAGACCTCTTGCGGCTTGGTCCAGACCAATGCCACGCTCTCAAGTGCCGCCACCAAGGGGCGAGTTGGCGCGCCCGGCGTCCATGTCGGGCGCCCGGCCCGCCCCGCCACCCCCACGATCAAGGAGCTCACGCATGTCCGCTCGGCGTACCGCAGCGTCCCTGGGTGTCCTCGGGGCGACCTCCCTCACGTTCCTCGCCCTCGCGCCCTCCCCCGCCTCCGCGCACGGAACCATGTTCAACCCGGTCAGCCGCATCGCCGCCTGCTTCGCCGAGGGCCCGGAGCACCCGGTGTCGCAGGTGTGCAAGGACCTCGTCGCCGACTCCGGCACCCAACCGCTGTACGACTGGAACGAGGTGAACATCGCCAACGCCAACGGCCAGTCCCGCCAGCTCATCCCCGACGGCAAACTGTGCTCGGCGAACCGGGACAAGTACCGGGCCCTGGACTGGGCCCGCACCGACTGGCCCTCCACCGGCGTGGCCGCGGGGCAGTTCAACTTCAAGTTCCGGGTGACGGCGGCCCATTCGGGCACCATGACGGTCTACATCACCAAGGAGGGCTTCGACCCGACGAAGCCGCTGAAGTGGTCCGACCTGGACAGTACGCCCGTGGCCACGTACCAGACGGCGCGAACGGCGACGGACGGCTACTACAACTTCACCGGTACGCTGCCGGCCAGGACCGGCCGCCACATCATCTACAAGGTCTGGCAGCGCAACGACAGCCCCGAGGCGTTCTACAGCTGCTCGGACGTGGTGTACGGGGCGGGCACCGGCACCACCGCCACGTCTGCCGCGGCCCCCACGGAGCAGAAGATCACGGCGGGCGCCCCGCACTCGACGGTGACCCACCACGGCCACGGCGGCGACCCGACCCCGCCGCCCCCCACAGCCGCCCCGACCCCGCCCCCCGGCCCGGCGGTGGCCCCCCAGGCCCTGGCCGCCGTGTCGACGGCGAGCGTGCTGGGCGGAGGATTCCTCCTCCTGCGCCGCCGGCGGGCCTGACCGGAAAGCCCCGGGCGTCCCGCCGCGCCCGGGAGGGTGCGCCGGCCCGCCCGGGCAGGGGCGCACCCCCCGGGGTCGGCCGCCCGCCCCTGCTCGGGCGCACCCCCCTGGCCGCCCGCCCGGGCAGGGGCGCGCCCCCGCGTGGGGTGCAGGGGCGCAGCCCCGCATGGGGTCCGGGGCGCAGCCCCGAGGGGGTGCAGGGGGCGAAGCCCCCGCGTGGGGTCTGGGGCGCAGCCCCAGGGCTCAACCGGACCAACCCCGAGCAACGGGCGGGCGGGTGGGCGACCTCCCGGGGGTGCAGGGGCGCAGCCCCGCATGGGGTCTGGGGCGCAGCCCCAGGGCTCAGCCCGACCAACCCCGAGCAACGGGCGGGCGGGTGGGCAAACCCCCGGAGTGCAGGGGCGCAGCCCCGCATGGGGTCTGGGGCGCAGCCCCAGGGCTCAGCCCGACCAACCCCGAGCAACGGGCGGGCGGGCGGGCAAACCCCCAGGCCGAACCACGCCCCACTCATACGCAAACACCGCCGCCTGCGTCCGATCCCGCAGCCCCAACTTCACCAGCACCCGACTGACATGCGTCTTCACCGTCTGCTCCGCCAGCACCAACCGCCCCGCGATCTCCGCGTTGGACAGGCCCTGCGCGATCAGGGCCAGCACCTCGGTCTCGCGCTCCGTCAGGGCACCGACCTTCGCCCCCGGCGGAGCCTGCGGCACGGGCGTGAGCCGCGAGAACTCCGCGATCAGCCGCTTGGTGACGTTCGGGGCGAGCAAGGCGTCCCCGGCCGCCACCACCCGTACCGCATGCGCGAGTTCGTCGGCGGAGGCGTCCTTCAGGAGGAACCCCGAGGCCCCCGCGCGCAGCGCGTCGTACACGTACTCGTCGAGGTCGAAGGTGGTGAGGACGAGCACCCTGACCCCCACCCCCTCACCACCACCAACACCATCACCCGCACCCCCGCCGCCGCATCCGCCCCCACCATCCGCCGCCGTAACCCGCCGAGTCGCCTCGATCCCGTCGAGCTCGGGCATGCGGATGTCCATCAGAACGACATCCGGCACCAGCTGCGCGGCGAGCGCCACCGCTTCGAGGCCGTTGACCGCCTGTCCCACCACCTCGATGTCCGGTTCCGCGTTGAGCAACACCGTGAATCCCTGCCGCACCATCATCTGGTCGTCGGCTATCAACACCCGGATCGTCATGGCCTGCCCTCCAGCAGATACGTGTCATCCAAGCCCGCTAGGCACGAGCGCCACCGCCAACCAGCACCACCGCCAACGAGCACGCGCCATTAACCGGCACCACCGCTACGCGGGCGAAGTCAGGGGAAGGGTCGCACTGACCTCGTACCCCCCGTCCGGCGTCGCCCCCACCGCCAGTTCCCCGCCCAGCATCGCAGTCCGTTCGCGCATGCCGAGCAGCCCGTGCCCGGCACCGGGAGAGGGGGCGACCGGCCGGTCCGGCGCGGTGTTGGTGACCCGTATGACGAGCCCGGCCCGGTGGTAGGCGACCAGCACCCGTACCGCCGCCCCCGGCGCATGACGCATCGCGTTGCTCAGCGCCTCCTGGACGATGCGGAAGGCCGACAGTTCCACACCGGGAGAGAGCGGACGCACCACGCCGGTGATGTCGGTCGCGACGGTCATACCCGCCCCCCGCACATTGGCCACCAGCTCGCCGATCCGGTCGAGCGAGGGCTGCGGGGCGTGCTGCCCGGAACCCGCCGCCAAGTTTCCCGGCGAACCCACCCCCGAATCCCCCACCGGTTCCTCGGATCGCAGCACCCCGAGCACGCGCCGCAGTTCGGTGAGCGCTTCGACGGCGTTCTGCCGGATGCCCGCAAGGTTCTCCTTCAGCTCGTCGGACGGGTTGTCCACCAGGTGGGGGGCGACCTGCGCCTGGATGGAGATGACCGACATGTGGTGGGCCACCACATCGTGCAGCTCGCGCGCGATCCGGCTGCGCTCCTCAAGCAGCGTGCGCCGCGCCCGCTCCTCGCCGGTGAGGACTTCCTGCGCGACGAGCTGCGTACGGGCCACCCGGCGTCCGCGCAGCGCCGCCCCGAGCACCACGGCGATCGCGAAACTCGCCGACGCGACCCCGACACTGGACGACTTGTGGAACCCGCCGGTGAGGACGGCGCACATCAGACCCGTACCGAAGCTGATCACCAGCGTCTCGACGGCGACCCGGGGCCGGCACGTCAGGGCAACGAGCAGCAGCACGCCGGACGTCAGCGCCACCCCGACCCCGCTCCAGGGGTAGAGCGCGCCCTCGTCGAGCCGGGGCCCCGCCCACAGCGCGGCGACCACCGTCACGGCCGACACCGCCCACCAGGCGGGAAGCGGCCGGTACAGGCCGACGACCAGCGCCCCCGCCTGCACCCCGGAAAGCACCGTCCCCACCGCGATGCCCAGATGGAACCCGTGGGCGTACTCCTCGGCGCCACCGACCATGAAGACGATCGCGCCGAGCAGCAGCGGCACCACGAGCGCGGGCCGCCAGGCGAGCCAGCCCTCCTGGGCCCCGGCCGGCAGCGGCTCGGGCGCGGGGAGCAGATCCCGGCGCAGGGTGCGTGACGCCGCCCGCAGCCACCCCAGGACCAACCGCCCGCTGAGCGAACCCGGTTCGCGCTCACCCCTGTCCGCACCGCTCACCCTAGGCACGCTCCATCCCCCTCTCCACTTTCATCCTCTTTCATCCTGGCGGTACCGCCTTCGCGCACCGCACAGCTCGCTCCGTGCCCGGGTTGTTCGTACGTACGGAACGTCATCCAGCCGCCGCCCACAGCGCGGGCCGCCGCCGCAGCGCCCAACAGGGCGGCCGTAACTCGCCCACGGATGCCATCAGTTGACGGGCGGCGCTAGGTGACCGGACCGACGTGACGCCATGGAGAAGCCTTCCGTACCGGGGATGTTCGTCCGGTACCGAAGCTAGGGAGCGGACCCCGTCGTCGGCGTCGCGCTGGAGAGCCCACTTGGTCAGTAGCTCTCCGGTCCTACGGGTAGCCCTCCCGTACTACTGCGGGGCCCCGGCGTCATGCCCACGACTCCCGAGACCCCGAACTCCGGCGTAAAGCCCCGTGCGCCCCGCGCGCCCTGCGCTCAGCCCGCGTTGACGGTGAGGCTCAGTTGGCACTGCACGCCCCGGTAGTTTCTCGGCACGTTCCCGGCCATCTGAATCGACGCCTGCACAAAGTAGACGCCCGGGACTTGAGGGACCGGGATCGGGGTGTCCAGTGCCTCACTGGTCGTTGTGGGCGGCTCTTGTCCGCCGCTGACGGTGACCGAAGCCATCCGGGAGAAGTAACCCACCTCATTGCTCGCCGCGCTCAACGACACTTGGTAGGCGGTGATGACGCCCGTGACGGTCGGTTGCGCGGAGATGCTGCACGACGCGTCGCTGTCACCGACGGTCGGTTCGCTGCTGCCGCAGGCGGCGAGGAAGCCGCCCGCGACCAGGAGTGCGGCCGTGCGCCGGGCGAGGCGCCAGGGCCGGGAGAGCTGTCGTCTTCGTACGTCGTGAGTGTGCGGGCGTCCCCCGGTATGCAGCATCGCCCGAACGTAGCGGCGGACGTCACCCACGTCCAGAGGATGCGGGAACCAGACTCACCGCGATCCAGCACTCATTGGACGCGCTGGGGCGGAGCCCCCAACAAGCCTCATGCACAAGCCTGTTGCGTACGACGTGGCGGGTGCGGGCCACCCCCGAAGGGCGGCCTCGCCCCCGCCGTTCCTTCAGTTCGACGGGAAGAGCTTGGCGATGAGGAACTTGGTCAGCTCGTCGGCCGGGGCCGTACCGTCCGGCGACTGGTTGAGGTTCACGAGCACCACGATGGTCGCGTGGCGCTCGGGGTCGTAGCCCACGAAACTGTTGTAGCCGGGGATCTGGCCGTCGTGACCGATGAACCCCAGTACCTTCGCGACCCCGAGCCCGTACTCCGGGGCCCCCGGCTGGTCGGAGGTCGGCACGAAGTGCAGCCGCTCGTCCTGCACCTGCGGGCTCAGGAGCGCGCCGTTGGCCAGCGCGGGCGCCCAGCGCCGCAGGTCGTCGACCGTGGAGACGGCCGCGCCCGCCGCGCCCGCCCAGGAGACGTTGACGTGCGTGACGTCGTCCGGGTTGCCCGCCGACCAGTCCGCCCAGGCGGCCTTCTTGCCGGTCAGAACCGGGGCGGTCAGGCTGGCGACGTTGCCGATGAACTGGTACCCCCGGGCGTACGGCCCCGGGATCGAGGTGTCGTCGACCAGGCTGGACTCGTGCATCCCCACCGGCTCGAAGACCCGCTCCTGGAACAGCCGGTCCAGCGGCTGCCCGGTGAGCTTTTCGGCGATGAGGCCGAGGAGGACGTAGTTGGTGTTGGAGTAGTGCCAGCCTTCGCCCGGCGGGAAGTACGCAGGGTGCCGGAAGGCCACGTCCAGCAGTTCGCGCGGGCTCCAGTGGCTCTCGGGCCGCTCGTCGAGACGCCGGTTGAAGCCGGGGTCCTCGGAGTAGTTGTAGAGGCCGCTGGTCATCTGGAGCAGCTGGCGGATGGTGATGTGGTCCCCGTTCGGCACGTCGTCGCGGTACGCCGACACCGGGTCGTCCAGGGACAGCCGGTCCTCCTGGACGAGCTGGAGGATCACCGTCGCCGTGAAGGTCTTGGTGATGCTGCCGACCCGCAGGTGCAGGTCGGTCCGCATCGGCCGGCCGTCCCGGAGGTCACTGGTGCCCAGGGTCGTGGTCCAGGTGCCGTGCTCGGGCGTGCGGACGGAGATGATCGCCCCCGGGATGCGCGTGCGCTGCATCATCGCGATCAGGTCCGGAGTGAGCTGTTCCGGCGACGGCACCGGCGTCGCGTGCGTCACGCGTACGTCCCGCGCACCGACGGGGGCGCTCATCGCGGGCGCGGCGGCGGCCAGCGGCAGCACGGCGGCCAGGAGCAGCGCGGCCCAGGGGCGGGTCCGCGTGGTTCGGCGGGCCGGGCGGTGGAGCCCGTCCGTCGGGGCTCGGTCGGGAGCGTTGTGGGCCAGGGTGTCGGTCCGCATACGTGGCATCCAGGTCGCCTCGGGGGAAATGGTGCACATGGTGTAACACCGGCCAGGACACCCCGGACCACCTTGAGCCGTCGGTGGGCGTGTCTGCCGGGACCCGGGGCTTTTCACGTTCCGTATGCGCGAGGTGACCCTACGCAGCTAGGCTCGGACCCGGTACGTGCGGTCCCGACAACGACGTTGCTGCACAAGGGAGTTGCCCATGCGACCCAAGGACCTCAACCCGTGGGACTCACCCCGCGCCTTCTACGGCAGCGAGCTGCGCCGCAAACGGGAGGCCGCCGGGCTCTCCCAGGAGGAGCTGGGCGCGCTCGTCTTCTGCTCGGGCGCGTACATCGGTCAGATGGAGGCGGCCACCCGCCGCCCCACGAAGGAGATGGCCAAACTCCTCGACGCGGCCCTGCACACGGACGGCATCCTGACCCGCATGTGCGAGGCGATGGAGCAGGCGTCCCAGCATGCGGAGTACTTCCGTTTGGCGGCGGAGCTTGAGTCGATGGCCTCGGCGATCTACCACTGGACGCCCATGGTGGTGCCGGGCCTCCTGCAAACTGCGGCGTACACCCGCGCCCTGACCCGAGCAGGTCGCCCCTTCGCCTCAGAGAAGGACGTTGAGCTCAACGTCACGACCCGCGGGGAACGGGCCAAACTTCTCGATGGGCCAGCGGCGCCCGAGCTCTGGTGCATTCTGCATGAGTCCGTACTCAGGATCCGAGTAGGCGAACCCCGTGTGATGCGGGCCCAGTTGGCACATATCAGCGAGTTGGCCGAGCGTGGCCAGGTCGTGGTCCAAGTCCTGCCGTTTGATGCGGGAGTGCTTCCCTTGATGCACAGTTCAGTGAAGGTGATGACTTTCGCCGATGCTCCACCCGTCATCTACCTCGAAGCAGCCCGATCGGGCCAACTACTGGACACGCCTGCCCTGGTCGCCAGTTACATCAAGACCTACGATCTCGCCAGGGCCGTAGCGTTGTCGCCGGACGCGTCCCTGTCCTTGATCCAGGCGGCGATGGAGGACTACGCATCATGAACATATCGCGCTCTCTTGCCACCGGCCGTTGGCGGAAGTCGTCCTACAGCAATGCGGAGGGCGGCAGTTGCGTCGAGGTGGCGGAGGGAGCGTGGCGCAGGTCGTCCTACAGCAACGCGGAGGGCGGCAACTGCGTCGAGGTGGCGGAAGGCGCTTGGCGCAAGTCGTCGTACAGCAATGACGAAGGCGGCGACTGCGTCGAGGTGGCGGACGGGTTCGGGGAGGTCGTACCGGTACGGGACAGCAAGGTGCCGGCCGGCCCCGTCCTCCTCGTGGCAACGGGCGCGTGGACGCGATTCGTGGGGGCGGTCAAGGGAGCCTGACCGGGCTCGTACGATCCAGCCATGGCGATACCGCACCTTCCCCCCATAGCTCCGGACTCATGCCCCCTGTGTGGCGGAGGGTTGGAGACCGTCGAGCTGTACATGACCAACTCCCCCGGTTCCGAGCTGACGGCCAGGTTCTACCGGCCGAACAAGATGTTCGGGAGCAAGAGCCACCTGACGTCCCTGGCCTGCCGGGACTGCGGGCACGTCCTGATGTTCCTGGCGAACAGGGGCATCATCGCGCCGGGCAAGTAACCCTGGCCGGGTCAGACGGCCTTGGCCTGGGTGTGCTGGAGGGTGCGCAGGATGAGCCACTGGTCGCCCCAGGCCATCGCGGTGCCGATGACCGCCATCACGATGCCGAGCGCGACCTGCCCGGTGGCCGCACCCAGCGCGAGACCGGCGACACCGAGCCCGTACCGGATCACGAAACGAACGGCCAGGAGACCCAGCGCCAGGAACCGG
Organism: Streptomyces sp. NPDC048416; assembly: GCF_043200435.1. Taxonomy (NCBI): domain Bacteria; kingdom Bacillati; phylum Actinomycetota; class Actinomycetes; order Kitasatosporales; family Streptomycetaceae; genus Streptomyces; species Streptomyces sp. NPDC048416. Next base: position 222,121 of record NZ_JBICXU010000010.1, read on the forward strand.
GTCCGCTTGTTCTTCCACAGCGACTTCATGAACCGCATCCGCGCCTTCAAAACCGTGCACGCCAGCACGATCTGCACCACAGCGATCACCGGGACCAGCGCGTACAACACCGGGTACGCACGGGCGACATCGAAGATCCCCGCGAAGGCACCCACCAGGGGGAAGTACCAGCTCGGCAGACCCGTGAGAGCCACCGTCTCAACCGGGCGAACCTGACCCTGACCCTGCGTCTCGACCTGAACCGGCATCTCCATCGCGACCGTGGCACTCATGGCGTTCCCCTCACCCTTGTTCCCCGTAACCCGCCGGCCTCTTGCCGACACCCCTGATACTCCCGCCCACCCCAGCCCCCACGGCAGAGCGAAGAATCCCAACTCCCACAGGACAAATGTCCCGACCAACCCCGGCCGGGCCGTGCCCCGCGCGCCGGGGCCGGCGTAAAGGTGATGGCGCGGGCACAACGCGCCTATAGGTTCGATGACTTGGGCAAGCTGCGCCGCGCCGCCGCCGGAGAGAAGGAGCCGACCTCGTGCAACCGTCAGCCTCACCGTCCCCCGCCGCGGGCCCCACGGCCGGAAGCATGGTCGGGCTCTTCTGGGTCAGTGGGGATGAGGTGCACCTGGGTACGCCCCCGTCGGCCGGGAGCACGGGCGTACTGCTCTCCTCCATAGGTGTGCGGGTCACCGGGGACAGCCCGGGGGAATGGCGATGGCCGGACGTGCTGGACCTTCGGGTGACCGACGCGCCGGTCCGGTCGGCGGCCGTGCGGTGGGGGACCCGGGCCCTGTCCATGGCGGCTGCGGCGTTCGACCTGTGGGTCCCCGGTGAACCGCCGTCGATGACGGTCACGCTCATCACGAAGGAGGGGGACGAGACCACGGCCGACGTGCTGTCGGGCGCCGCGGTCGCCTACTCGCAGCGCGAGGTCGACCTCTCGCTCGGGCTGCTCGCCCGCTTCGTGCGCGGCGAGTCCTCGCCCACGGCTCTGATGCAGTGGTGGGACGAGGTACGACCTGTCCGCGTGCTGCGGTCCCGCGACCGCGAGACCATACTCGAAGGCTGGTCGCAGCTCGGGTGACCTTGACCTCAAGTCCAGTTGAGTTTCTACGGTCGATCTCATCGAACCGGCTCAGACGACGACAGGGGTACCAGCCATGGAGTACGCGCAGTTCTCGCACAGCGACGCCGATCTCATCAAGCAGCCCATCGGGTACTGGAGTTGGGCGGCGTACAAGGCCGTCGTCACTCGCACCCGGGCCGCCCTCGCAGGGATCGGCACCACCCAGCCCCAGTGGTGGGTCCTCGCGCAGGTCGCGGGCGCCGACACCGTCAAGACCCGTGACGAGGTGTGCCACGTGCTGCGGAACTACCTGGACACCGGCCCGGGACTCATGGAGTCGGAGATCGACACGGTCATCGCCCGGGGCTGGATCACCGAGGATGCCGAGAGGCGTCTGGGCATCACGGCCGAGGGCAGGGCGTTCCACGCCAAGGCCGCGGCCCTTCAGGACGAGCTGTGGGCGCAACGGCACGCGGGTATCTCCGACGAGGAGTACCTGATCACGCTCAAGGTGTTGCAGCGGTTCATCCACAACACGGGCGGCGAAGCCTGGCACCACTAGACCGCGTATCGGGTCGGGTCGGGACAGGTCGGGTCGGGACAGGTGGGGGTCGGGACAGGTCGGGTTGTGGTCGGCAGAGCCGTGGCGACCCGCCACGTCGTAACGGCGGCTCGATCCGTGGGCGGGCACGGGCAGGAAACGATGTTGCCCCCGTCTGCGGTGGTCACTAGGGTCGGTCGGGTGACTGCCGGGTCGGCCATGGGCCACGCACGAGTGAGGTTCCCGGCCTCGGCGTGAGCACGAGGCGGGCACGAGGCCCGCCCCTTTTCTCCGCGTCTTAGCTCCCGGCGCCCGTATACGGCGCCCCATTCCAGCGGACCCCAAGACCGGAGACACACCACCGATGTCCCATGACCAGCAGTACCCGCATGCATCCGAGCTGCCGACGGCCGGCATCCATGGCATCCAGCTCAACCACACTGCCGTCTACGCGAGCGACCGGTACCTGTCCGCCGAGTTCCTCGCCGCGGTGCTCGGCTTGAAGGTCAGCGCCCCGTTCGGGCCGTTCCTGCCCGTCGACCTCGGCAACGGTGTGACGCTCGACTACTACGAGAAGAGGGACGAGCCGATCCAGTCGCAGCACTACGCCTTCCTCGTCCCTGACGAGCAGTTCGACGCCGTTGTCGCCCGGCTGGAGGCGGTCGGGGTCACCTACTACGCCGACCCCAACCACACCGAACCCGGCCGGATCAACCGTCTATTCGGTGGTCGCGGCGCCTACTTCGACGACCCGGACGGTCACAACATGGAAGTCATGACGCGGCCTTACGTCCGCCCTTAGGGACCGCGACGGGGCTGTCAACAGGGGTCACATGTGCACCGGCCCCTCCGACGGTCCCACCGCCTGCCTCGGCGGGCCCTTTCGGTACAGCACCACCGACACCAGCAGGCCCAGCGCGAAGAACGCCGCCGACCACCAGTACGCCGTCGAATAGCTCTGCAACTGCGCCTGGACCTTGGCCCCCGGGGTGGGTTGGCGGCCCACCAGGTAGCTGGTGGCGGCGCTCGTGGCGAGGGTGTTCAGCAGGGCCGTGCCGATCGAACCGCCCACCTGCTGGCTCGTGTTGACCATCGCCGACGCGACACCCGCGTCGTGCGCGGCGACACCCGCCGTGGCCATGCTCATGGCCGGGGCGAAGATCAGGCCCATGCCGACACCCATGACGAGCAGCGGCGGCAGGACGTGGCCCGCGTAGCCGCTGGTCGCGTCCAGGGCCGTCATCCAGGCGAGCCCAGCCGCGCCCAGTCCCATGCCCAGGGGCACGATCGGCTTCGCGCCGAGGCGCGGAACGAGCTTGTTCTGGGCGACGACCGAGCTGACGATCATCGCGAAGACCATGGGCAGGAAGGCGAGCCCGGTGCTGACCGGGGAGTACCGCAGGATCTGCTGGAGGTAGTACGTCAGGAACAGGAACACGCCGAACATGCCCGCGCCGGAGATGAACATGGCGAGGTAGGACGCGCTCCGGTCGCGGTCGAGGACGACCCGCAGGGGCAGCAGGGGGTGCTTCGCCCTCGTCTGCCACCAGGCGAACGCCATCAGCAGGATGCCGCCGACCGCCAAGAACCCCCAGGTCTGCGCCGAACTCCACGCGTGCGTCTCGGCGTTGGAGAACCCGTACACGATGCAGAACAGGCCGGCCGAGACCAGCACCGTGCCCGGGATGTCCAGCTTGGGACGGTCCAGGGGCGCACCCGGGTGCAGCAGTCGCAGCGCGCCGAGGAAGGCGAGCGCCGCGAAGAGGAGGTTGACGTACAGGCACCAGCGCCAGTCGAGGTATTCGGTGAGGATGCCGCCGAGGAGCAGTCCCACCGCGCCGCCGGTGCCGGCGACCGCACCGTAGATGCCGAACGCCTTGGCGCGTTCCTTCGGGTCGGTGAAGGTCGTGGTGAGCAGCGAGAGGGCGGCCGGTGCGAGCAGCGCGCCGAACACGCCCTGGAGCGCGCGGGCGGTGACCAGGACCTCGAAGTTGGGCGCGGCGCCGCCGATCGCGGAGGCCAGCGCGAAGCCGACGAGGCCGGTCAGGAAGACGACCTTGCGTCCTACGAGGTCGGCAATGCGGCCGCCGAGCAGCAGCAGCGAGCCGAAGGCGAGCGCGTACGCCGTCACGATCCACTGACGGTTTCCGTCGCTGAAGCCGAGATCGCGCTGCGCGGAGGGCAGCGCGATGTTCACGATGGTCGCGTCGAGCACCACCATGAGCTGGGCCAGCGCGATGACGCCGAGGACGAGCCAGCGGTGCTCGTGCTTGGCGCCGGTGTGCGGTGCCTGCGGGGCCACGCCCTGCGTGGCGTACGCGACCGACGGGGGCCGGGCCTGATGTCCGGACGCCTGCCCGGATGACTGCCCGGACGCCTGCCCGGACGCCTGCCCGGATGACTGACTGGACCCCTGTTCCATGGCCTGGCCCGCTTCCTGGCTCGCTTCCCGGCTCGCTTCCCGGCTCGCTCCCTGGGTCGCTTCCTGGGTCGCTTCCTGGGTCGGTGGCTGTCCTTCCGGCCGTCCTTCCGGCCGTCCGTCCGGCTGTCCGTCCGGCTGTCCGGCTGCGGAAAGGCGCGCGGACGCGGCCGCTATGCGCTCGGCGCGTCCGCCCTCTACGGCGTCCTTGGTATGACGGCCCATGTGCCGGTCTCCCTCGGTGGCGGCCCCTTCCTCACGCTAAGTGAGGCCGAGGCGTTCCGCCACGCGAGTGAACGGGGGTGGGCACGGGCCCACGTCGGCCGGCGCGCGTACCGCTCCGGACGGGCCTTGCAGGTGGGGAGGGGCCCGGGTGGTCGTCCCGCTTCGTCCCAGGGACGCCTGGGACGCATCCCCGCGTCGCTCCCCGGACACCTTTGCTGACACAGGGTCACTTACTCGGGGACCCCGCACCTTGGAGAACACAGACATGAACCGAAGCACCGTGCGGCACAGCGTCGTCGCCGTCGCCGCCCTGCTCGCCCTGTTCCCGACCACCGCGATGGCCGCCGCCCCCGCCTCCACCCCGGCCTCCGCCCCCGCGAAGGCGACCGTCGCCACCGCCGGGCAGCACAAGGTCCTCCCGCAGGGGACGGTGGTCACCGGCCACGGCCGCCGGCTGCACATCAGGGCGGGCGCCGGAGTCACCTACAAGGCCACCGGCACCCTGCGCTCGGGCCGCCAGGTGTCGCTCGTCTGCAAGAAGGACGGGACCTCGGTACACGGCAACCGGGTCTGGTACCGCCTCGCGGGTCACCACGGGCGCTATGTGTCCGCGCACTACGTACGGGTCGCGGCCGGATCGTACGTGCCGTGGTGCTGATGCGGTGACGTGCTGATGCGGAGAAGTGCTGATGCGCTGCGGTGCTGGGGCGCCGGGGCGCTCACGCACAGGCACACCGACCGCGCAGGCACGCTGACGCATCGACGCGTCGGCGTGCCGGCGCGCTCACACGCCGAGGGGCCCGCGGCGTCGCCGTCGCGGGCCCCGCAACGTCGCCCGTTCGCACCGGGGGCCGGAGCTTGGTTCCGGTCCCCGAGGGGTACAGATGCCCCTCGAACGGGATTTTGTGGACTTCTGGGAGGGACCGCGTGGCGCAGTGGCGACCGTTGCCCGAGTCGACCCGGCCCGAAATGAGGCTGCTGGTCGAGGAGTTGAGGCACCTCAAACAGACCGCGGGCCTCAGCCTCGCCGGTCTGGGCGCCCGCACCGCGTACAGCAAGTCGGCATGGCACCGTTATCTCAACGGGGACAACCTGCCGCCCCGCGACGCGGTCGACGCCTTCGGCGCGCTCGGCGGCGCCGAGCACCACGCCCGGCTCCTCGACCTCTGGGACCACGCGGCGCGGCCCCCGCGCCCCCTCGCTCCGCCCCCACCGCCCCCGCAACCGGTGGGGGCGGACCCCGTGCCGCATCCCCGGAGCCCGCTCCTGCGCCGCCCGCACCGCCGTACGGTGACCGTCGTCGCCGCGCTCGCCCTGGTGGGGAGCGCGACCTGGGTGGCCGTCCCGCACTCGCCCGCGACCGCACCCGCCGCCCCCGCGCCGCTCGCCTGCCGGGGCGCGAGCTGCCAGGGCGCCGACCCGGCCGTCTCCCTGTGCCGCACCGACGCCCGCACCCAGAGCGCCCTGACCACGGCCTCGTACGCGGTGAAGCTCCGCTTCAGCCCCTCGTGCGACACGATCTGGTCGGAGGTGCGCGTCAGCTCGACCGGCGCCGACACCGAGAGCCCCATGCTGCTCGCCCCCGACCCTCAACGGGCCGAGGCCTGCGCCGAGGTCGACCACCGGATGCTCTGCACGGGCGGCGTCACACAGGCGAGCCACTAGGGGGCGCGCCCTACCGGCGGGCTCCCTCCACACGCGTGGCCACCTCGTCCAGGCGGGCCAGATCCTCCTGGGTCAGTACGAGGTCGGCCGCGGCGGCGTTCTGTTCCAGATAGCTGACGCGCTTGGTGCCGGGGATGGGGACGATGTCGGCGCCCTGCGCATGGACCCAGGCCAGGGCGATCTGGCCGGGCAGCGCGTCGTGCGCGTCGGCGATGGAGCGGATGATGTCGAGGGTCCGCTGGTTGGCGTCCAGGTTGTCCTGGCTGAAGCGGGGCATGCCGCGTCGCATGTCGTTGACGGCGAGGGAGTCGCGTGCGGTGACCGCGCCGGTCAGGAAGCCCCGGCCGAGCGGCGAGAACGGGACGACCCCGATGCCCAGCCGGCGTGCGGTGGGCAGGACGGACTCCTCGATGTTCCTGGTCCAGAGGGAGTACTCGCTCTGGACGGCCGTGACGGGGTGCACCGCGTGGGCGCGCTCCAACTCGTCGGCAGGAAGTTCGGAGACGCCGATGTGCCGGATCTTGCCCGCCTTCACCAGCTCCGCCATCGCCCCGATCGAGTCCTCGACGGGGGTCTTGGGGTCCACCCGGTGCAGGTAATAGAGGTCGATGTGGTCGACGCCGAGCCGCTGGAGGGATTCGTCGCAGCAGCGGCGTACGTAGTCCGGGTCGGCCCGCAGGACCATTCCCGTGCCCGGCCGCACGTCGGCGATGCCGCACTTGCTGGCCAGGACCACGTCGTCGCGCCGTCCCTTCAGCGCGTAGCCGACCAGTTTCTCGTTGGCCCCCACGCCGTAGAGGCCGGTGGCCCCGTACACGTTGGCGGTGTCGATCAGGGTCACGCCGAGATCGAGGGCGCGGTGGATGGTCTCGATCGACTCGGTGTCGTTGCCGACTCCGTACGACTGGCTCATGCCCATGCAGCCGAGACCCTGTGCGGAAACCCGCAGTCCTTGGCTGCCCAGAGCGACCTGGCGCATCGGTGTGTCCTTTCGTCGGGGGTTGTTGTGAGTTGTTGCGGGGAGACGGGACGCCCCCCGTGCTGGTGGTCCCGCATCTGGGCGCCGCCCAGGCCAACCGGGCGTCCATCCTGGCCCAATCGCCGCACCGTGCAAGCAAGTTGGCGGCTTCAGCCGGTGGTCTCCTGGCGGCGGGACCGGGCGAACAGGGCGACGACCGAGACCAGCGCCACGGTCGCGAACAGGGCGACGCCCAGGCCGATGCGGTGCATGGACACCAGCGTGCCGAGTACGGCGACGCCGAGCGCGGACCCGGCCTGCCGCGAGGCGTTGAGCGCGCCCTGCGCGGTCGCGGCGAACTCCGCGGGCGCCGTCATCGCCACATCGGCGGTGGAGGCCGGGATCGCGGTGGTGGAGCCGAGCGCCAGCATCAGTTGGGCGGCGACAAGCAGCGCGAACGGGGTCTCGGCGCCCGAGAACGCCAGGATCACCCCGGACAGCACTCCGCAGGTCAGCCCGAAAAGGATCAGCGGGCGGGTGCCGACGCGGGCCACCAGGCGGCCGGTGAACAGCGGCAGCACGGCCAGCGGCAGCGTCATGGGCAGGAAGGCGAGACCCGTCTGGAGGGGGCTGAGGGAGCGCTCGTTCACCATCCACTGGGTCATCGCGTAGAGCAGCCCGTAGAACACGAACGACGCGGCGCTGCCCGCGATCATGTCGGCCTGCACTCTGGCCCGTACGAGAAGCGCGGGCGGCAGAGCCGGGTACGCGGCCCTGCGCTCGACCAGGACGAGGGCGATGAAGGCCGCCGCGGCGACGGCCACCGCGACGATCGGTGCGGGGTGGCCCCAGCCGGCGGTGCCGCCCTGGACGAGCCCGAAGGTCAGTGCGCCGAGACCGACGATGGAGAGTACGAGACCCGGGGCGTCGACCGGCTTGTGCGGGCGCTCCCCGTCGGCGGCGAAGCCCCGCGCGGCCAGCCAGGTCACCAGCGCGATCGGCGGGTTGACCAGGAAGACCAGCTGCCAGCCGCCGAGCGCGACAAGACCGCCGCCGAGCACCGGCCCGGCCACCAGGCCGAGCGCGCTGACCGCCGCCCACGCACCGACCGCGCGGGCCCTCTTCGCCGGGTCGGGATAGAGCCCGGCGAGCAGCGCGAGCGACGCCGGGACCAGGCCCGCGGCGGCGACGCCGAGCAGCGCGCGCCCCGCGATGAGCAGCCCGGCCGAGGTCGCGAGGGCGCACAGCAGGGACACCGCGCCGAACGCGATCAGGGACGTGCGGTAGATGCGGCGCGGCCCCCAGCGGTCCGCGAACGAACCGGACGCCAGCATCAGGCCCGCGAAGACGACGGTGTACGCGTCGACCGTCCACGCCAGCGCGCCCGTCGAGGCGTGCAGGGCGTGCTGGAGGTCGGGCAGGGCGACGTTCAGGATCGACGCGTCCATCAGGACGAGGAAGTTGCCGACCGCGACCCCCAGGAAGCGGCCCGCGGTGCGCGACCGTCCGGAAGGCGGCGGGGGCGCGGGAGAGGGTGGCCCGGGCGCGGGGCAAGGTTGCGCGGGAGCAGGAGAGGAGTGCGCGGGTGGTCGCTCCGGGGGGTGTACGGGTGGATGTGCGGGAGGTTGTGCGGCGAACTGTGTGGCGGGCGGGGCGGCGGGCTGTGCGGCGGGCTGGGCCGGCGTGTCGTCCGCCGCCGGGGTGACGTCGATGCTCTCGGTTGTCATGGACGGCAGGTTGGCGCGGCGGTGCCGGAGCGGCCAAGGATTCGGCGCGGACTTCCTGACCTCGGGCCGGGGGCCGCCGCGGACTTCCTGACCTCGGGCCGGGGGCCGGGGGCGGGGGGCCGCCGCGGACTTCCTGACCTCGGGCCGGGGGGCCGGGGGCGGGCCCCCGCGAACTCGCGGGGTGGGGGCGGCGCGGCAGGCGCGGGCCTCAGGAGGTTTCGGCGGATCGCACCGAACTGTCCTCCAGGATCTCCGACTGGGCCAGCAGATAGGCGAGTTGGGCGCGGCTACGGCTGCCGAACAGTTCCGACGCCCTCTTGATGTGGGTGGAGACGGTGCGGGTGCTGATGCCGATGCGGGTGCCGATGACCGCGTCGGTGTGTCCCTCGACCATGAGCCGCAGCACCGCGCGCCGCGTCTCGTCGGTCATCAGCCGGGGCCGCGCTCCCTCGGTGGTCGTCGTGACGGGCTCGGCGCGCGCCCAGGCGTGGTCGAAGACCTTGACGAGGTACTGCACCACGGCCGGATGCTCGACCAGCAGCGCCGTGGTCCTGAGTTCGTGCCGGTGGTCCGGGATCAGCGCGAGACGCCGGTCGAAGACGATCAGCCGGTCGAAGAGCTCGTTGAGGGTACGCACCTCCGCGCCCGCCGACGCGACCTGCTCGATGTAGGCGAGCGTGGGCCCGTGGGCGCGGACGGTGTGCTGGTAGAGGGTGCGCTGCTTGACGCCGCGCCGCGACATCGCGACCTCCTGCGGCAGGGTGCGCGCCAGCGCGTCGGGGTCACGAGAGCCCCCCGGCTGTGCGGTCAGCATCTCCCAGACACAGTCGTCTCTCGCCTGGAGCAGCGCGGAGTGGATGACGTCGGCGCCGTGCAGGAGCCGCAGCGGGATCGCGGACTCACGGTGCTCCTCGCGATAGACGTCCTCGGCCCGCGCGACGGCTTCCTGGATGGCCGCGATGGTGTGCTGCCGCTCCAGAACCGCCCGCTCCAAGGGGCGCACCAACTCGCCGGTGGCGATGTCCGGCGGGACCGCCGCCCACACCGTCGGCGTCTCCGTCAACGGCCGCAGCAGCCCCAACTCGCGCAGGCACTGGGGCATTTCACCACCGACCGGCCCCTTGGTCAGCGCCTCGCGGTACCGCTCAAGTCCCCATGCGCAGAGCCGTATCACCTCGCCTTGTGGCTCGATGTCGGGATTTCTACACATGTGCCTCCCCTTCTTGTTTTCGCATTGCGCAATCATGATGCCAGCGGGAAGCGGATAGGGGGCTTTTTCTGCGGCATGCTTCCTGTGACGGAAGGCCCGGCCCACAGGCCTTTCTGCCATAGGGGAGGCAATGATGAACCACAACCAAGGAATGGTTAAGAGATTTACCGGCGTTCGCTCGCCTTATCTCACCATGTGGTCCGGCGCCCCGGTCCCGCTCACCGGAACCGCACATTCCCGCGCCGGATCGCCCAGCGAATTCGCGCCCCGAAGCCACTGAACTGAGCGCGGGCATCCGGCGGCGCCCGCCCGCCCCGGACCTCCGACCCGCGCCGCACCTCGCTGCTCGCGCTCCTCGCCCCCGACCGGGCGCCGGGACGCCACACCATCCGACTCGGCCGACGCCACCGCGCACCGGGTCACCACGACGGCCTTCGGCCGGCCCGTGCGACACGGCGGGCCCGCCCCACCCCGACCGGGTGCCGTGACACCCCGGTCGCCCCGTCCGACGGGGGCGGATTACTGAACCATGCCCCCGTCCCTCCCGTCCGTCGGCCGTTCCCCCGGACCGACGAACCAGGAACCGGGTCCGGCCAGGCCCGGCGGCATCGCCGCCGCGGCCGCCGGCCCCGGTCTCCGCCCACACCGCGGCAACGGGGCCCGAGTGCGACGGATTCCGAATTCCCTGGAGAGGGCTGGGTAATAACCGTGATGGGTTCCGTGATCGTGACCGAGCAGGGGCTTCCCGGAGAAATCGCACCGCAGACGGTCAGCGCTTTCCTTTCCAGGACCCTCGCCTCCATTCCGCGCGCCGATCAGCGACGCTGGGGCGACGTGTATGTACGCGGTCTGCTCTCCGTCGACGGCAAGAAGACCATGCGGGCCCTCGCCGGAAAGGGGCGGGGGAACGCCGAGCAGAGCCTGTACCAGTTCATCAGCAAATCCCCGTGGGACTCGATGGCGGTGCGCGGGGAACTGGCCCGCCTTTTCCAGGAACAGGCACGCCCGCGCGCCTGGGTGGTGCGGCCGCTGGTCATCACCAAGGCGGGGCGCCACTCGGTGGGTGTGGAGCGGCAGTTCGTGTCGCAGTACGGACGGGTCGTCAACTGCCAGCGTGCGATGGGCATATGGCTGGCGTCCGACGCGATGAGTTGCCCCGTGGACTGGCGCCTCGCGCTCCCCGGCTGCTGGACCGACGAACCCGGCAGGCGCGAGCAGGCCGCCATTCCCGACGGCGTGAGCACCTGCCCTCCCGAGCAGTGCGCCATCGGCTCGCTCGCCGACATGTCCGCCGCGTGGGGTCTGGACAGCCGTCCGGTCGTGATGGACCTGCGCGAAAGCGACCCGTATCCGGTCTGCGCAGCCCTGACGCGCCGTCACATCCCTTTCGTGGTACGGGTCCGGGCGGAAGCGGCGTACACCTCATGGGCCCCGTCCCCGTCCCCGTCCCCGGCTCCGTACCGGGGCACACGGCCGGGCCTCGTCGGCGCACTGAGCGCGCATCGGATGCCCGTGGAATGGCTCGATCACACCACGGGCACCCTGCGTGCCACCTACGTGGGCGCCACCCGGGTCGTGCTGCGCGACCGCCATGTGCGTACGGACAGCGGGGAGTTGCTGCTGCTCGGCGCCTGGACCACGGCCGGGCGTCCGGAGCCCGACGAGTTCTGGCTCACCCGCATGCCCCGGTCGCAGCTCGGCGCCGCCTACCGCACCGCGATGCTCAGCCGCCGGGTCGGACGCGACCTCGCCGAGGTCGCCGAACCGCTGGGACTGCGCGACTTCGAGGGCCGCTCCTTCCGGGGCTGGCACCACCACATGACGATGGTGTCCCTCGCCCACGCCCTGCGGGTCCTGACGACGCCGCGCCCGACACGGGACGTGACCGCGCCGCACCCGGCACGGGACCTGCCCGCCCAGCAGTCCGCACGGGACCTCACCCCGCCGCGCCGGGCACGCGGCCTGACCGCCCAGCAGTCCGCACGCGACCTGACCGCCCAGCCGCCCCGGACCACGACCACCACCACGCAGGCAAGCGCCGCATGACCGCGGCCCCGCCGCTCCCTCAGGTCCCGTCCTGGGCGACGGCCTTCCCGGCCTTCTGCCAGTTGTCGCGCAGCCGCGCCAGATAGTCCGCCGCCTGGCTCCCCGGCTTCGCGCCGCGCGCGAACGCCGCCATGTTGCCGCCACCCGCGTTGTACCCGAGTGCCATCAACTCATCGCGCGAGTAAGGGCCCTTCCAGTGCGCCGGGAGCTGGGCGGACATGTCGTGCAGGTACCAGGCCGCCGCCTCCACCGCGAGCGCGCGGTCGTCGGGCAGCTCCTCCCACCGGCGGGACGCGAAGTCGCGCCCGCGCTTGGTCTGGTCGAACGCGGCCCGGTGCATGTTCGCGATGCCGAAGGCCGCATCCGGCTTGTACTTCTGCCAGCTCCGTTCGAAGGCGGGATCGTGCGGCTTGTAGTCCTCGTTGTAGAGGACCGCCATCACGAGCTGTGCGCTGACCCCGGCCTTCTTCGCGTACGTACGCACCTGGGGCGCGTAGGCCGCGGGATCGTAGGTTCCGCCCGGCGACGCGGTGGGCGAGGGGCCGGCGGAGGACGCGGTGGGAGCGGGGGTGCGTGCCTGCGGGCTCCCCGAGTCCGGGCCCGAGCCTTGGCCCGGCGCACATCCCCAGGTCATCAGCGCGGCCACCGGCAGCACCAGCCACCGCGCGCGTACGCCCCGCTTGCGCCGTTCAGCCATCGCCGCCCTGTCCCTCCCTCGGATCCGCGTCCTTCGCGCCCCAGTCTAGGAAGGCACCGGCCGTGGCGGTGCGGCCGGATGACACAAGCCCGCGCGTCCCGCCGGTCAGCTCGGCCCGGCCGGACACATGCGTGGCGGCGGCGGGACCCTCCCGGGCCACCGTCGCCGCCACTCCCCCGTGCCCCTTCAGGCTCGCACCCGGCGACAGCGCTTCCATCCCCCTGGCGACCCATCCGCCTCCCCTGCGCGGCGGAGGCATGGGCCTCCAACGGCCCGTTCGGTCCCGGGGCTCCGGCCGCCGCCCTGCCGTCGCCCCACCCCGCCGTCGCCCCACCCCGCCCCGCCGTCACCTCGATCCTGCGCACGCCATCGCAAGCCGCCCACGCGCGAGTCCGGCTGCACTCCCCGGCACAGCAGCCGGACCCCAGGGCCCACCGGAACGTGCCCCCTACCGGAACGTGCCCATCGCCCGGCGCACCTCGTCGAGGGTCGCATCGGCCACCTCGTTCGCCCGGGCGTTGCCCTCGCGGATCAACTGCCGTACGTAGTCCGTGTTCTGGGCGTACTCGGCGCGGCGCGCCCGCAGCGGGGCGAAGTGGTCGTTGACGGCTTCCGTGACCGCCGCCTTCAGGGCCGACGCGCCGCCCTCGCCGATCTCCTCGGCCACCGCGTGCGGATCGCGGCCCTGGCAGAGCGCGGCCAGCAGCACCAGGTTGCTCACTTCGGGGCGGTGCTCGGGGTCGTAGGAGATCAGCCGGGCCTGGTCCGTCTTCGCGCCCCGGATCAGACGGGCCGTTTCATCCGAACTGGCTCGGAGCGCAATGGAGTTGGCTCGGCTCTTGCTCATCTTCGTACCGTCGGTGCCGAGCAGCAGGGGCGCCTCCGACAGCAGGGTGCGCGGCTCGGGGAAGACCGGCCCGTAGCGCTCGTTGAAGCGGCGGGCGATCGTGCGGGTGAGCTCCAGGTGCGGCTCCTGGTCCTTGCCGACCGGTACGAGGGTCGCCTTGCAGAACAGGATGTCGGCGGCCTGGTGCGCGGGGTAGGTGTACATCAGGCCCGAGACGGCCGCCTGGCGGGAGTGGGCGATCTCGTCCTTGACCGTGGGGTTCCGGCCGAGCTCGGCGACCGAGACCAGGCTCAGGAACGGCAGGAGCAGCTGGTTGAGTGCGGGGACGGCGCTGTGCGTGAAGATCGTCGCGCGGGCCGGGTCGACGCCTGCGGCGAGGTAGTCCAGGACCAGGCCCTCCACGTGCTCGGTCAGGCGCTCGGCGACGTCCCGGTCGGTCAGGACCTGGTAGTCCGGGATGACGAGGAAGAGGTCGGCGCCCTCGTTCTGGAGCCGGACCCGGTTGCGGAGCGTGCCGAAGTAGTGGCCGAGGTGGAGCGGGCCGGTGGGGCGGTCACCGGTCAGGATGCGGTCGCCGGTCGGGAGGGCGGCGGGATCGGCCCCGGTGTGCTCGGTCCCGGTGGCGGGCGCGGTGGCGGTCCCGGTCCTGGTGGGCTCGGTCCCGGTGGGTGCGGGCGCGGGGCCGGTGGCCCGGGGGGTCGTGGGGCGGCTGCTCGGGGTGTTCGTGGGCGGCAGGGTCGTGGTCATCGGGGGCTCCTCGGAAGGGCAGTGGGTGGTGGGGCGGGTTTGGACGGCGCCCACTGCGGATCCAGCGAGGGCAACAAAAAAGGGGCCGTCCATGTGTGAACGGCCCGCTGACGATGTCGTGCGTGAGTCGTGGCCGCTCCTAGGAGGAGCGCCACCAGCAGAGGTGAGAGCGACACTGCGACGCGGACGACATGGCTCCCACTCTAGCCCGCACCACCCCGAACGCCCAGGGTGATGAGGGTGGGGGTGGGGGTGGGGGTGGGGGGACCAGGGGGCGGATGGGGATGCGGGGGCGGGGTCCCGGAGGCGGGGTCCCGGAGGCGGGCTCGCGGGTGCGGGGTCCCAGGAACGGGGTCTCGGGAACGGGCTCGCGGTGCGGGGTCCCGGGAACGGGGTCTCGGGAACGGGCTGGCGGGTGCGGGATCCCGGGGACGGGGTCAGTTCTCGTGCGTGTAGAACACGTAGAACGAGACCAGGAACATGGCGCCGCCCCATATCGCGCCCAGGCCGGACGACCGCAGGATGCTGTGGTCGGACAGGCTGTACAGGAAGCCCATGGCGCAGCCGAAGAGCGTGCCGTACGCCGCCGCCCGCAGCTCGCGCGGCAGGGCGCCCTGCATCATCAGGAGGCCGACGCCCAGCGCCATCACGGCCAGGCCCGACACGAGACCCAGAACGATCTGGCCACCCGAGAGCACCCCGTCGCCGCCGTTGCGCTGGATCGCGGCGGCCCAGATGCCGTACGCCACTCCCAGCACGACGGGGATCGCCAGGACGGCCCTGCTCGGGCGGTGAGCCGTGCGGCGGCGGCTCGTGACGGGTACCGAAGCGTGTGTGGCCATGGCGGCACTCCTTCCGCTTGCCCGGGACACATGGGTGCGTCCCCCATACAGCCCACACCCGCGCGCGCCGATGGGCAACCCGGGATTACGTGGACGGGTGCGCAGCTTCCTGTCGGCGGTGCTGATCGTCCTGGCGGCCGTCCTGGTACCGCTCGGAGCGATCGCCGCCTGGGCGAAGACGGAGATCGCCGACAGCGACCGGTACGTCGCCGCCATGGCGCCGCTCGCCCACGACGAGGCCGTGCGGGGCGCGGTGGCCTCCCGGATCACCGACGCCATCACGAAGAACATCGACGCGGGACCGCTCCAGGCCTCAGTGGCCGCGCTGATCGGCGGGGCCGTCCGTTCGTTCACCACCACCGCCGCCTTCCAGGCCGTGTGGAACACCGCCAATCGGGCCGCCCACGCGAGTGTCGTGTCCGCCCTCACCGAGAACGGCGGCGGCAACGACGTACGCATCGACCTGGCTCCGGCGATCGAGCAGGTCAAGTCCGAACTGGAGGCACAGGGCGTGCCGTTCGCGAACAGGATCCCGGTGGAACGTACCGATCTCACCGTCGCCGATTCGACGAAACTCGGCCCGGTCCGCACCGTTTTCCGGTGGCTCCGGCGCATCGGCGTGTGGGGTGCGGTCGCCTGCCTGGCGGCGGCGGGCGGGGCGGTGCTCGTCGCGGTGCGCCGCCGCCGCGCACTCATCGGGGTGGGGGCAGGGCTCGCCGTCGGCGCGGCGGTCCTGCGCGTGCTGGTCGCCGTCGGCAGGTCGCTCACGCTCGACGGGCTGCCCGCGGACTCCGACCCGTCGGCGGCGGGCGCGGTGTACGACGCGCTCACCGATGTCCTCAGCACGGCGGCGTGGGCCGTCCTCGTGTTCGGGCTGGCGCTCGCATGCGGCGCGTGGCTCGCGGGCCGGGTGCGGGGGCGGGACCGTACGTCCACCGAGGGGCCGGGGCAGGCATCGGGGCCGGGGCCTGGACCAGGGCCGGGTCCTGGACCGGGGCAGGGACCGGGGCCGACCCCGGGGTGAACACCGGGGTCGGGTGCGGCCGGGTCGTCGGACGGCACCTGACCGGCCGCGGGTGTCGGTGCGTGCCAAGTGCGGCGCGCGGGCAAAGGCTTGAGCAACCGTCCCCGGCGCCGGGCCGTCTTTACGGCAGGATGCGAATGCCCTGACCGGCTAGCGGGAGGCAGGCCGCCTTGGAGACCCTGGGCACCAGGACCGTGGCGGACCGCGCGGTGGCGGACGTACGGCGGCGCCGTCCCTGGCGTGTGGTGTCCTCGCTGGCCGGGGCGCTCCTGCTGGCCGGGGTGAGCGCGGTGGTGGGCTGCCGGGTCGCGGGTTCGGACGGGGTGACACCGGTGCCCCAGGCCCTCGCATTCCTGCCCTGGCTGCTCGTGCCCGGCGGCGCGGGGCTCGCGCTCGCGGCGCTCGGCCGGTGGCGCACCGGGATGGTGTGGGGGGTGGCGGTGCTCGCGGTCACCGGCTGGTACACCCAGCCGTACGGGGACGCCACGACCCGGCCGAAGGGGGCGGTCCTCGCCGAGTTGTCCGTGCTCACCTCCAACACCGAGTTCGGGTGGGCGACGGACGATCTGGTCGCCACGGTCAAGCGCGAGCGGCCCGGCCTCGTGTTCGTCGAGGAGTGCGGCTTCCGCTGCTCCGACGCGCTCGCCGCACGCGTGCCGGCCTCGGACTATCCCTACCGTGACGTCGTACGCGAGGACGGTTCGGCGGGCTCCGCCATCCTCAGCCGCTTCCCGCTCAAGCCGGCCGAGCCCATCGCGTCGGAGATGGCGATGCCGGGCGCGGTCGCCACGATCGGCGGGCGCGACGTACGGCTCCAGCTCGCGCACCCCATGCCACCGCTCCCCGGGCACGACAAGACATGGCGTCAAGAGCTGGGCAGAATAGGGGAGTTCGCCGCATCGGCGAGGGGCCGGCCGGTCATCCTCGCCGGGGACTTCAACGCCACCCAGGACCACGCGCTGTTCCGTTCGGTACTCGACGGGGGCGCCCTGCACGACAGTGCCCGGCTCACCGGACAGGCGCACGCCTGGACCTGGCCGGCCGACCGGACCAGCCCGGTACGTACGCAGATCGATCATGTCCTGGTGAGCGGCGACTTCAAGGCGACATCGGCGCGCTTCCTCACCCTGCGCGGCACCGACCACCGCGCGCTCCTCGTGACGCTCGGGCTGTACGGCGGATAGCGGGTGGGGGCGGACGGGGACGGTCGGGGGCGGACGCGGGGGGCCGGAGGCGGACGCGGGGGGCGGAGGCGGACGGGTGCAGGGCGGCGGCCGGCCGACGCCGCGACCGTGAAGGCCGGGCGGGCGCACGACACCCCGACCGTCACACAAACCCCAAAATTTATCCACAACCTGTGGACAACATGAACGCTTCCGTTGGCCGCCCCGTTTGCGCCAAGTGATCCTTTTGCGGTGTCGTATGTTCATGGCTGATCAGAAACGGATGGGCAGCGGCGGGCGGGCCGGATTCCCGTCGCCCCCGGAGTGGCTCATCGGGGGACTGCGTCCCGCCCCCACCCCCGTCCCCTGGCCGGCCGTCGCCCGCGCCGCGATCGCCATGGCCGCGCCGCTCGCCGTGGGCCTCGCGAGCGGACAGAGCGCGTACGGCGCGCTCGCCTCCATGGGTGCGCTCAGCGGAGTCATCGGCGACACCGCCGACGCGTACCGGATGCGGATCCTGAACATCGCCGTGCCGCAGCTGTTCGGCGCGATCGGCGTGACCGTCGGCAGCCAGGTCTTCGGACACGGCTGGCTCGCGGTGGGCGCGCTCACCCTGGTCGCCCTGGTGTCCGGGATGATCTCCTCGATCGGCGCGGTCGCCTCCGTGTCCGGGCTGCTGCTCCTGCTCAACGCGGTCGTCGGAGCGGGCCTGCCCATGCCCGGCCCCTGGTGGAAGGCGCCGCTCCTGCTCAGCCTGGGCGGCCTGTTCGTCCTGCTCCTGAGCCTGCTCGGCTGGCCACTGCGCCGCACCGAACCCGAACGCGCCGCCGTCGCAGGGACCTACCGGGCCGTCGCCGCGGCCGTCGAAGCCGCGGCGACCGACGCGTACGACACCCGCCGTCAGGCCGTCACGCACTCCCTCAACACCACCTACGACCTGATCCTGGGCCGCCGTGCCCGCGAACACGGGCGCCGCGGCGAGCTGGTGCGTCTGCTGGCCCAGCTCAACGTGGTCATCCCGATCGTGGAGGCGGCCCCCGCCGTGCACCTGCGCGGCTGGGGCGTGGACCCCGCGATCCCGGCCGCCGTACGGCAGTTGGCGGACGCGGTCGACGAAGGCCGCACCTGCCCCGTCGAGCCGGACCTGCCCCCGCCCGCCACCCCGGCCGAACGCGCCCTGGACGCCGCGCTGCGGCACGCCTTCGCCGTGGTGCACCACCCCGACCCCGACCTGACCAACGTCGACGACCGGCTCGGCCGCCCCGCCGCGCTGCGCATCCGGCTGCGCCGCGCCACCCGCAACGTCCTGCTGTCCGGCGCCTCCTGGCGCTACGGCCTGCGCCTCGCGCTGTGCATCGGGCTCGCCCAGGTGCTGGTGTCGGTGGTCCCGGTGGAGCGCTCGTACTGGGTCGCCCTCACCATCGTCTTCGTCCTCAAACCCGACTTCGGCTCGGTCTTCGCGCGCGCCCTGATGCGGGCGATCGGCACCGCGGGCGGCCTCGTCATCGCGGCGGCCGTCCTTGCGGAGGTGCCGCGCGGGTGGTGGGACGTGCCGGTGATCATGCTGTTGGCGGCGCTCATCCCGGCGTTCTCCGCGAAGGGGTACGCCTTCCAGACCGCGGCCATCACGCCGGTGATCCTGCTGCTCTCCGACACCCTCAACCACCAGGGCTTCGACCTGGTCCTGCCGCGCCTCACCGACAGCCTCATCGGCTGCGCGATCGCGCTGGTGGCGGGGTATGTGCTGTGGCCCGAGAGCTGGCACACCCGCGTCGGGGCCCGGCTCGCGGACGCGGTCGCGGCGACGGCGGCGTACGTGGAGTACGCCTTCGGCCCCGAGGACGACCGCACCGAGCGGGCCCGCCGCAGGCGCCGTCTGTACCGGGATCTGTCGACCGTACGCAGCGAATTCCAGCGGGCGTTGACGGAACCGCCGCCCATGGGGGCGCGGGCCGCCGCGTGGTGGCCGCTCGTCGTCGCGGTCGAGCGGGTCGTGGACGCGACGACGGCGGCGCGGGTCCGGGTCGACCACGGGGCGGGGTGGCCTGCGGCCGGCGAGGCCGGGGAAATCGTGGTCCAGCTGAGGGAGTTGGCGGCGGGGCTGCGGCGCAGCGAGGTACTTGTGGCGGTACGGGTTTCCCTCTCGGGGGACGACGAGGGTGTCCTGGCCCCACTCCGCCAAGAGGTCCTGGCCGCCCGATCGGTCGCGTCCCCCCGCCCCTAGGCCCGGAGCCCGGCGCAACCCTCTCACGCAGTCCCCGCGCCCCTGAAACCCGTCGCCCCCTATGGGCCGTGGCTGGCTTGTCGCGTAGTTCTTCGCGCCCCTGAACCCGTCCTCAGCCTGCCGGCCGTGCCCGCGTCTCGCGCAGTTCCCGCGCCCCTGAAACCCGTCGCCCCCTATGGGCCGTGGCTGGCTTGTCGCGTAGTTCTTCGCGCCCCTGAACCCGTCCGCGGCCTGCCGGCCGTGCCCGCGTCTCGCGCAGTTCCTCGCGCCCCTGCAACCCGTTCTCGTCCGCGGGCCGTGGTCGCTTCTCGCGCCGTTCCCCGCGCCCCTGGCAGGGTGCGAGCGGAGGCATCCTCAGCCCGTCCGGCGATTGAGGACGAGCGCCGTTCAGGCGCGAACCGGGGGTGCAGGGGGCGGAGCCCCCGCCCGGGGTCTGGGGTGCAGACCCCGGGGCGCTGGCTCAGAAGAGGGGGAGCTGGCCCGGGGTTGGGGGGAGTTCGAAACCGTCCAGGGTTCGTTGGGCGGCGTCCGCCGGGGCACGCCGCTTGGAGCCCGGGCAGAGGGTCAGCTCGACCCCCTCCCGCGTACGAGGATCGTGACGCACGAACTTGCCCGCCACCACGGCGACGGAGCGACCGCAGGACGGGCAAGTACGGCGCGGGGAGACGGAGAGCTGCGGCATCCCCCCCATGCTGCCAGAGGCTTACGCGGCGGACTTGAACGCCGAGGCGAGCCCGTTGCGCCACAGGCTGTTCACCCGGGACTTCTCCGTGCTGTTCGGGTAGGCGTTGCGGCACGACGTACCGGGGCCACCGCCGGACATGAGCTCGCTGCACGGGCCGGAGTAGTGGTCGGGGAGCCCGAGCACGTGCCCGGTCTCGTGCGCGACGACCCGCACCGAGTAGTACTGCTGGTTCTGGCTGTAGTCCAGGAAGATGTACCCGTTGCCGTGCCCGTCGGTCGAGGCGTACGAACCGTTCTGCGTGTCGTTGCCCTCGTAGTACGTGAAGTCGGCGCCCCCGCTGCTCTCGGCGAGCCGGACGTTCTGCACCGAGGAGTTCCAGATCTGCGCGGCCTGCGATATCTGCGAGCGGAAGGTGGGGGCGTTGGCGGCGCTGTAGTACACGGTCACCGAGGCGGCGAGCGGGTTGGCGGCGCGCTTCTTGGCGACCGACTTCATGACCGCGCGGTAGAACGCCTGGTCATTGGCGGCGGAGTGCTTGCCGCCCGCGGTGAAGTGCGCGCCCGCGCCGGGGGCGGCGGAAGACGGGGTGGCGGCGGTGGCGGGGATCGCGCCGAAACCGGCGAGGGCCAGGCCCAGGGCAGCGGTCACGGCAAAGGTACGGGGGTGTCTCATGGGGGGTTACCAATCGTTGGGGGATCCGTGTCCGGCTGGGTGGGCCGGGCCCGGGGTGGGGGTTCACTGATCGGTCGCTGCGCCGACGGCACGCCGTCACCCTGCGGCGGCGTCGTCCCGGTGATTGTGGAGGCCACAGCGACGTACGGGAATGATGCCGATCTGCGATAACTCCCGCGTATCAGAGCGGTTTTGGCCACCTGGTGCGATCATTTGGCGCGCCTTAACCTCTGCCGCATGGAGCTGGAGGTGAGACATCTGAGGGTGCTGTGCGCCATCGCCGACACCGGCAGTCTGCACGGCGCCGCCCGGGCCCTCGGCACGAGCCAGCCCGCGCTGACCACGCAACTGCGCCGCATCGAGAAGACGTTGGGCGGACGGCTCTTCTCGCGCGAGCGCACCGGCTGTGTGCCCACGGTCCTCGGCCGGAGCGTGGTGGGCCGGGCCCGGCCGCTGCTCGCGGCGCTCGGCGCGCTGGTCACCGAGACGCGGGCCGCGGCCGCCCGCGCCGAATCCGGTGAGCGGCTGCGCATCGGCTCCACCGCGAGCCGCGCCATCCCCGGCTGGCTGCGCCGGCTACGGGAGCGGCTGCCGGGCACCGCGACGGAACTCCAGGTGGCGGTTTCGGCCACCGCGCTGCTGCGCCGGGTCGCGGCGGGCGAGCTCGACGTGGCGTTCGTGCACGAGGTGGAGGGCTGCCCGCTGCGCGTTCCGCCGGGCCTCGACCTGCGCACCCTGATGGAACGCGAGCCCCAGTTCGTGTGCCTGGCCGCCGACCACCCCGCGGCCCGCCACCCCGTCGTGGACCTGACCGACCTCGCCGCGGACCGGTGGATGATCGACCCGAGCGTCGACGGCGAGTGGGAGGGGCTGCGTCGCGTCCTGAACGCGGCCGGCCTCAACCCCCGTGTCCTGCAAGGCGATTACCTGACGGCGGCCGGCCTCGTCGCCACGGGCGAGGTCGTCACCCTGTGCCAGCCCACCTCCCTCCCCCGCGCTGACCTGGCCATCCGGCCCCTGCGCGGCGACCCTCTGGGCGTACGGCTGCTCCTGGCGGTCCGCAGCGGGGCGTACGGGGGGACGCTCGCGGGGGTGGGGGCGGACCTGGAAGCGGCGTACTGGGAGGCGGCGGCGTCCTCGCCCCCCTACCGCGCCTGGCTGGCGGAGCGGGGCAGGCATTAGCGCGGCCGGGGCCGGCTCCGCCCAGCGCACCACCCCCTGGGGCTGCGCCCCGGACCCCGGGGGGTTCTCCCACCCACCCGCCCGTGACGGATGCCGGAAGGTCCAGCCCCCTGGGGCTGCGCCCCAGACCCCCTGCGGGGGCTCCGCCCCCTGCACCCCCGTTTCGCGCCTGAACGGCGCTCGTCCTCAATCGCCGGACAGGCTGAGGATGCCCGAGCAGGCCAGCACGGCCCCTGCACCAGTGCTGACAGGGGCGCGAGGAACTGCGCGAGAAGAACCCACGACCCGCGGACGAAAGCCAGCCCCTCAAGGGGCGCGGGGAACTGCGCGAAAAGCCACGCACGGCCCGCACCCGAAACCGGTCCTACAAGGGGCGCGAGGAACTGCGCGAGCAACCGTCCACAACCCGCACCCGAAAACCCACCCCTCAAGGGCCGTGGGGACCTGCACGAAACGCGACCACCGCCCCCGCGCGAAGGCGGGTTTCACGGCGTGGGGAACTGCGCGGGCAGGCGTGGGCGGGCCCGGGGTCGTCCCGGCGACTACGATGCCGTCGACTCCGGGTGTCGCGCGCGACCGCCGCGCCCGGCGCAGATGACATACCGCCATATGTCTTGCCGTCAAAGGATGTTCGGCCATGAGCAGCAGCACCAGTGGCAGAGGGCTCCAGCCCAACGTCCTGTCCACGTTCGACACCGTTGTCATGGCGGTGGCGGGCAGCGCGCCCGCCTACTCGCTGGCCGCCACCACCACCGTACTGGTCGGGGCCGCCGGACTCGCCGGCCCCGCCGCACTGCTGTACTGCGCGATACCCATGCTCGGCATCGTGCTCGCCTTCGGGCGGCTCGGCCGGATCGACGTCAACGCGGGCGCCGCGTACTCCTGGGTGGGACGCACCCTCCACCCCTTCCTCGGGTTCATCAGCGGCTGGGCGCTCGTGGTCGCCGCCACCCTCTTCATGGTGGCCGGCTCCCTGCCCGCCGGGCAGATGACCCTCGGCCTCCTCGACCCGGGCCTCGCCCACAACACCGCGCTCGCCACCGCCACCGGCGCCGGCTGGTTCCTGCTGATGCTGGGGGTTGTCCTGGGCGGCGCCCGCCTCTCCGCTGGAACCCAACTGCTCATTTCCGGGGCCGAGTTGACCATCCTCCTCGGCTTCGCCGCCGCCGCGCTCATCCGGGTCGACGAGGGCCGCGGCGCCGTCCCCTTCGACTGGTCCTGGCTCGGGTTCAGCCACTTCGACGGCGTCTCAGGGTTCGCCTCGGGCACCCTCATCGCCGCCTTCTCCTACTGGGGCTGGGACGTCACAAGCAACCTCAGCGAGGAGACCCGCGACAGCCGCCGCACCGCCGGACTCGCCGCCCTCGTCGGCGTCGGCGTCGTCCTCGCCCTGTTCGTCGCCTTCACCGTCGCCACCGACGCCCTGCTCACCGGTGACGAGATCACCAACGGCCAGTCCGACGTCCTGGCCGTACTCGGTGAGCGGATCTGGCCCGGCGCCGGCGGCAAGCTCATGGCGCTCGCCGTGGTCCTCTCCACCATCGCCACCCTGGAGACCACCCTCATCCAGGTCACCCGCTCCCTGTTCGCGATGGGCCGCGACCGTACGATGCCGGGCGCGCTCGGCGCCGTACACCGGCGGTGGAACACCCCCTGGGTCGCGATCGTCGTCGTCGGCGCGGTGGCGCTGCTGCTGTTCGTCGCCTCCAACGCGCTCGGCTCGGTGCAGGACATCATGGCCGACGCGCTCGCCGCGATCGGCCTCCAGACCACCCTCTACTACGGCCTCGCCGGCCTCGCCGCGGTCGTCGCCTACCGCAGGACGCTCACCGAATCCATCGGCTCCTTCCTGCTCGGCGGCGCCTGGCCGCTGCTCGGCTCGGTCTTCATGTTCTGCGTCTTCGGCCTTTCGCTGACCCGGCTCAGCGGCGCGGCGGTGGCGATCGGCATCGGCAGCCTCCTCGCGGGGATCGTCCCGATGCTCTGGTACTGGCGCCGGGGCAGCCCGTACTACCGTCCCGCCCGCCTCGACGCCACCCGTTCCTTCGAGGCCGGCGCCGGGCACCGCGCCTCACCCACCAGGCCCGCCGACTACGCCAACGCCGGGCACCCCACCGACTTCTGAGAGGCGGTACGCGGATGGCAGCACTGCGTCGCCGCCGCTCCGAACGCAAGACACCCCTACGCTTCGACCCCGACCTCGGCGACCACGCCCTCACCGTCGCCCGGCACGACATCGTCATCGGCCGCTGGCAGGGCGTACGCGACCTGCTGCGGGCCACCGGCGACAACTGGCCGCTGCGCACCCACCGCATCAGGCTGCTCGCCAACGCGGCCGCCGGGTCCTCCATCGTCGAGGCCTGGCGGGCCGCCGAGCCGGACAACCCGGACGCGGCGGTGCTGCGCGCCGCGACCGAGGTGACCCGGGTGTTCAACGCCGCCATCGCCGCCGGGCGCGGCGCCGGCACCGACCGCGACCGCATCGACTTCGCCGTGATGGCCTGCCTGAGCGCCGCCGACGCCCGCCCCGCCGACCCCATGCCCTGGGCCTCGCTGCTCACCGTGGTCCGGCTGTACGACGGCGGGGTCGCCCGGCGCGAACTGCGCGCCTGGTGGGACGAGTTGCGCCGACGCGACCCGTACCACCTCGAGGGGCACGTCCAGATGCTGCGCTACTTCTCGGCGCGCTGGCACGGCACCCACGGCTCGATGTACGACTTCGCGCGCGACGCCGCGGGCGCCGCCCCGGCCGGCTCCCCGCTGCCGGTCCTGGTGCAGATCGCCCGCGTCGAGGAATACCGCTACGTCGCCGAGGCGGCGAAGGGGCAGCCGGTACGGGGCTTCGGCCAGCACTGGAACCACGAACTCGCAGTGACGGAACTGCGGCGCACCTACGACCGCTGGCTCGGCGGCCGGCCCCCGGGACCCGTGCGCGTCGAGGAGGCCGCCGAGCTCAACTACCTTGCGCACGCCGCCTGTTGCGCGGGCCTGGCTCCGGAGGGCACCGCGCTGGTCGGCCTGCTCGGGGAGCGGGTCGCTCTGGTGCCCTGGGTGTACACGGGCGACCCCGCCCAGCAGATCCTGCGCCGGCGCGCTCAGGGCGCGGGCTGAGGTTCCCTGACTTGCCCCGGCCCCTTTCCGGGAAACCCCCGACGGGGTCGCTAACCTTACGTGTCCGCGCTGGCCAGGGATCGGACCCCGGACCTGTTGGCGCAGCGCGGTACGTATCGCACCCAACTCATGCGAAAGGCCTCGCCCATGGGCATTCGGAGCTTGCTGCGCAAGGTGTTCGGACGCGATCGCGCGGAGCGTGCCGACGCGACGGCGGCTTCCGTACCGCCCCAGACGGAACGCACCCTGGAGTCGTCCGAGACGCCGGTCACCACCACGGCCGAGGCCGCGGCGCCTTCCGTTCCGGCCGTTCCGGCACCGGGCCGGAGCGACGACCTGTCCGCGGCGGAGGCCCTGGTGGCCGCCGCGTTCGACGGACCCCGCCCACCCGCCCCGGCCTCGGGCACCACGGACACCCCGGATACCCCGGATACCTCAAACACTCCGGATACGCCGGATACACCGGATACCTCGGAACTTCCAGACGCATCGGGCATTTCGGCCGTCTCGAAGGCCGACGCCACCCCTGCGCCGGTCGTGGGTGAGGTGCCGCAGCCCCGCACGGAGGCAAAGCCGCAGCCGCAGCCCGCGCCGGAGAAGGTGGCTGAACCGGAGCCGGAGACGGAGACGGAGACGGAACCGGAGCCGGAGCCGGAGCCGCAGAAGGTGGTGGCCGGGCCCGAGTCGGTCGAGGAGTCGACGACCGCCGAGCCCGAGCCCGCGAAGGTAGAGCCTGCGAAGGTAGAGGCCGCGAAGGTAGAGGCCGAGCCCGTCGCCGCACCGGAGCCGGAGCCGGAGCCCGAGCCCGAGCCCCTTCAGGCCGAAGCCGAAGCCGAGCCCGAGCCCGCCCAGGCCGAAGCCGCCCCCGTACAGCCCGAGCCCGTACAACCCGACGCCGAGCCTGCTGCCATGCAGGCCGCTGGCAAGCCCGCTGTTTCCGCCGCCCGGATCAAGTCGCGGGCGGCCGGGCTCGCGGGGGCGTACAAGGCCGCCGGGGCCGCGCTCAAGAAGGCGGGGCTCGGTGGGGCGCGGGCCAAGGTGTACCTCGTGCTCGACCGGTCCGGGTCGATGCGGCCGTACTACAAGGACGGCAGCGCCCAGGGTCTCGCCGACCAGGTGCTCGCGCTCGCGGCGCACCTGGACGAGGACGCCACCGTGCACACCGTGTTCTTCTCGACCGACATCGACGGGTCGGTCGACGTCACCCTCGACGCGTACGAAGGACTCGTCGACGAGACGCACGCCGGGCTCGGGCGGCTCGGCCGCACCAGTTACCACCGGGCGGTCGAGGAGGTCGTCGAGCACGTCGAGAAGGCGCGGCACGAGGGGCCGGTGCTGGTCGTGTTCCAGACCGACGGCGCCCCGGACGCCAAGCTGCCCGCCCGCCAGGCGCTGGCCGACGTCGCGGACAAGCCGCTGTACTGGCAGTTCGTGGCGTTCGGCGAGGACGACTCGAAGGCGTTCGACTTCCTGCGTACGGCCGAGGAGGAGCACGACCACGTCGGGTTCTTCCACGCCGGGCCCGCGCCGCGCGAGCTGAGCGACACCGAGGTCTACCGGGGGCTGCTCAGCTCGTACCGCCCGTAGAGGGCGTGGCCCGGCCACCGCTCGGCCACCGTCCGGCCGCCGCCCGGCATCCGCCCGGCATCCGTCCGGCATCCGGACATCCCGGGCGGGCCGGGCGGGGCCGGCGGATAGGATTTGGCGCATGCCTTCGCCGACGTACTACGTTTCGACGCCCATCTACTACGTCAACGACGCCCCGCACCTGGGCCACGCCTACACCACCGTCGCCGGTGACGTGCTCACCCGCTGGCACCGCCAGCGCGGCGAGAAGGTGTGGTACCTGACGGGCACGGACGAGCACGGCCAGAAGATCATGCGGACGGCCGAGGCGAACGGCGTCACCCCGCAGGAGTGGTGCGACAAACTCGTCGGCGAGGCGTGGCAGCCGCTGTGGGAGCACCTGAACATCCGGAACGACGATTTCATCCGCACGACCCAGAAGCGGCACACCGACCGGGTGCAGGAGTTCGTGCAGGACCTGTACGACAAGGGCGAGATCTACAAGGGCGGCTACGAGGGCCCGTACTGCGTGGGCTGCGAGGAGTACAAGCTCCCCGGCGACCTGATCAAGGGTGAGGACGGCACCGAGCTCTGCGCCATCCACAAGAAGCCGGTGGAACTCCTCAAGGAGGAGAACTACTTCTTCAAGCTCAGCGAGTACGGCCCGAAGCTCCTTGAGTTCTACGAGGCGAACCCGGGCTTCATCCAGCCCGAGTCGGCCCGCAACGAGGTGCTGAACTTCGTGCGGCAGGGGCTTCAGGACCTGTCGATCTCCCGGTCGACCTTCGACTGGGGCGTGCCGGTGCCGTGGGACACCAAGCACGTCATCTACGTGTGGGTGGACGCGCTGCTCAACTACGCGACGGCGGTCGGCTACGGCGCCGACCAGGACCGCTTCGAGGAGATCTTCCCGGCCGACGTGCACCTGGTGGGCAAGGACATCCTGCGTTTCCATGCGATCATCTGGCCCGCGATGCTGATGGCCAACGGCCTTCCGGTGCCGGGCAGGGTCGCGGCCAACGGCTGGCTGATGGTCGGCGGCGAGAAGATGTCGAAGTCCAATCTGACCGGCATCAAGCCGCAGGATCTGACCTCGCACTTCGGCGTGGACGCCTACCGCTGGTACTTCCTGCGGGCCATCGCCTTCGGCCAGGACGGCTCGTTCTCGTGGGAGGACTTCACCGCCCGCTACACCTCCGAACTCGCCAACGACTACGGCAACTTGGCGTCGCGGGTGGCGGCGATGGTCGGCAAGTACTTCGGCGGCGAGCTGCCCGCGTCGGCCGCCGAAGGGGATGCCGAGACGGCCGTGCGGGAGGGACTGGCGCAGGCCGTCGCGGAGGCGGACCGGCGCATCGGTGACGAACTCGACTTCCAGGGCGGCATCCTGGCCGTCTTCGACTTCGTCAAGCAGGTCAACGGCTACCTCACCGAGCAGGAGCCGTGGAAGGTCGCCAAGGACGAATCCGCCGAGGGCCGGGCACGGCTCGCGACGATCCTGTACACCGCCGCCGAGGCGCTGCGCGGCGTCGCGGTGCTGCTCAACCCGGTGATGCCGGACACCTCGCAGAAGCTGTGGGACTCGCTGGGCGCCGAGCCCGTGCTCGGCGCGCTCGACGCGCAGCGGGTCCAGGACGCGGGCCGCTGGGGCGCGCTGCCCGCCGGGTCCCGGGTCACCAAGGGCGCGGTGCTCTTCCCGCGCCTTGAGGACAAGCCCGCCTGAGGGCCCAGTTGAGGGCGCAAGGTTCCGTCGCGGCTGCGGTACGGGTGTGCCGTTCCCCGTCCGCGGCGGAGCCCGGCGCCACCTTTCCTGACGCTTGCGCCGCCGCGTGACCGGATCGGTGGCCCATTCAACGGTTGTTGATTCGCTGTTGATCGGGCCCGGCCAAGCTGTTCCGGTCGGTACGCACGGGGAAGGAAAGGACAGGGAAATGCCATTGCTCGCGAATCGTGTCACGGTGACCGTTCACGCCTCCGATCCGCTGAGCCGGGCCGGAGTCATCAGTCATCTTCAGCACCAGCCCACCGTCGAGGTCCTGCGCGAAAGCCGCGACACCCGCGAGACGGACGGCCGGCCGGCCGATCCCACGGTCGCCGTCATGCTCGTCGACCAGGTCGACGACACCGCATCCGCCGAGCTGCGCAGGGTCGTGCGCGGCGGCGAGCAGCGCGTGGTGCTCATCGCCCGCGAACTGCGCGAGCCCGACCTCCTGACCGTGGTCGAGTACGGGGTGCGCGCCATTCTGTGGCGTCACCAGGCCACCGAGCAGCGCCTGTTGAAGGCCGTGCACAGCGCGGCGCGCGGCGAGGGCGAACTGCCGCCCGACCTGATCAGCCGGCTGCTCGTCCAGGTGGGGCGACTGCGCCGCTCGGAGACCACGTCCGCGTCGGCCGGGTCCTCCTCCGCGGCCCCGCTGTTCGGCATGGCGCCGCGCGAGGTCGACGTGCTTCGTCTGGTCGCCGAGGGTCTCGACACCCGGCAGATCTCCGAAAAGCTCGCCTACTCGGAGCGCACCGTCAAGAACATCCTGCACGCCCTCATGACCCGCCTTCAGCTCACCAACCGCGCGCACGCCGTGGCCTACGCGCTGCGCGAGGGCTACATCTAGCATCCGGCCGCCGGAGCCCCGCTCACGGCGGCGTCCCCACGCACCCGGCCGGTACGGCTGTCACCGCACGAACGCCGCCGGAACCACCGCGTTCCGGCCGTGTCCGAGAACTCGGGAAATTGGCTCAATGATCCACGAAATCGACGAGGCGCTGCGGCGCATCCTGCGCGGCGGGGCGCTGCCCGAGGGAACGGGGGACGTCGTCTTCGAGGCGCCCACCCGCGACTGGGCGGCCCGGCGCAACACCCCCACCCTCAACGCCTATCTGTACGACATCCGCGAGGACGTGGCCCGCCGCGAGCGCGGCTCGTACGCGGAGCGCGACGCCAACGGGGTGGTGCTGCGCAGGCGCCAGCCGCCGCGCTGGTACCGGCTCTCCTACCTCCTGACGGCGTGGACGAGCCGGCCCGAGGACGAACACCGGTTGCTCTCGGGCGCGTTGGCGTGTCTGCTGCCGCACGAGATGCTGCCCGGCGAGTACGTTCCGCCGGCCCTGGAGGCGTACCAGGTGAGCATTCCGCTGACCGTCGCGGTGCCGCCCGCCGAGTCGCGCTCGCTCGCCGACATCTGGTCGGCGCTCGGCGGCGAGCTGAAGCCCTCGCTCGACGTGGTGATCACGACGCCGTTCCCCGTCACCCCGGTGTACGACGTGGCGCCGCCGGTGACGGAGGGCGTGATCACCGTGCGCGGCCGGGACGGTGTGCCCGACGACGCCAAGCCCCGCATGATGCGGTCCCGCCGGGACGGCGCACCCGGTGACGCCAAGCCCGACGACGCCACGCCCGACGACGCCAAGCCTCGCGTGACGCGGTCCGGCCGGGACGGGGGCGGTCGGTGAACGGGGCGTCCCGCGCGCTGCTGCTCCGCCTGGAGCGCCTGCGCACCTCGGTCGCGGAGCTGGTCGAGGTCCGCTCCGTCGACGACCCGACGGCCCAGGACCCGCTGCGCGGCCTGTACGTATCGGCCGACACCGCGGCCCGCCTGGCCACCGAGCCTGCGCCCCAACCGGCTTCGGCGCAGGTCGCCTTGGCGTCGGACGTCGAACCGATCGGCCCCGAGGGGGAGTCGGGTCCCGTCCCCGGCGACCGGTTGGCGGCGCTGGCCGAGGGCTTCGGCCTCGGCGCGCTCGACGCGTTGCTGCTGCTCGCGGCGCTCGCCCCCGACGTGGACCGCCGCTTCGAGGTCCTTTACGGCTATCTCAACAACGACGTCGGCCGCCGCAGGGCCTCGGTGGCCCTCGCCCTGGAACTCGCCGGGACCGGCCCCCACGACCCCGAGGCACGGGGCCGCTTCCACCCCACCGCGCCGCTGGTCGCGCAGGGACTCGTGGTCCTGGAGGACGAGGACCGGCCGCTGCCGGGCCGGGCCCTGCGCGTCCCGGAACGGGTGGTCGCCCACCTGCTGGGCGACGACACCCTGGACGGCACACTGGGCGACGCGGGCATCGAGGTGCTTCCCCCCGGCGGCAGCGCCCCCGACGACGGTCTCGCGGCGCGGATCGCCCGTGCTCCGCGGCCCGTCGCCGTCCATCTGCGCGAGCGCAGGGCCGGCAGCGGCGCCGACGCGGTGACCGCCGCGCTGCGCGGCGCGGGCCGGGTCGTGCTGCGCCACCGTCCCGAACACACCGACCGTGCGGCGGCGCGCGCCCTGCTGCGCGAGGCCCGGCTGCGTGGCGCCGGGACGGCGGTGGTGGTGGAGCTGCCGGACGAGCAGCCGGGGCCGCTGGTGCGTGAGCTGGCGGTGCCGGACGTGACCGTCGTCTTCGCCGGGACCCAGCCCTACGATCCGACCTGGGCGCCGGGCGCCGCGCTGCTCGCGTTGGAGGACAGCTCCGCCGAGACCGACCCGCTGACCGCCTGGACCGAAGAGCTCCCCTCCTACGAGGGCGACTTGGCGGAGGCGGTCGGCCCTTACCGGCTCGGCGCCGGGCAGGTGCGCAGGGCCGCAAGGGGGGCCCAGGCACTCGCCGGGTTCGAAGGGGTGCCGGTGGGGCTCGGCCACGTCCAGCGGAGCGCCCGGCTGCTGTCGGCTCCGCTGCTCGACCGCCACGCACGCCGGGTCAGGCCCGCCGTAGGCTTCGCCGACCTGGTGCTGCCCGAGGAACCGCTGGGGATGCTGCGGGAGCTGGCGGGACGGGCCAGGCACCGCGACCGGGTGCTCGGCGAGTGGCGCCTTCGTACGGGCGGCGGGCGCGGCCGGGGTGTGGTCGCACTGTTCGCGGGGGACTCCGGCACGGGCAAGACGCTCGCGGCGGAGGTCGTCGCGGGTGAGCTCGGACTCGACCTGTATGTGGTGGACCTGTCGTCCGTCGTCGACAAGTACGTCGGCGAGACCGAGAAGAACCTGGAGAAAATCTTCGCGGAGGCGGACAGGACCGACTCGGTGCTGCTGTTCGACGAGGCGGACGCGGTGTTCGGCAAGCGGTCGGAGGTGAAGAGCTCGCACGACCGGTACGCGAACCTGGAGAGCGCGTATCTGCTCCAGCGCCTCGAAGCGTTCGACGGGATCGCGGTCCTGACGACGAACCTGCGGGCCAACATCGACGAGGCCTTCACCCGGCGGCTCGACCTGGTCGTCGACTTCCCGTTCCCCGACGTGGAACTGCGCGCCCTGCTGTGGCGCAGCTGCCTGGCGGGTGTGCCGCAGGAACCCGGCCTTGCCGCGGAACTCGACCTCTGCGCGAAGGAGTTCGAACTCGCGGGCGGAGCGATTCGCTCCGCGGCGGTGACGGCGGGCTATCTCGCGGCGGGCCGGGGCTCCGCGGTCACCGTGTCCGATGTGCGCACGGGGGCGCGGCGGGAGTACGTGAAGTCCGGGCGACTCGTGCCGGGGGTGGGCACGGCCTGGACGCCGTAGCCCGTCCGGGGGGTGGGGGCCTTCGGGTGCGTCCACCCTGCGGGTCGGCTCGGTGGGGGCCCCAGCGTGGGGTGCGTCCACCCTGCGGGTCGGCTCGGTGGAGGGGTGCCTCACCGTGCGGGTGGGCTCACCGTGCGGGTGGGCTCGGTGGAGGGGTGCCTCACCGTGTGGGTGGGCTCACCGTGCGGTGGGCTCAGTGGAGGGGGCCTTGAGCGTGCGGCCCGTTCGCGCAGTTCCCCGCGCCCCTGAAACCCGATCTCGACCGCGGGCCGTGGTCGCTTGTCGCGCAGTTCCCCGCGCCCCTGAAACCCGTTCCCGCCCGCGGGCCATGGTCGCTTCTCGCGCAGTTCCCCGCGCCCCTGTAGGGCAACCGGAATCGCCTCTCGCGGCCACCGCCCCTGAAACCCGCCTTCGACCGCGGGCCGTGGTCGCTTGTCGCGCAGTTCCCCGCGCCCCTGTAGGGCAACCGGAATCGCCTCTCGCGGCCACCGCCCCTGAAACCCGCCTTCGACCGCGGGCCGTGGTCGCTTGTCGCGCAGTTCCCCGCGCCCCTGTAGGGCAACCGGAATCGCCTCTCGCGGCCACCGCCCCTGAAACCCGCCTTCGACCGCGGGTCGTGGTCGCTTCTCGCGCAGTTCCCCGCGCCCCTCGCGGCACTGGTGCAGGGGCCGTGCCGGCCCGCTCGGGCATCTTCAGCCTGTCCGGCGATTGAGGACGAGCGCCGTTCAGGCGCGAACGGGGGTGCAGGGGGCGGAGCCCCCGCATGGGGTCTGGG
>NZ_JBICXU010000011.1:0-64763 GCF_043200435.1 Streptomyces sp. NPDC048416
TAGCTCCGCTATCACGACGTTCCGGCGCCTTGCGATGCACCGCACCAGGCGCCGCACCCTGACCGACCCTGATCCACCAGACACCCCCTAGTGGCCGAGGGCCTGCCAGATGGCGAACGAGAGCGCGCCCACGGCGGCCAGCACGGTGAGGGCGGGGAGCGGCCACCTCAGATGTTCGAGGGCCGCCACCCGTCCCGCCGTCTCGGTCAGTTCACGCTCCGTCTGCTCGCCCCGCTGGGCGAGCAGCGCGAGCTGTCCGTCCATGTGGGCCATGCCGACTTCCAGGCAGCGGCGTAACTCCGCCAGTTCGTCGACGCTCGTCGAATGTCCCGAGTGGGTGGACACGGTTGCTCCTTAGTCCTGTTCCGGACGCGCCATGGATGTGCTGGCTCAGAGTCAACTCGCCGTGTTCCAGGGGCGGGAGCGTGTGCGATGGGCATATGCGGGCTCGCCGCGCACACCCGGTGTGCACGGCGCGAACCCGGCTCACGCCTTTGCGGCGTACACCCGCGTACACGGACGTACGCCGTCGCACTCAGGCGTACGAGTAGAAACCGGACCCGGTCTTGCGGCCGAGGCGTCCCGCGTCGACCATCCGCTGGAGCAGCGGGGGAGCGGCGTACAGCGGCTCCTTGAACTCGTCGTACATCGAGTCCGCGACCGAGGCGACCGTGTCCAGGCCGATGAGGTCGGACAGCTTCAGCGGGCCCATCGGGTGGGCGCAGCCCAGCTCCATGCCGTTGTCGATGTCCTCACGGCTCGCGATGCCCGACTCGAACATCCGGATCGCCGAGAGCAGATACGGGATGAGCAGCGCGTTGACCACGAAGCCCGAGCGGTCCTGGGCGCGGATCGCGTGCTTGCCGAGCACCTTCTCGACCAGGACCTGGGCGCGGCTGATGGTGCCCTCGGAGGTGGTGAGGGCCGGGATCAGCTCGACCAGCTTCTGCACCGGGGCCGGGTTGAAGAAGTGGATGCCGATGACCTGGTCGGGACGCGAGGTGGCGACCGCGAGCTTCACCAGCGGGATCGAGGAGGTGTTGGAGGCCAAGATCGCGTCCGGGCGGGTCACCACCTGGTCCAGGATCTGGAAGATCTCGGTCTTGACCTGCTCGTTCTCCACCACGGCCTCGATCACGAGATCGCGGTCGGCGAACTCGCCGAGGTCGGTGGTGAAGCTCAGGCGGGCGAGCGTCGCGTCGCGCTCCTCCTCGGTGATCTTGCCGCGCTCGGCGGCCTTCGAGAGGGAGTTGTGCAGCCGGGTACGGCCGATCTCCAGGGCTTCGCCGGTGGTCTCGGCGACCATGACGTCCAGGCCGCTGCGCGCGCACACCTCCGCGATGCCCGCGCCCATCTGGCCACAGCCCACAATTCCGACGCGTTCGATGTCGGTCACATCGTGCCTTTCGCTCTACTGCAGTCCCCGGCAGGTCCCCCGTGTGATTCCGGCGCCCGCCTCCGGCCCCTGACGTTACTCCGAACGCGCGCGTGCCCGTGGGGCCGGGGCGGGCCCGCCGTCCGGTAGACCTGGGCGCATGCGACCTGAGCGAGGGGCGAACGTGGGACGAATCACGCGGCGGGGCTTCGTGGCGGGCACGGCGGGAGCGCTGGGCGGCCTGATCGCGGCGGGTGGCGCGGGCGCCGCGGACCGGGCCGGGACGCCCCCGCCAACGGGGCCGGGCGCGGCGCCGTCCCCCGCCTTCGGCCGCGTACGGTCCGACACGGACCCCGAGCGGGACTTCCGCGGGGTGTGGCTCGCCAGTGTCGCCAACCGGGACTGGCCCTCGCGCCCGGGTCTGAGCGCCGCCGCCCAGCGCGCGGAACTCCTCGGGCACCTGGACACGGCGGCCGAGCGGCGGCTGAACGCGGTGGTCTTCCAGGTCCGCCCGACCGCCGACGCGCTCTGGGACTCCCCGTACGAGCCCTGGTCGCAGTGGCTCACGGGCGTCCAGGGCCAGGACCCGGGCTGGGACCCGCTGGGCACGGCCGTCGAGGAGGCCCACCGGCGCGGCCTCGCACTGCACGCCTGGTTCAACCCGTACCGGGTCGCGAACCACACCGACCCGACGCGCCTGGTCCCCACGCACCCGGCCCGCGTCCACCCCGACTGGGTCGTCCCCTACGGCGGGAAGCTCTACTACGACCCGGGCCTGCCCGAGGTCCGGCACTTCGTCCAGGACGCCATGCTGGACGCGGTCCGCCGCTACGACGTCGACGGCGTCCACTGGGACGACTACTTCTACCCGTATCCGGTGGCGGGCCGGAGCTTCGGCGACGACGCGGCCTATGCCCGGTACGGCGCCCACTTCGAGGACCGCGCCGCCTGGCGGCGCGACAACATCGACCTCCTGGTGCGCGAGACGGGCGCCCGGATCAAGGAGATCAGGCCCCGAGTCCGGTTCGGGATCAGCCCGTTCGGGGTGTGGCGCAACGAGGCGAGCGACCCGCGGGGCTCGGCGACGAAGGCCGGTGCCCAGACCTATGACGACCTCCACGCCGACACACGGATGTGGGTGCGCGAGGGCCTGGTCGACTACATCTGCCCGCAGCTGTACTGGAACATCGGGCTCGCCGCCGCCGACTACGCGGTCCTTGTGCCGTGGTGGGACGAGGTCGCCCGGGGCACCGGGGTCGACCTCTACATCGGCGAGGCCCTGTACAAGGCGGGCGACCCGGCGCAGCCCGCCGCCTGGCAGGACCCCGCGGAGCTGTCCCGCCATCTGACCCTGGCCCGGCGGTACGCCTCGGTCCGCGGCCACTGCTTCTTCGCCGCGAAGGAGGTCGCCGAGGACCACATCGGGGCCATGGCCCGCGTGGTGGCCGACCACTACACGAGCCGGGCGGGCGGCGCCTGATCTGCGGGAACGGGCCGACTGGGAGCGCTGCGAATCGGGCGGCCGGTCAGCAGGCCCATGGACGGCCGGGCGGTCAAGTGCCGTACGGTGTACGGGAGTCGGGCCCGCTCAGGTCCGGGCCCGCTGGGTCACCGCGATGCACACCAGGACACCCGCCGCGGCGAGCGGGGCGGCCAGAGTCAGCCGCTCGCCGAGCAGCAGTACCGACCAGACGAGCGTGAGCAGCGGCTGTGCCAGCTGGAGCTGGCTGGCCTTGGCGACCCCGATGGCGGCCATGCCCCGGTACCAGAGGTACAGGCCGAGGAAGGTGGAGGCGGAGGCCACCCAGAGCAGACCCACGACTCCGTGGACGGTGAGGCGCCAGGGCTCAAGGGTCAGTCCGATGACGGTGCCGGTCAAAGACAGCGGGACGCAGATCACCAGTGCCCAGCCGACCACGTGCCAGCCGGGCATCAGGCCGGACAGCCGCCCGCCCTCGGTGTATCCGGCCGCGCACAGGAGCAGCGCCGCGAACAGGTAGAGGTCCGCACGCGAGAGCGTGCCGCCGCTCTGCTGGACGGTGAAGGCGACCACGACCGCCGCGCCGGCGAGCGCCGCCGCCCAGAAGGCGCGCGAGGAACGGCGCCGGGTACGGAAGGCCGCGAGGGCGGCCGTGGTGAGCGGCAGCAGCCCCACCACGACGGCCGCGTGCGAGGTCGTCGCGGTCCCGAGCGCCAGGGTGGTCAGGACCGGGAAGCCGATCATCACTCCCGCGACGACCACCGCGAGCCCGGCCCAGTGCGACCGGTGGGGGAAGGGCACGCGGCCCCGCCACAGGAAGACCCCGGCGAGCAGCGCGGCGATCAGCAGCCGCAGCGACACCATCGACCACGGGCCGAAGCTCTCAAGCCCCCAGGCGGTACTGGGAAACGTCAGCGAGAACGACAGCACGCCGAGCAGGGCCAGAGCCGTGCCGCGCGGCCGTGCGGGGCGATGGTCGTCCTCGCGCGGCTCGGAGGGCCGGTGGCCGGCGTCGACCGCTATCGAGGCGAGGGGAGTAGCGCTATCCTGTGCTGTCATGCATGAGCGTAGCAGTGTGGCTGAACTGGCGGAATCCCTCCGGAACGAGATCAACCGCTACTCGGTGGGCGGAAAGCTCCCGTCGAGCCGGGCCCTCGTCGAGCGCTACCGGGTCTCACCGGTGACCGTCTCCCGCGCGCTCGCCCAGCTCGTCGCGGAGGGCCTTGTCGTCACCCGTCCCGGTGCGGGTGCCTACCGCGCGGAGCCGCGCACCGTCGCGGCCCGCACGGGCGACACGTCATGGCAGGAGGTCGCGCTGAGCGCCGACGGCGCCACCGATGCGGCGCCGCGCGCGGTGGACGCCGCCGGGGTGCTCGGCGCCATCGCCGTTCCGCCGACCGGAGTCATCGACCTCAGCGGCGGCTACCTCGACGCCGGGCTCCAGCCCGAGCGGGCCATGGCCGCGGCCCTCGGACGGGCCGGCCGCCGCCCCGGGGCCTGGAGCCGCCCGCCCGTCGACGGGCTCACCGAACTGCGCGCCTGGTTCGCCCGTGAGATCGGCGCCGCCGCCTCCGCCGCCGACGTCCTGATCACCGCCGGTGGCCAGGCCGCCCTGACCACCGCGCTGCGCGCGCTCGCCGCGCCCGGCGCCCCCGTCCTCGTCGAATCGCCCACGTATCCCGGCACGTTGGCCGTCGCCCGCGCCGCCGGTCTGCGGCCCGTCCCGGTGCCGGTCGACCCCGACGGCGTACGCCCCGAACTCCTCTCCCGCGCCTTCCGTGCCACCGGCGCCCGCGTCTTCTGCTGTCAGCCCCTCTTCCAGAATCCGACCGGCGCCCTCCTCGCCCCGGAGCGCGGCCGCGAAGTGGTCCGCATCGCGCACTCGTTCGGCGCGTTCGTCGTCGAGGACGACTTCGCCCGCAGGCTCGCCCACGAGGACGCGGGCCCGCTGCCCGCCCCGCTCGCCGCCAACGACCCCGACGGCGTGGTCGTGCACGTCTCCTCCCTCACCAAGGTGACCTCGCCGAGCCTGCGGGTCGGCGCCCTCACCGCCCGCGGGCCCGTACGGGAACGGCTGCGCGCCATCCAGGCCGTCGACTCGTTCTTCGTGCCGCGCCCCCTTCAGGAGACGGCCCTCGAACTG
Organism: Streptomyces sp. NPDC048416; assembly: GCF_043200435.1. Lineage (NCBI taxonomy): Bacteria > Bacillati > Actinomycetota > Actinomycetes > Kitasatosporales > Streptomycetaceae > Streptomyces > Streptomyces sp. NPDC048416. The sequence goes on from NZ_JBICXU010000011.1 coordinate 4,999, forward strand.
GTCGGCTCCCCGGCCTGGAGCCGCCATCTGCGCGCCGTCCGCGCCGAGTTGACCGCCCGCCGCGAGGCGCTGGCCTCCGCCGTCCTGCACCACCTCCCCGAACTCGCCCTGCCGCACATCCCCTCGGGCGGCTACCACCTCTGGCTCCGCCTGCCCGACGGCACCCCCGAGAGCGCCGTCGTCTCCGCCGCGCTGCGCGCGGGTGTCGCCGTCGCCCCCGGCCGGCCCTACTTCAGCGCCGAACCCCCGGCCGGACATCTGCGCCTCAGCTTCGCGGGCGTGACGGGCCGCACGGAGATCTCCGAGGCGGTACGCAGGCTGCGCGCAGCGCTCGATGCCCTGCGACGGCAGTCGTGAACGGCGGCCGCCCCGCGGCCCGGGGTGCCTGGCCCTCTCGGGCGGGTCGCGAGACGTGGCGCGGGGCCGCGGGCATCAGGAGTGGCGTGCGCCACTGACAGCGGGGGCCGCCGCCTGCCAGGCTCCGGCCATGAGCGAAGTGATCTTCCGCGAGTACGCGATGTCGAGCGACCCGGCCCGCCTCGACCGGGCGCGGGTGCACCACTGGCTCTCCACGGACGCGTACTGGGCGCTCGGCCGCACCCGGGAGAAGCAGGAGGCCGCCATCGCCGGATCGCTCAACTTCGGCGCGTACGACGTGAGTTCGGGCGAGCAGGTCGCCTATGCCCGGATCGTCACCGACTGTGCCACGTTCGCCTGGCTCTGCGATGTGTACGTCGAGCCCTCGGTGCGCGGCAAGGGCCTCGGCACGGCCCTCGTGGCGGCCGTACGCGATCATCTGGAGCCGCACGGCCTGCGCAGGATCCTCCTGGCCACGGCCGACGCCCACGGGGTCTACGAAAAGCTCGGCTTCCGCACCCTGGACAACCCCCAGAAGTGGATGGCGCTGGGCGTGCAGTAGCGGTTCCGCCGGGCCCCTGTCGTCACCCCTGGCCGGGCACGGGCACCGGCATTGGCCTGGACAGGGCCGACAGGGGCAGCAGGCTCCCGCTCCAGCGCGCCTCACCGTCCTCGGCGGGTGTCACGCGCAGACCGAAGGCGTTCTCCGCCAGACACAGGACGCTGTCCGTTCCGCGCTCGGCCTCCTCGGGTATCAGGCCGAGCGGGTGCATGAATGCGTCGAGGCGCGAAGGGTCGAGCCCGGTCGGCCGGACGCTGTCGAGGGTGTTGAAGTCGACGACGACGTCGCCGTCGACCGCGTACTTGAACCAGTGCATCGGCTTCTCGTTGTGATACAGCACGACAGCCTCCGTCCCCCGCGAGACCGCCGACACAATGCGCTCGTCCAGTCCGTGCTCGCCGCTCAGCTCCCATGCCCAGGCCCATGCGCCGTCGACGCCGGTGACCACGACCGGCTCGTCCTCGTCGTTGACGGACTCCCCGAAGTGCCCGTACACCTCCGCCGGATCGCGCAGCGCGAGGGTGTCGGGATCGGCTCCCATGCGGTACAGCAGTTCCGTGGGCGACAGCCCCTTGGCGAAGGTCAGCGTGTAGATCGGAATGTCCCCGCGGAACAGATCGAGTCCCGCCCCTGTGTGCGTCATACGGGAAATGCTGTCATGCGGGACTGACATTCCTGCCGGGCCGGACGCCCGGGCCTTCTCTGCCGGGTCGTACGCCCGGGCCGCGGCCGGAGGGGTCCGTCGCCGAAGCCCCACGTTGTCAGGACGACCGGACGACAGGCGCCCGCCAGGGGCGGATCGGGCTGCGTGCCCGGGGCGAAAGTGACACCCGGGTCATGCTCGTTGCGCTGCCGACGTGGCCCACGCGGCCTCGATCATCGGGAAGATCTCGTCGAGGGCGGCCTCGGGGTCGTCCGCCTCGCGGGCCACCGAGTAGGCGTCGATCACGAACCGGGCGATCGTCCGTGAGGCCGTGGCGGTCCGCCCCAGGCCGCGGTCGGCGGCGATGGCCGTCGCGAGCGAGTCCGCGTGGCGCAGCCTCATCGACTCCTCGTACTCCCGCAGGGGGGTCGACGCCTCGATCATGTTCCAGATCGGCGCCGCACCGTCCGCCGTGCAGTGCCGCACCAGGCCTTCGACCTCGCGGCGCAGCGCGGGGATGAGCGGGTCGTGCGGGGCCCGCTCGACGACCGCCCGCGTGAGGCGTTGCTCGAAGTCGTCGTCCTGCTCGAACACCAGGGCCTCCTTGGAGGCGAAGTGCGAGAAGAGCGTGGTGACGGCCACGTCGGCCTCGGCGGCCACGTCACGGATGCCCACTGCTTCATAGCCGCGCTCCAGGAAGAGCCGCAGCGCCGTCTCGGCGATCTTCTGGCGGGTCGCGGCCTTCTTGCGCTCACGGCGCCCGGACGGAACGGTCATGAGCTGACACTACCAAACCCTAAAACGCAACCGTTCCAAAACGCTATCGGTTAGTGCTACTGTCTCGGCATGAAGAAAGTGAGCTTCGCCGAGTTCGGCGGTCCGGAAGTCCTCCACCTCATCAATGCCGAGGAGCCCCATGCGGGCCCCGGCCGCATACGTGTCGCTGTGCGGGCGGCGGGTGTGAACCCCGTCGACTGGAGAGTCCGCGAGGGCCAGGTCCTTGGCGCCCATCCGCTCTCGCTGCCTGCCGGGGTCGGGCTCGATGCGGCGGGCGTGGTGGACGAGGTGGGTGAGGGCGTCGAGGGGGTCGAGCCCGGAGACCGGGTGTTCGGCGAAGGGGCGAGCACATACGCCGAGTTCGCCGTGCTGTCGGCCTGGACCCGGATGCCCGAGGGGCTGACGTTCGAGGAAGCGGCCGGTTATCCCTCCGTGGTGGAGACCGCGCTGCGCATCATCCGCGAGGTCGGCGTACGTCCCGGACAGACGCTGCTGGTCAGCGGCGCCTCAGGGGGAGTCGGATCGGCGGTGCTTCAGATCGCCCGCGAACGGGGCATCACGGTGATCGGCACGGCCGGCGCCGCGAACCAGGACTATCTGCGCAGCCTGGGTGCACTCGCCACGACATACGGCGAGGGCTGGGTCGAGCGGGTGCGGCAGCTCGGCCGTGTCGACGCGGCGCTCGACCTGTCGGGCTCGGGCGTGCTGCGGGAACTGGTCGCGCTGACCGGGAACCCGGACCGCGTGATCTCCATCGCCGATCTCGACGCGCCGACGTTCGGTGTCCGCTTCTCCGGCGTGGCCGGGAGCGTGCCGGACGCACTCGCCGAGGCCGTCGGCCTCATCTCGCGGGGCAGGCTCCACATCCCGGTCGAGAAGACGTACACGCTCGCCGAGGCCGCGGCGGCGCACATCGACAGCCAGGCCGGCCACACGCGGGGACGCCGAGTGATCGTCGTCTGACCCGCGCGGCCCGCCCGTGGGGCCGGCCCCCGTCGGCGCCGCGCCCTGCCGGGAGGCCCCGCGCCGTGGCCTCCCCGGGGGCGGCTGTCGGCTCGCGGCGCCTTCAAGTCAGGCGCGGCGCCCAGCAGTTGGCGTCCGGCAGTTGGCGTCCGGTAGTTGACGGGCGGCAGTTGGCGGGCGGCCCGGAGGTGCGGGCGGCCCGGAGGTGCGGGTGGGCCGGAGGTGCGGGTGGGCCTTACCCCTGCCGCGACCTCCCAGCCGCCCCGGCCCGCCCCGGGTGGACCTGTCGACGCCCCCCGCCGGAAGGTCCTCGCGGATGCCCGCGCGAACGTGGCGCGCCGGGCGGCCCGCAGCGCGGGACCCTTCAAACGCTCGGCATCGGCAAGCGCGGCACCGAACCGCGCGGCGTCCGCGTCCAGCATGACCCGGGCCGCGTCCAGCGTGACCTGAGCCGCGTCCAGCGTGACCTGAGCCGTACAGCCGTCCGTCGCGGTCGGCGCCCGCCGAGTGGCGGGCGTCGGCCACCTCACGGCCGCGCGAGTCGAGGACCGCGTCGTCAAGGAGGGGGTCGCCTCGCCAAGGGGCGGCGCCTCAGGGGGTCACTCCGGATGGAGCCCGTACTCCGCGAGCTGCCCGAGTACGTCCTGGCGCGTCGCGGCGACGAGGCGCCCGCCCGTGAAGCGGATGTCGTCGGTCACCTCTGCCACGCACTGCGGAGGAGGCATGAACGATCGCAGTTCCTCGTCGGTGGCGAACTCGGCCTCGGCGAGGACCAGTCCGCGCAGGTGGCCGTCGAAGACGTCGACGCCGAGCGGAGGGACGCTGAAGCGCGTCTTGGACAGGACGGAAGCCGGCAGCGAGGCGAGCAGGTCGTACTCGGCCCGCGACAGGTACGTATTCGTGATCAGGCCCTGGACACCGCCGGGGAGGGGAAGCGGCACCTTCTGGGTGAGCTTGAGTTCGCCTTCTCCGTCGGGGAGTTGGACGCGCCGCAGACGTAGACGTGTTCCCGTCAGATATCGGTCGGTGATCACACGGGTGGCCGTCACCGATGACGGCGCGGGCGGTTCGGCCAGCAGGAACCGCCTCTCCCGCTCGACCCGTGCGTACTTCCCCGGACGAACCGCCCCGCCCTCTGTCCCGCCAGTTCTGTCGCTCATGGGGACAGCATCACAGCTGGGGGCATCGAGACCATGGTGACGAGGGCGCTCAGCCCCCTGCGCGTCACCGAAAGCCGCGACGACCTGGTCACGGCCGACCGTCGACCGCCGCATCGGCGTGACGTTCTCGGACCGGGCCGGGAGCGCGCAACCGGCGGACGGGGTCGCCACCGGGGCCGCCGGTGAGCCAGGACCCGTCGCCGAGGGGCACCAGCTCGTACGGGTTGCTCGCCTCGACGCCGAGTTCGCCGCTGAGGGTGCCCGTGCGTACGTTTACCAAGTGGTGGCGGAACCACTCCTCCCCGTCCTGATCCTCACCGCCCAGGGTGACGATGGCCGTGTCCTCGGTCAGGTAGCCGCCGCTCCATTCCACGAAGGACTCCTCCGGGTCGTACCCGAAGGCTTCGACGGGGAGGGTGAAGAGCACGTCCCCGTCGGGGTGGTCGTGGAAGGCGACGTCCGCCTGGCCGTGGTCCACGGTCATGAACTGCTGCCCGGACGGAGCCAGGTCGATCAGACAGCGGTCCGACCACGGGTACGTGACGAACTCCGGCTCGCCGTCCGCCCCGCCCGTACCCCGGAGAATGACGGAGCCGTCCTGGCCCTCACCGATGTCGAGGTAGATGCTGCCGTCCACGGGATGCACGTGGTGAAAGGCACCGTGCCCGACCGTCTCCAGCTCCCGGCGGGCGAGAACCACACCGCTGTCGGCGTCGTGCACGACCCACTGGTCCCCGCCCCCGCGTTCCGCCATCGCATCCGGCCGGTAGACCCACACCGTCCGGCCGTCCAGAGACAGCGCACAGCCGGGCTGGTGGCCATGGCGTGTGTCGGAGTGCGGCTCGAAGTCCGAGGCCCACCTGAGGTCCCCGGCACGCGTGAGGCAGACGACTCCGTCAAGCGTCGTGTACACCACCCGCTCCAGATCCTGCCGGACCACCGACGCTACGACCTCGTCGCCATCGCGCGGCTGGAACACCGCTGCGGGCTCCAGAGTCCCGTAGACGCCGGCGCCCACGACGTAGGCGTGGATCCGCCCGTCGCGGTGATGTGTGATGACCTTCGGCGGCGGCTCAGGAATCATCCGATGAGACTAACGGCCAGGTCAGGCCGCTCAAGGCCGGGGGCGGTGCGCGCCGCCCCCGTGGCTTGCCCGAGCCGGTGCGGTGCAAGTCGCACGTCCGGTTCTGAGGGGAGCCGGGGAGCAGCAATGGTCTCCGGCCACCCGACCACAGCAACTGTGACCGAGGAAGCTAGTTGGCGGATCATGGTCCGCGCCGTGCAGGTCAGAAGAGCTTGGAGAATCCTTGTTGGCGGATCTTGAGAGGCGCAGTTGGCGGATCATGAGCCCGGATGCTCACTGTGCGTGAGTGTCGGAGTGTTGATGCCCCGCTCCGCACCTGAATCGATGTCCCAGGCGAGTCGCTGCGCGTATTTGGTGAGAACGCGGCGCAGATCCGCATAGTGAGGCAGCGGATCGGGGCGGGAGAACTGGAACCACGTGGTGTTTCGCCGCCCGGCCCATCGTCGCTGGATTTCGGTGGGTTGCGCGGCTTCGAGCGGGCGCGGAGCGAAGAGATGCTCGCCTCGCGTGACTAACGTCCAGATGAACACGGAGGCGTCCTGGCGCTTGCGGTCATCGGTCAGGGTTGGGAATCGGTAGAGGGTGGGCAGGAGTTCACTGCCCAGCGCATTCCAGACATCAATGCTCAGTGCCCACTCGTGAAGTGCTTGTCGCCTGCGCCAGTAGTCAACGGGTGGCTGACGTGGTGACTGCAGTTCCGAGGCGAGAGCGCGGAGAGCTCTGTCGAGCTCAAGTGGGTTGCAGCTCGTCCGTGTCGAGCGCCTGGTCTCGCGTCCGGTGAGTAGGCGTGTCTGGACTGGGGCGATCCCGAGGAACTTCGCGGCGTCGTCGTAGGCTCCGCCCATGGCCCACTGGACGAGTCGGACCGCGGCGGCCCTCCGCACGGTCTTGGATTCCGAGCCCGCGCAGCTGGCCAGATAGCGCTGGTACCAGACCGGCTCCAGGAATGCTGGGATGTGCTCGGCCTGGTAGCCGCTGAGGAGTGGTGCTCGTGTGCCCCCGCGGCCGTCGATTCGGGGAAACGCCCGGGTCGCGGGTTCAGCGACCCGGCGGAGCCGCTCTGAACAATCGTTCTTGTGCTTGTCATAGAGGACAGCCCACGGTGTTCGGCTTGAAGGGTTACCGAAGGTGGCGCGCGTAAATTCTGACAGGAGATCAGCCAGGTCGTCTCGCCCAAGCAGGTGATCTGCGGCCATCAGCAGAGCTCCGCAGGCAACGGGGTCACGCGGTGGCGCGTCTCGGGCTTGTGGGTTGCTTCTCCCGCCCGGATCGCCGTGCAGTTCCTGTAAGTAGGGGTCGATTCGCTCAGCTGCGTCGGCGTCAAGGAGGTGCCGGGCATGTGGCCATGTCGTGCTGATCAGCGCGGTGGTCAACCGGAGATCCGAGAAGTACTCGGACGCGTCCGTGATCCGCGTGGGTGACTGCAGGTGGCCACGGAGGGACAGCTGGAAGCGGAGGATGTCCGGAGTCGGTTGTGGCCGGTCATCACGCGAAGGGGCGATGTGGTGATCGAGTCTGCCGCCGCAGGCACGGGACTTCCGTTTCTGCATCTGAGCGTCGACCGTCCACCGGCATTGCGCTGGATGCAGCGTATGGTCGTTTGCCCGCTGAATCAGAGGCCCTTGTGCGTCGTGCGGCTGACCGCAGTGCGGGCAGTTGGCTTCCAGATAGATCCGATGCTTGGTGCAGGCGAAGACGATCGGCAGGTGCCAGAGTTTGAGCCATGGCCCGCCGTGCAGTTGCTGGGCCGGAGTGCCGTCGCCCGCCAGGCAGGAGGGGCAGAAGCGCGGCCAGCCGGTGTAGAGCCATGCGTCGGGCCTCATCCGTCCCGGGCCGGGCAAGGACCGGGCGATCGGCGGATATCGGTCCCGCCACTGCATCAACGTCAGTGCCGAGACATCCCTGGCCGTCTGTCCCGTGAGCCGGGCGAACGCTTCGGCCTGAGACTTGGGGAGATGCAGCAGCAAACTGCCTGGGACGTGATGAGCGTGCTCGGTCCAGCCTGCCGCACGGATCAGGTGCAGAGGCGAAAGGCCGAGACGGTGCCCAAGCCGAAGCAGGTAGCTGACCAGGGATTCTCCCTCCAGGGGCTCAAGACTCCGGGGCAGCGGATGCATCACTGCTCCGTCCCTCAGGTGCCCGCGCGCTCAGCCGGGCCATGGTCATCGAAAACGGTGTTCCGTGGTCGTTTCGCCCGTGTGGTCTTCTTGCCGGCGGTCGGTGCGTCGGCCGGGATCACAGGCTCATCTGGCGCCTGCTCGGGCCCGTCCCGCCGGAGCACGATCTCGTCCAGCAAGCTCTGGTCGATCAGTTCTTTCCCAGACTCCATGGCCTCCTGGGCACCATCCTCGAGCAGGCGCCCCAAAAGGCCGACAACGCCGCCGGTACGACGCATCAAGTATTCCGGCATAGTGCCGCCGGTGAGCATGCCCTCCTGCGCGTTCAGCAGCCGCAGGTGCTGCTCGATCCCCTCCAAGTGGTTGACGAAGGCCTGGATTTGCTTCGGGGTGATGTAGCGGAAGCGGTCGAGTTCGATGAGCTCGAAGCGGTGCTCTGTCTGGGTGATCTCCAGGCCGTGGATGCGGGTCGACTCCAGTGGTGGCATCTCCCACTGCCGGGTCTCCTTGTTCCACTTGGCCTCGCGCAGCAGTCCGATGCCGGGGATGTTCACGCCGGTCAGGATCAGGGTGACGTCCAGGCTCATGAAGGCCCGCATCAGGTCGAGGACGTCTTGGTCGTCGGCCCGGTGCATCCGTAGTCTGCTGATGTCGTCCAGGATCAGCGCTTTGACGCCGTGGTCGTGGAGTGAGTCGGCGACCTGCCGTACCAGTTCCGGCAGTGTGGCCGACCTGCGGGTCGGGGCTCGGAAGAACCCCAGGATCGACGCGCACAGGCTCTTGGGAGTCGCTGTCACCGGGGTCGAGACATAGACGACCGGCGCGTGGAGGTCACGTGTACCCGGCAGCGCCCCAGGGTTGAGGCAGCTGTGCAGGCGCAGCCACTGGTCTTCGAAGACAACCCCGGCTGAGCGGACGGAGGCGGTTTTGCCGTAGTTGCCCCAGCCGCTGATCATGACGCCGGCGCGTGTCGGGTCGTCCTTCTTCCTCGTGTTGCCGCTCAACCGGCGCCGGATCAGCTTGCCGACCTTGTCGTGCATCGGGGTGTCCTGCAGCGGGAGGTTCGCGTTCGTCAGCTCTCGGTAGAGGTCATAGTCGTACTGGCGGCTCTCGGGGAGCATCGACCACTGCTGCGGCGAGATCGTTGCAGCGGGGACGAGCAGACCGCAGTGGGTGCGGTAGTGCTGCCAGCCGACGTAGGTGTCGAGGGGCGGGCGGCTGCCCAGGATCAACTCGGCGATCCTGGCCCGTGCAGGCAGGCCCTTCGGCGGATCATCGTGAGAGAGAGCTCGGGTCACGTGGCGTCCTCCCGGACAGTCGTATCGGCTTCCGAGCTTTCGGGGGGCGGAAGCCGGAACATGGGGCGCCGGTTCAGAGCCTCGTGCAGCGTTGCCGGGGCAACGGGCCGGGTGCCCGCGAGGGCTTCTTCACGACGCCGGCGGCGGTCGGCGTCGATCGCGCGGTCGATTGTTCGGGCGTGTTCGGCCCAGACCGCGGGCATCTCAGCTGGAGCCGGCTCGTCCGCAGGGCGCGGTGTGGTGGGGCGGTCGGCTGCCGCAGCCTGTGCGCGGGCGATCTCGCGGGCGTGGGCGATGCGCTGCTTCTTCCCGGCCTTCTTCTTGGCCTGGCTGGGCCATTGGTCGACGGGGGTGACCGAGCCGAGGATCTCCAGCAGATGTTCCAGGAGCTCGCTCTCGGAGTGGATTTTGATGTTGTTCGCCTTCACGTGTGTCAGGAGAGCGTCGGCGGTCTTGTCTGAGAAGGCGGGAACTTCGCCCTCGGGCGGCAGTCCCCGCCAGCGCAGGGTGTGCCACGTCTCGTGGTCGGCCGGGTCCTGGAAGAACACCTGCCGGCGGTCCCTTCGGTCACTGCGGACCACCCAAGTGCCCGCGTGTTTGCCGCCTCGGGCGGAGGGCTGCAGGAAGCGTGGCTCGTCGAGGACCGGGTGGTGATACCAAAGCCCGAGGATCTTCACCCCGCGTCGCGGATGGATCTTCACGTGGTGCTTGCGCAGAACCTTGTAGTAGAAGCTCGGTTCCGGGAAGTCCAGGTCGAAGCCGCCCTGTTCCATCGCCGCGGCGAACAGGGTGTTGGGGCTGTGGTCCTCACCCGGCGCCCAACTCGGGGCGTATTCACCTAGCTTGCGGTTCTGCCAGACCCGGACGATCCAGGTCGCGATGATGTGCTCGGCCTGCGTGAGCGTGAGGCTCGCATCGCGTTCCGGGTCGGCCCCGCGATCCGCGACGTCCCCGCCGGTGAAGCCCAGCAGGTGCTCGAAGAGCATGGTCTGGAGGGTGAGGAACTGCCGCTCGACCGCGAATTTATCGGTCTGCCGCAGGACGCGGGCGGGCAGGATCCGGCAGCCGATCTCCTGCTCGGCCTCCACCAGGTCGTGGTTCTTGTAGGGACCGCCGTGGTCAGTGGTGACCGTCTCTGGGGCGAAGAACGGCAAAGCAGCGACCTTGTGCCCGGTGAATTCCGCGATCACGTCGGCCGGGACCCCGGCATAGGGCCATTCCATGTCCTCGCCCCAGCCGTCCCGCATCGGAAGCGGCACCATCACGTCCCGCAGCAGCATCGCGACGTCGACCGAGGTGTCGGACTGCAGCGTGAGCCGGAAGGCCGGCAGCCCATGCGTGTACAGGTCGAGTGCGAGCGTCAGTGTCGCGGTGACCGCGTCGCCGAACACGGTCTCGCGCAGCTTCACCGGCATCGGAGTCGAGTCCAGCACCAGAACCTGGCCCGGCCGGTGGACCACCATCCGGCCGGAGACCGCGGCCTCCGCGGCGGCCTCGGCCGTCCGCGCATAACGCGCGCGGGCTCCGCCGGGCCCGAACCACTCCTGCCAGACGTGCGCGAGCGTCCAGCGGGAAGGGACCTTCTCGGTCGGGAACGCCGGGAACCGCTCATGGATGTACTGGTGCATCAACCGGTGCTTTGCGGCCCAGCTCAGGTTGGCGCGTTCGCGACACTCGGCCTTGACGGCGAAGATCGCCTCACGGACCTCCTCGGTGATGCTGCGGTGCCCACTGAGCCGCCGTGTCCAGCGCCCGTCTGCGCAGGCCAGCATGAGGCTGTCGCCCGACAGACCCGATAGCCGCTCCAGGGTCCGGTAGCTGAGGTGCTGCAGACCGCACCGGACAGCCTCCGGACGGGGTATCGCCTTCGTCTCCGCCGCCTTCGCATGGCGACGCTGGGTCAGCGTCGTGCGGTCCGGATCGTACGCAGGCCGGGGCTCACCCGGCAGAGCCCGAGCCGGGTGGCCCTCCCGGAACCCCGTCTCAGCTTCCAGCACATGCGCAACCCGCAGCCGGGTCCGCTCCAACTGGTCCCCGGTCAGATCAGCCAATGTTCTTGGCTGCCGGGAGGCCGGCGCAGGCCGCCTCGATGCGTCGGCCTGCGGCAGGAGCCGCAGATCGGCATGGTTGATGAGCCAGCGAAACGAGCGGGTCTCCGCGCGGCCGTCGCCATCCATGAGGCTGAGCCGCCCAAGGTGGCCCTGTACGTCCTCGATCGTCCACTCGACGCCGTTGAGCTTGACCCGCCTGCCCGGCGCGATCTGCAAGAGTCCCCTCGCTGCCATCACACCCCCCAGACCAGTGAGCTGTCGCGCAACGGACTGCCCAGGTCAACGCCGAGTTCGCGTTGCCAGAGCAGCCGGACGATGTTCGCCCGGCCAACGGCAGGCACGCTGGTCGCATCCGCCAGCTCGGAGAACGTCATCACCCGTCCCGCCCGGTCGCCGATAGCGGTGAGCAACTGGTCCCGCATGCCCAGCAGGTCCCTCGTCGGCCGTCGACGCGAGGACAGGTGATCAAGGACACTCCACACATGCGGGCGCCAGCCCGCAACCACCGAGTAGCGCCAGCCGCAAGCCGCCGCCACCTCCCTGGCAGCCGCGAACTTCAGCGCGTCTTCATCAGCGATCAGGTCCATCGGGCGGACGTCCAGCAGCCACATGCCACCGCTGATCACGGCCAGGTAGTCTGGAATATGCCAGGACTTCCCGTCCCTATGCTCGAAGTCCACTCGGAACGGCTGCGACAACACCTCCGATGCCCGCAGGAAGTCCAGCGCGACCAGCAGCCGCAGCTCCTCCAGAGACTCGAAGCCGTGCGTCCAGCCCGTCGCCGCCATCACCTCAAGCCCGGGACGATGCCGCTGCTTCGCCCGCCACGTGAACCCCCGCATCGGCCGGGACGACAGCACGGGCACGTGAGCCATATCCCGGATCGGCCAGCAGACTTCGCCAGCACTCACCCGCCATGTCGCACTCCATCGACGAGGCCAGTCGCCCTCGAGCCGTAGCCGATTCCGCAGTTCGGTATCCCCGTCGTACGCCATGACCAACTGGTCAAGGTGGCTTGATTCCGACGGGATCTTTGCCTTCGCTGCGTCGCCCACTTACCCACGGCAGCACCTTTTGCCCGGCAACGGGGGCCATTGTTCTAAATTGATCGCAACACGGCGTGGCCAGACCAGGGTCCGCCATCTGACGTGGGCGTGTCAGTGACTCCGTGTAAGCCCTGGTGCTGACGTTGCTTGGGCTTAGTGCGGTGTTACTGGTTGTCGATGACGCGGTCGCCGTAGAAGCCGGCGAGGACGTTGATGGCTTCCTCGGCGCGAGCCGGCCGTCCGCGAGTTCATCCACCGCACCCGCACAGAACTCGGCGTCGCCGCCTGAAGCACCACCACCGCGATCGTGCGGCGCACTGTGTTCGCCGAGCCGGTCGCCGCGGGCGGCCAGAGCAGAGCCCGGCGGCCCGGGACGGCCGGGGGCCCGCTTTGCACGCATCAGGGCCCCTGCGCCCTCCTCTCCCGTCGCCCGGCATGAGGTCGCCGGCCGGCGCGTGGCTCCTCAGGCCACATCGAGCGGGCGCCACCATCGAAGCCGATACACAGCCCGCCCGTATCAGGGCAAAACGGCAGTGTTGTGTGCAGGGGCCGGACGGTAGGGTGAAAGCCGTTCTGCAGCGGATTCCGCGGCGCCGCAGTGCAGGTAGGGAGGGTCGGCGTGGTTCAGGAGTCGAGCGTGCTCGAAAGCCGGTTCACGGACCTGGCCGGCGCGTCAGCCAATTTCGGATTCCTCCTTCCCTACGAGCCGCTTCTTGTTCTTCACGGCGCGTCGTGTGAGGCGCGCGCATCTACCGCGCCTGCCGATGCGGCGGCGGCGGCAGGCCAGTTCGGCGAGGTTCTCGCCGCCGAGCTCGCCTACCGGGCCGGGGTGCGGCTGCCCGTGGGCGATCAGCCGGCCCGTCTGGCGGTCCTGGCCCGTGCCGGGATGCTCCCCGCGCCGGTCCTGGACGCGTTCAACGACCTTCACGGCTTTGACGGTGGTACACGTGAGGGTCAGGAGGCGGCGCACCTGGTCGAGCGCTGCTTCACCCTGGCCGCCTGGTTCTTCCGTGCCCTGACCGGCGACGCGGAGCCGATGGCTTTCGTCCCCGCCCAAGCGACCGATCTGAGCGTTCTGGAGCAGCGGGTCGCTGTGCTGGAAGGGGACCTGCCCCGTCTGCGCCGCGCATTCGACCTGCGCGTCGCGCCGGCGTCCCTGCCGGCCGCCGACCGTGAGCAGCTGATCGTCAGCGCGCGCGATGCCGCCTACGAGCCGCTGAGGGAAGCCGACATCGCCTCGGAAGTGCAGCGCAGGCTCGCCAAGGCGGGATGGGACGTCCTGGGCGCCGGTGAGGACGACGAGCTCAACCGCTCCCTCGGCTGCGTCCTGTTGGAACCCCGCCTGGCCGGCGGACAGCGCGCCGACATGCTCCTGACGGTCGGCGGACAGCTGGTCGGAATCATCGAGTGCAAGCGGGACGGCACGGATCTCACCGACGCCATGGAACAGGCCGGCGTACTGGCGAAGGCCGCCACGGGCTCCTCGCTGTGGCCCGTGTGGCGCTCGCCGCTGCCGTACCGGTATGTGAGCGATGGCCGGCGTCTGCTGTTCTGCGACGCCAATGACCCCGAACCTCGGCCTCGCTTCGTGAGCGGCTTCCACCAGCCCAGCACTCTGGCCCGCTGGCAGCGCGAGGCGCAGGCGGACAGGGCGGCGCCGACCTACCGGGCGCGACAGGCCGCCTACCTGCCCAGGGAGGGCGAGGGATTCGGGCAGCTCCGTGCGCCCCAGCGTCGGGCGGTCCGGGCGGTTGAACAGACCCTTGAGGCCGGTCAGCGACGTGCACTGGTGCAGATGGCCACCGGCACGGGGCAGAACTTCACCGAGGTGTTCACCGCCTACCGCCAGCTCAGGCACGCGCGCGCGGCCCGCATCCTCTTCGTGACCGACCGAAGAGTGATAGCGGATCAACTAACCTCTCAGCTACGCCAGTTCAGTATGCCGGACGGAGGCCGCAGTCTCGCCGACGTGTACCGGGTCCAAGAGCTGACCGCAGCCGGTCTAGCGCCGTCGACTTCCGTGGTCGTGGCCACGGTGCAGAGACTGTCGGCGATGCTCGCGGGCACGCCGGCCCCCGAGGACGGATCCGACCGCGTGTCGGCGTATGAGACCGCTGAGCGGCAGGCAGATGCGGACGCGGCGGCCCTGGAGGTGACCTACTGCGAGGCGCTGCCGCCCGATTCATTCGATCTTGTCATCGTCGACGACTGCCACCGCGCGCTCTACGGACAGCGGCGTGCCCTCCTTGAGTACTTCGACGCACCCCTAGTCGGCTTCAGCGCGACGCCGACCGCTACCGTTCTCGGCTTCTTCAACAGCAACCTGGTCGACTCCTACACCTACGAACAGGCCGTCGCCGATGGCGTCGCCGTGGACTGCTCCGTCTACGAGATTCAGGTCTCCGACTCCCGGCAGCCGGCGTTCGCCGCGCCCGTCGACGCTGTCGGTGTGGCGGCCAAGGGCTCGCGCCGTGCCCGCTACGAGGAGCTGGACGAGGAGCTGGCCCCCACCGGACCGAGCGGCCCCGCACGCGTTGTCGCCGCCGACCACCTGGCCACGGTGCTGACGGCGTTCCGTGACGCGCTGCCGACCATGTTCCCCGACAGGACGCAGCAGGGCGGCCTGCTCGGCGTGGTCCCCAAGACCGTGGTGTTCGCGCAGGACGGACCGCATGCGGATGAGGTCGTTGAGCGCATCCGCGACGTGTTCGGCGCCGGGGACGTCTTCTGCCGGCGGATCACGCACCGCGATGCTCATGCGGTGCACCTGCTGCGGGAGTTCCGCACGACACCGCAGTTCCGGATCGCGGTCGTGACGGATCTGATCTCCGGGTTCAGTGACATGCGGGCGATCGAGTGCCTGCTGATCCTGCGCGAGGTGCGCTCCGCCGCCTACTACGAGCAGCTGCTGGCCATGGGAACGCAGACCATCGCGTCCGCGGAGCTACGTGCCGTCACCCCGGGGGCGGTTGCCAAGACGCAGCTTGTGGTCGTCGACGCAGTGGGCGCTTCACGTCACCTCCAGCCGCTGGTGAATTTGACCGATACATCCGGGCAGTCGGGGCGGGCCGCTCTGGAGCGCCTGCTGAACCGCACCGTGGACGGCCTGGTGACGCCGCAAGAGACGGCCGAACTCGCCATCAGGCTCGCCCGGCTCACCCCCACGCTCAGTGACGCCGACGGCGCTGAGATCCGGAAACTGGCGGGCCAACCTCTGCAGGAACTGGTGACCCGCCTCCTCGACTCAGTCGACGCGGATCACCTGGCACCGCTGCGCCGGGCGGGAGGCAAGAGAGCCGTCGAGGACGAGCGGCGCGCGGCCCTCTACCCGCTCGCCGAGAACCCCGAACTCCAAGAGGCGCTGCTCGACCTATACGACCGGCCGGCCCCTTTGCGGGTGACGGCGTCCGGCAGGCGCGGCCGCACAGCGGAGACGGTGCGCCGGCGGCTCGCCGCGTTCACGCAGCGGACCGGGCCCTTCACCGAGGCCCAGCTGTGGTGGATCGAAAACATCGCGGACGCGACAGCTGCCGAGGGCCGCTTCGACCCGGTGTATCTGGACGGCGTTCCCTTCTCGGCGCGCGGTGGCACGGACGGTTTCCTCGACGCCTTCGGGCCCGACGCCGCGATCGACCTCCTGGACGAACTGCGCAGGGAACTGGCGTGATGAATGACCTGCCTGCCGACTGGAAGACCGTCCGGCTGGCCGATGTGCTGAGCGAACCCTTGGTCAACGGCCGGTCCCCGCGCCTGGGCGAGGACGGCGTGCCCGTACTGCGCCTGACGGCGCTTCGGACAGCGACCGTGGACTTCACTCAGACCAAGAGCAGCGACCGCAGCGACCACCTCGCGCTACTGGCGGCCGAACACGGGGACCTGTTGGTCGGCCGGGTCAACGGCTCACTCTCCCTGGTCGGCGAGGGCGCCCTGGTCAACGAGCCCCCGACCTCCACGGCCATACCCGACACCATGATCCGAGTACGGGTACGACGCGATGCGGTCGAGCCGCACTACCTCGCACACCTGTGGAAATCGCCGGTCATGCGGCGCCAGATCGAGGCACGCGCCCGCCAGGGCGGCGCAGCGATCTGGCGGATCAACCAGCGGGATCTGGAAGAGGTCATGCTCCCGCTGCCATCTGTGGTGGAACAGCGCCGGATCGTCGGCCTGTTGGAGGACCACCTCGCCCGCATCGACGCCACCACGATCCGTACCGGCAACGCCCTCGACCAGGCCGACGTCCTGAGCCGCACCCTGACCGCGCGGGCCGCACTCGGCGCTCTGTCCGCCACCGCGGGCGCCCCCGCCGGCCTGCCCCGGGTCGCCGGCGTCAGTGACGGGACACTGCCCCACCTGCCCGCGCACTGGCGATGGACCCGCCTGGACGACGTTACCGAGGTCACCCGCGGCATCACCGCGCCCGGCAAGCAGCAGTGGAATCCCGCCGATGTGGACGTCTCCTGCCTGCGGGTCGCCAACGTGCAGCGCGGCCGCCTCGACCTGGACGACGTACGCACCATCCGGCTGCCCCCATCACGGGCACAGGCAGCTCGGCTGCGGGCGGGTGATGTGCTGCTGACCGGCGGCGGATCGAGCGACAGCCTGGGCCGCGGCTGGATTTGGGAGGAGCAGGTGCCCCACTGCGCGCACGACAGCCACGTCTTCCGTGTCCGGATCAACGCCCGTCAGCTGCACCCCGTCCTGCTGGCCTGGCACGCCAACGGCTTCGGCCGCCAGTGGTGCAAACGCAACGCCACCCAGAGTGTGGGGCTGGCGTCCATCAGCCTGGGAAAGATCCGGCTCATGCCGGTCCCCGTCGCGCCCGCAGACGAGCAGCACCACCTGGTCACACTGATCCAGGCGCACACCACAGCCCTGACCGCGGCATCCGCGGCCGCCGAACGCGCGCTCGTTGTCGCCGGACGGCTGCGGCGCAACCTGCTGGAACGCGCCTTCACCGGTCACCTGTCCCATCCGCTCTCCCCGTCCGGGCAACAGGAGTTTGCACTGTGAACCCCACCGTCTCCTATCGCCCCAGACATGACCAGGCCCTGGTGGAACGGCTGTGGAACTTCGCCAACGTGCTGCGCGACGGCGGCACCTCGGGCCTGGAGTACATCGAGCAGCTCTCCAGCCTGATCGTCCTCAAGCGCGCCTACGAACAACACCAACGCCCCCTCAACTGGCAGCACGTACTCGGCTTCGACGCCTGGCCACGGCTCACCTCGGCCAAGCGCGACCACCTGATCACGGTGTACGAGCAGATCCTGGACGAGCTCGCCTCCCGGCCCGGAACGCTCGGGCTCCTCTTCCGCAGGGCACAAAACCGCATTCCCGATCCGGCGCTCCTCCACCGCTTGATCGTCGATGTGGTAGACCGCTACCAGTGGTCCGCAGGTGACACCGGTGTGGTCATCGAGGAGCTGCTGGCCCGCATGAGCACGGACACGAAGACTGGCGCCGGCCAGTACTTCACCCCCCGGCCGCTGATCGAGGCGATCGTCCAGTGCGTCCAGCCCGGCATCGACGACACCGTCACCGACCCGGCCTGCGGCACCGGCGGCTTCCTGATCAAAGCCTTCGACTACCTGGTCGACCACTTTCCCTCAGGTGTCACCGCGGCCCAGCGCCAACGGCTCAACGAGGGTGCCTTCTTCGGCACCGAGCTCGTCGACGCCACTGCCCGGCTGGCCACGACGAACCTCGTCCTGCACGGCGTCACCCGCGTCGACGAGGCCCACCCGTGCATCACCGTCGGGGACGCGCTGGCCCGCCCGCCGGTCAGGCGCGCGACGCTGGTGCTCACCAACCCCCCGTTCGGCCGCCGCTCCACCAGCGAGGAGCCCTACCGGGAGGACTTCTGGACCGCCACCACCAGCCGGCAGCTCAACTTCCTGCAGCATGTCCACAGCCTGCTGGAGACCGACGGCCGGGCGGCCGTTGTGGTGCCCGACAGCGTGCTGTTCGAAGGCGGGGCCGGTGAGCTGATCCGACGGCGGCTGCTGGCCGCGTGCGACGTGCACACCCTGCTCCGGCTACCCACCGGCATCTTCTACGCCGGCGGCGTCAAGGCCAGCGTCCTGTTCCTCGACAAGCCCGACCCGCACCCGGACGGCAGCCCGTCGACGAAACGGCTGTGGGTGTACGACCTGCGCTCCCCACACAAGGCCAAGTCCACGGCGCTTCCCGGCGTCGACTACGCCGGCTTCGTGTCCGCCTACCGGCCCGGACGGCCCCGCAGCGAACGAGCCGAGACACCCCTCTTCCGGTCCTTCACCGTCCAGGACCTGCTCGCCCGAAGCGGCGTCAACCTGGACCTTCAGGTCACCGAACCATCGGCCGAACCCTTCACGCTGGAAGAACCCGAGGCAGACCTGCACCGCATGGCGCAGGAGATCACATCTGAACTGAGCGCCGCCCTGGCCGAGTTCGCGGCCCTGACCGAGGCGCTGCGCCCCTACGGCGTGCACGCGGACGGCCCGGATCGTGAGGCGAAGCGGTGAATGCGACCAGGGGCACAACGACCGGGGGGATGACGTGCGGCTACTGCGACTGAGCCTTCCCTCCTACCGGGGCCTGCACAACTTCGAGCTGGATCTGACAGGCGCCCTGGACGGCGGCCACGCCATCGCCACCCTGATCGGCCCCAACGGCGGCGGCAAGTCCGGGGCCCTGCACGCGCTCGCCGAGATCTTCGGCGCCCTGCACCGGCCAGGGCACCGCGCGACGTTCGCCTTCGACCTCCTCTACGAGATGCACGGCACGACCGTCCAGGCCATACAGACCTCACCCGAAGCCTCCACCGAACTGACCGTGACCACCCCCCGGGGCTGGCCGAGACGCCTGGCCCGCGCGGAGTGGGCGCAGCATCTGCCCGATCATGTTTTCGGCTACCAGGCACACGCCCAGGCCCCCTGGACCAGCGAATTCGACCAGCACCGCCGCGCCGCCGCACGCCGCATCAGCCAATGGCGCCGGCAGTGGATGAACGACTTCGACCAGTGGCGCGAACGCCACTCACCGGACGAGGGAGAGCTGTGGAGTGAGCAGCTGACCCTGCCCATCAGCTGCTCCCTGTATACGCCGGTGTTCCTGTGTACGCCCGCGCATCTGCCGCTGTTGCTGCTCGCGCAGACCACCCACTGGTCGGACTCGTTCGGCACCTACCTGCGTCGCCACTCCTACCTCCAGCGGGTGACCTCTGCGGTCCTGCGGATCCGCGCGCCGCGCGCCGCACGCGCCCCGCACCTGGCCGCCCTGCCGTACTGGGGGTTGGGCGGGCCCGCCCGCACCCTGTTCGCGGCCGCCGCCGAGTCGGGGCGGTTCGGTCTCATCCCTGACGCCGACCCCATCGACGGCGCCGGAAGCCCCGCCGACGGGTTCCAGATTGACCTGGGCACCGCCGAGGACGTCCGCGCCTTCCGAAACCTCTTCGACAGTGACCTGTCGATGTTCGGCCTGCTGGCCACCCTGCTGGATGCCGGCTACCTCGCCGTCGACGTCCGCCTGGACAAGCCCGGCGCGCTCACCCTCGGCCTGAACGACCTGAGCTCGGGCGAGCAGCAACTCCTCACCATCTTGGGTCTGCTGCGACTGCAGCGGGCGCACGAGTCGCTGTTCCTCCTGGACGAACCCGACTCCCACTTCCACCCCGAGTGGAGCCGGCGCTGGTACTCCTCCGTGCGCAGCGTGCTGGGACCGCATCAGGACTCGCAGTTCCTCACCGCCACCCACGAACCGCTGCTGGTGGCCAACATGACCCGCGAGCAGATCCGCGTCGTCACCACCGACGAGGAGGGCCAGACCACCGCGGTGATACCCCGGGCCAACCCGCGCGGACAAGGCGCCGGCGGCCTGCTGACCACCGACTTGTTCGGCCTGCCCACACAACTCGACGAACATACCCAGGAACTGATCGACCGCCAGTACGCACTGCTCCCCGAGGCCGGCAGTGACCCGGTCAAACAGGCTGCACTGCGCGAGGTCACCGCCGAGCTGGAGACCATGGACTTTCCCAGCTCCGACCGCAATCCGCTCGTGGCGGCCTTCCTCGCCGAGCTCCACCGCAGACGCCTCGCGCTCCTCGAGTCCACCCGGGGCCACAACCCGCCCTCGCCCGAACAACTGCAGGCCCTGGTCGCCGAGCTGTTCCACGAGCGCTTCTCGTCGGTTATCTGACGCCGATGAGACACGTGGACATGAAAGGGATCACCGCCCCGCCGGCCTGGACCACCAAGACCCAGCTCACCCTGGACGCGGTCAGGGCCGCGATGGCCGCCAACATCAAGCGTGTCTTCACCACGCACTGGACCGAGGACGCCGTACGCAACCCGCTCCTCGACCTCGTCGGCGAAAAGTGCTGGTTCTGCGAGACCCTCATCGTGCGCGCGGACATCACCGTCGACCACTTCCGGCCGAAGTCCGAGGTACTCGAGGCGCCCGACCATCCGGGCTACTGGTGGCTGGCCTACGACGTGACGAACTACCGCATCGCCTGCAAGCACTGCAACAGCGGCGGAGCCCGGTACAACGGTGTGCGGGAAGGCCGCGCCAAGGGAAGCCAGTTCCCGCTCCTGGCCGGCACACGCGCCCGCACCTCACTCGACGATGTGGAAGACGAACAGCCGCTGCTCCTGGACCCGGCCGACAAGGACGACCCCGGCCTGCTCGGCTTCGACGCCGGCGGCTACGCCCGGCGTAGCAACACCCCCTACTCGCAAGCCGAAGCAGACATCGGGCTGTGCCGCGCCGACGAATCCATACGGATCCTGGCGCTCAACGACTCCCGGCTCGTCCCGCTCCGCAGCCGCCTCATCCGGGACGTCAGCGTGCTCGCCCGCTACGGGGACGCACCCGGCATCCAGCAGTTGATCGACGAAAGGGTGGAGCCCCAAGCGCAATGGAGCTCGGCAGCCGCCATGGCCCTGGCTCTGCGGCGCGCCTGTGACCAGCCCACCGCCGTGCCCGCCCCGGCCGCAACAACGCCCGGCCCTGCACCGGGCATCGGCCCGGCACGCTCAAAAGTGGACCTGCGAGACCTGCTGCACCATCTGGACCCGGACGACCTCAAGGCCGGCATCACCCTCACCGGCCGGCGCGGCAAGAAGGAACACCACGCGGTCCTGACCGACGAGGGCCAGATCAAAGTCCTGGGCCGCCCCTGGAATACCCCGCACCGCAGCCAGGGCCGCGACCGGCAGCAACAAGATCGACGGCTGGGATTTCTGGCGGCTGACCATCGCCGGCGTGGAGCAGACCCTCGCCGAATTCCGCGCCCGGCACGTCCCGCCCATCGCGCCCATGTGAGACACGGGTACCGGCGGCGAGCACGAAGACGTGCCCCATGGCCGCTGCACGATCCCAACCACTCCCAGCGGCGGCCGTCGGTCGCCATCGCGCTGTCGGCGCGTGGACAGGCGCGAACCGGCCACCTGTCCATCGCCTCACTGAAGTCCCAGACCGCTGCACGGAGTTGATGCTTCACTTGCAGCTGAATGCGTAGATATCAGCGGGAGGGGGCACCGTGGATCCAACACTCATCACCTTGGCCAGTGCCGGTGGTGCGGCTCTGGTCTCGGCCATGGCGGCCGATGGATGGAGCGCGTTCCGTACGGGCGTCGTCGCCCTGTGGCGTCGCTTCCAACCGGAGACCACGGATGCTCTCGAGCGGGATCTCGACACGACCCGCCAGACGCTGCTCGCCGTCCCGGAAGGCGAGAGGCAGCAGGTCCGCGATGCCCTGCAGTCGGTGTGGCAGGGGCGGATGCTGACGCTCTTCCTGGATGACCGCACCGCAGCCGCCGAGTTCGAGGAACTGCTGGCGCGGCTGGCGCCGGCCGATACGTCCCATCCGCACATCAGCTTCCGTGCCGAAGTCCACGACAACGGGCGCGTCTACCAGGCAGGCGGCAATCAGTTCATCCACGAACAATGACCGACCCGTATGACAACGATGCGTCCTGGCAGATGAACGCGAGCGCCGAGGACGAAGGACGCGTCTACCAGGCGGGCGGCGACCAGCACATCACCGAATACCACTATCACGGCGCAGAGCCCGTACTGGACGACGACGAGGATGACGACGAAGACGAGGACGACGACGAAGGGGGCTGGTACTACGAGCCGGCGGACGTCTACTTCCTCAACGGGCTGGGCGATCTCCTCGCCCTCGTCCTGCTTCCCTTGGCCCCGATCATCCCGCTCGCGATCTCCGGGGCCAGTGTGCGGGCCACCTGGACCGCCGACCGCGGCCCGTCCCTGTGGTGGTCCACCCTCTACACGCTCGGGACCGTGGCTCTGGCAGCGTTGGTGTTCAGGATCCTTCGCATGGTGCTGCCTCACCGGGCGGACGTCTACTCCTGGTGGTACCTGCCCCTCGGCGTCGCCGTGTTCGCCTACTACGTCGTACGGGCCCCGGAGAAGGTCGCCTTCGAGGTGATCGCCGACCTGGGCCAACAGATGGCGCAGGTCATCGGCCCGTTGTGACCGCCTCGCGTCGAGAGGTGAACGGCGGCGAGGGCGCCGTACGCGGGGGCAGCGCACCGTCGCCGCGACGGTCATTGAGACGGCCCTGGTGGACGGCGGAGCCGAACGGTGAAGATGCAGGTCGCAGACCAGTGCGCAAGGCGCTTTTGTGGTCAGGTCTGGCGCTAGGAGGTCGCGGCGCCGGTCCAGTTGCTCCAGGCGTCTCCTGCGGGTTTGACGTGGACGCGGATCTCGACCTTGGCGTTGACGACGAAGCAGACGCAGGTGGTGCTGCCGATTTCGATAGGGCCCGTGGTGGTGCGGCGGGGGACGAGGGTGCGTCCGTTGCCGATCTTGACTCAGTGGCCTCCGGAGACGACGCGGAAGAAGGCTTCGTAGTCGATGGAGTCTGCCGTCGACACCAACCCGGCCTGCGCCGCGAACCAGGCCGTGACCCGGGACGTCCCCGAGGCGCGCGCCGAGGACGTCGAGTGGGCCGATGTGGTGGTCTTCGGGACCCCTACGCGGTTCGGGAACGTCTCGGCCCAGCTGAAGCAGTTCATCGACACGCTCGGCGGGCTGTGGAGCGAGGGCAAGCTCGCGGACAAGGTCTACAGCGGCTTCACCTCGTCCACCACCCCGCACGCGGGCCAGGAACCCCCCTCATCTCGCTGTACACGATCAACCACCACTTCGGCGGACTCGTGGTCAGCTCCGGCTTCACCGACCCGCTGAAGTTCACCGGCGGCAACCCGTACGGCACCTCGCACGTCGACGGCCAGGGCGCGACCCCGGTGGACGCCACCACCCGCTACCAGGCGCAGCGTGCACTGAGGATCGCCGCGCGCCTCAAGGCGGCCTGACCCCGGTGCGGTCGGTGCCTCCTGTCTGCTCCCCGTCCGGTTTGGTGTGGTCGCGTCCGGTGAACGGCCTGTGTGTCAGCGTTTGCGCCGCTTGCGGCCCTGCTGGCGGGAGGTCTGCTTGCGGGGCCGCACAGCGTCCCACTCGACGAACGCGGCTGTCAGCATCCCGGAGGTGGCCGCCGTGTGGAAGTGCTCCGCGAAGGCCTGCGGGGAAGCGAACGCCAGGCGCCGCTCGGGTGGCTCCTCCAGGGTGAATCCGAATCCGTAGACCACCAGGACCCGTTTGCTGGCGGCGGCCGCATCGTTCCACCGGGGCGGCAGGCTGGTCAGGGCGCGGGCCCAGACGGTGCCCTCTGGGTCACGCAGTTCCATGCGGTTGCCGCGCTGGCACAACCGCCATCCGGGAAGGAAGGGGACGGACGGGGCCTCGGGGATCATCCGACGAAAGCCTGCGCTGCTGATCCGGTGGACTTGGTACTCCATGGCGGGCGCCCCGACCGCGGCCATGGCGGTGAGCATGTGACGCGGCTCCATCAGCACGATGGGGGTCCTTGGAGGGCGCGCCCCGTCGGCGACGGTGCGCGGATCGCGGATGACGCCGATCGCCTGGAGGGGGGCCTGCCCGCTGAGGGCGCAGTGCACATCGGCCACCGCCGCTTCGACGATCTGGCGGAGGTACGCGCGCTGTTCGGGGAGGATGCGCTTTTCGTCGAAGAGTGCCTCGCCGGCTGCGTGGGCATGGTCGTGGATCTGCTTGCTGGTCATGGCCGTGACCCGTTTCAGCAGCGCCATCATGAGACGCCCCCAGGGCGCGGTCGGATTGATGCCGTCGGCGTCGAAGGACTTGTCGCGCAGCTCGACGGTCAGGGCGATGAAGGCGTCGGCGTCGTGGTGGGCGGCGGCGTCGATCGCCTTGAGGAGGGTGAACCGGGCCCGCTCGTGCTCGCGCAGTGCGGCTTCGAGATGCTCGATGCCGCACTCGGTCAGCACGCGGCGCAGCAGCGCCGCGGCGTGGTCGTCGGTGGATTCGATCCATGCCAGGGCGCAGGCGAGCCCGATGTTGTGGACGAAGTCCTGGACAGAGGAGCGGTACAGCGAGCGGGGCCCGGTGTAGGGGAGGAAGGACTCAAACTCCGCTTCGGCCTCTGCCCAGCGGCGCTGGTAGACGAGCGCTTCGATGAGGTGGCGCTGGATCTCGGCGGCGTGGAAGGAACGGGCGTGGGTGTGGTGGGGAGGGGGGAGCTGGTCGCGGGCGGCGTGTTCGACACCCTGCAGATCGCCGTCGCCGAACAGGCGGGCGATCCGCTCGGCTCCGAGCCGCTCGCTGACCGCCGAGGTCTGGGGCAGCTGGTCGGACAGTCGGGTGAAGGCGTCCAGCACGGGCTGTAGGTGAGGGTTGTCGGGGCGGGAGTCGGCAAGGTTGTGCAGGAGGATGCGGGCCTGCGTCGCCAACAGTGCGGCCGCGTTCTCGCCATCCTGCTCCCCGGGCAGCTGCTCGACGTATTCCACGAGCGGCGACAGCAGGCTCACCACCTGCTCCACCGGATCGGAGATGCTGTGGTGCGCGTACATCTGGGCCAGCGAGATGCGGGTCTGCGCGATCAGGAGCTTGTTGGGGTCGGCCAGTTCCTGAAGCCAGTCCAGTTCCAGATGCAGCAGCCGCGTCGCCTGGGCCATCTGCCCCTGGATGTAATCGAATCCGGCGAGGTTGCCGATCAGGAGCGCGGTGTCGTTGTCCTTGACCTGCATGTCCTGGATGTGGCCGGCCAGGGCCGCCGCGTGCGGGGCGATCTCCCAGGCCCGGTCGGCGTCGTCGAAGTCGAGGGCCGCGCCGAGCCAGCGCGCGGTGTGGAAGGCGCTGCGGGAGAGTGCCGTCTCCACCTGGGCGCCGTGGGCAAGGTGCTGGCGCAGCAGATGCTGCAGGACGGTGTTCATCGACACGGTGTCGTCGCTGCCGGCGAACTCGGAATGGCGGGAGGCGAGCGGCTCGTCGTAGCGGACGAAGGACACCTGGATCAGCGACCGGATCATCTCCCTGACCGGGACAGTGGCCTCGTCCACGACGACGGCTTCCTTGCCCGCGGGGACGAGGTCGGGCGGGATGAACGCGCAGGCCATCGCTAGGTGCACCGGAATGCGCTGGGCGGCGAAGTTGCACAGGAACCCGAGGAGTTCCCGCACCGGGAGGGAGAACTCGCTGTCGTCGGCGGTGTTGCGGGCCAGTCGCTCCAGGCTCAGCTCGACGGTGGCTGCCAGGGTCCGCGGATAGCCCGACGGCTTGGATCTCTTGTCGGCCAGGGCCCGATCGAGCAGGAGGGTACGGAAGGTGCCCAGTCGTTCGACGGGGATCTGGCAGGTGCGCATGTATCCGCAGGCCAGCTCGATGGCCAGGGGCCACCCCTCCAGCGTTTCGGCCAGAGCGTCCAGGTCTTCCCGGTGAACGGCCGCGGTGTCGGCGTTCAACCGGAGGCGACGGGTGAGGAGTTCGACTGCCTGGGCATGGTCCATCGGTGACAGGTCGACGCGGGGCAGGGTGTGCCAGCTGGCGCTGTCGATGGACGTGAACAGCACATCGCCACGCCCCAGCCGCGGGATCCACGCATCGACCCCGTCGGGGGTGGCGTCGTCGAAGACGAGCAGCCAGCGTCCGGGCAGCGCCGCGAGCAGCTCGTGGACCTGTTCGCGCAGGTACGGGGTGCTCGCGCCGGCGGGGGTGTCGTGCGCCTGCCTGTTCAGGTGCCCCCAGATGCGCCGAAAGGAGCCGGCCAGGGACTCTTCCGTGGCGGCCTCGGCCCACAGGACGAGGTCGTAGGCGTCGGCGTGTGCGGCCACATACGCGGCGGCCGTGCTCGATTTCCCGATCCCCGACAGACCGGACAGGACACAGGAGTTGACCGAACGGTCGCGCGGATCGGACGGGGCCAGGGCTTCGGTGATGTCGGCGAGAAGGTCAGGACGGGGTACGTCGGGTACGGGCGCGAGCGGGCCGAACACGCAGCCCCAGTCCTGGCGCCCCAGCGCGCGCACCAGCACGTCGTCCTCGACGAGCGCGGCGTCGGTGAAGTCGGCGATGCTCCAGTACGCCTGGCGGGGGTCGGCCGCGCGGCGCATAATCTCGGCGAGAAGATGCCCTGTGATCAGGCCCGCGGAGCGGCTGCCGAGGCCGACGCGATGGCGGGCCCGCCGCTCGCGCAGCCGCTCATGCAGGTCTTGGCGGATGCCCTCCACGTCCCGGGCGTCGCACACCACCCGCGCGCGGGCAAGACGCTCCAGGTCCGGCCCGGTCAACGCCTCGAGGCGGGCCGCTGCGGAGGGAGCCCGCTGCAACACCTGCGCCAGCTGCGACTTGAGCTGATCGGTGTCAGCGGGCGGCGCATCGAGGATCTTGGCCAGTGTCCGGCAGTTACGGTCGGGCAGCGCAGCCGTGATCAGCTCGTACCGCTCGGCCTCGACCTTGCATACCAGCTCGGCCAGAATCGTGAAGGCAGTCGGGGCGCTGACCTGGCGTCCCGGCGAAGCGCTCTTGACCTGCGCGGCGAGCAGGCAGTCACCGTCCTGGTCGACGAGATCGAAATCGACCACGTCGATCGCGGAGGCCGCCGTGGTGTCCGCGGGGCCCTCGATGCGGCAGCCGTGGACCCGCACCTGATCGGACGCAGTCAGCATCGCCTCGAGCGTGCGCAGGTACTGGTACTGAAACCCGCGGGCAGCTACCCGGCCGCCATCCATCCGCACCATCGAACCCCCAGTTCGCCCAACACCATCCAGATCTAGCGAGGTTAGCGAGCGCCACTGACAGTCGCCCGTACGGTTTGCGACACACACCATCGGCGATGTCCCCCGTCGCGGCGCGGACGAGCTGCCTGCGGCCTGTCGCACCGATCATCGGCATCACAGCGGCGCGAGCGGTGTCCGAAGGCAACACCGCGGCCGCCAGGAGACTCCGGCCCGGCGCTCGCTGTTCGCCCGCCGCCATGAGGCGGCGGCGGTCACAGTGACTCGACCCACTCGCCGGGCTCTTCCAACCCGTGCGGAGCCACCGGCGCCGACGGGCTCGGAGTGGTCGGTCCGCACGGCGGAAGGGGTTCGGGGACGGTCGCCGCTTGGGGGATCGCGGTCGCGCAGGCGGCGCAGGCGTCGGCAAGGTGCCAGGTCCGGCCATGGTCCGCGCGGATCAGCACCAGCCCCAAGGGGCCGTTGCACTGGCCCTGGCGCCGGTGCCAGACGCAGGACCGCTCGCGGCACTGACACGTCCGCAGATGGGGCTCCAGACCGGATTCCCGCACATGGCGCGCCAGATGCCGTCGCAGCTGCTCCCCTCGCGGGACGCCCGACGTGGGGTCCGGGCCGGGGCAGGCGCTGCACACCAGCACGGGCCGCCCGGCTGGACAGCTGATGGTGACCGTCCAGGCGCGCGCAGGCAGGGCGGTGGTCATCGGATCCCTCCTAGCGGTCATCAGATCGTCCCCGGCGCTCGACCTGGGCGACGCGCCGAGAGGGTAGTGCAGACCTCTGCCCTCGCGGGATGTCGCCGTACCGGCACAAATAGGGCAGAGGTCTGCACTGTCAGGGCAGGGGTCTGCACCGTCCGATGGTCGAGTGACGATCTTCCCGCCGCCGGACCCCGACCCGACGGCACTCCGGCAGGCCCTCGCCCGGCTCCGCGCCGAGCGGGGCTGGAGCTATGACGAGCTCGCCGCCCGCAGCGGCCTGTCGCGCCGCACCCTCATCGAGGTCGAGCAGGGCCGCACCATCGGATCGCTGGGCACCTGGCACGCCCTGGCCCACGCCTTCGGCATTCCACTGGGCGTACTCCTGGACCCCTTGTGTACGGGCCACGAGCGTCCGGGACTGGAGGGCTGACCCAGGCGCCAAGCCTCACCCGAAGGGGACGCGACGTTCGGGCACCTGTGCCGCATTCGAGTGCCTGATCCTTTCCTGCCGCCGCCCACAGGCGAGGAACAGGCGCAGGCCGGGGCAAAGGCGGGCCTTACTTCCGAACCTGCCCGGTGCCGGCATTCTGTGCCCGCCCCAGGTGGCTTGGGAGGTTCCGCGCCCGGCCGCCTCGTACGCCGGGGCCGCGGTCGGGTAGGCCGAGAGGCCGGCTACCAGGGGACGTTGCGGAGCGAGGGCGCCTCGCCGTGCGCGGGCGTGCGGGGTTGGAGCCGGCCGAACCAGATGCGCCAGGTGAAGGGCAGGCACGCGATTCCCGGGACGCAGAACGCGAGCCACACCAGCCACGCCGGAGGGAAGTGACCGGGCAGCGGCCAGGCGTCGTGGAACAGGGCACCCATGCACACGTCCATGATCACGACGAGTGGCGGGCCGATCCAGGTCGCCCCGGCTGTCCAGTCCAGCCGGCCGCTGCCCCAGTACGCGGCGAAGATCATGCTGAAGCCGACATGCGCAGGGATGTAGAGCCAGCCGGCCCATCCGTCGCCCAAGCCGTTGGAGTAGGCGACACCGACCGTGGAGGCGGTGATGGCCAGCAGGTAGAGCATGCTGACCGTGGTGAACAGCAGCCGGACCTGCCGCTTCACGACCGGTTTGACCATGATGTAGTCGCGGCGGTCCAGCGACCTGCCGCCGCCCGACGGCTCGGCGTCCCCCATGACCGTGCCGGTGTTGGTGTTGTCGAGGAGTGTGGTGGGGCTGGTCCCGGCGGCCACGCAGTCCTGAGCACGCCGCACCAGGTCGGCCGCCCGCTCATAGACGGCGGTGTCCGCGCCGGGCTGGGCTGCGCGGACGCTGACCGCGTGCCGGGTTCCGTCCAGCCAGTGGGCTGCATCGTCGGTGTCCAGTTCGGCGGCGGCCCGGACGGCCAGCGGCAGCAGCTCGTCGGGGGCGGTGGCCACCGCGCGGTGGGCGCCCTCGGCGAGCGCCGGGTCCTCGGTGCTGACACGCGCGACGACGTGGAGGGTCTGGGCGCGCTGCTCGGGCTTGAGGGTTTCGTGCTGAAGGAACTGCTCGACGAATTCGTGCCCGCTGTCGGTCTCGACCTCGGTGAGCAGGGCTGCGGCCAGCGGCTCGCCGACCGCGCCCCAGTGGGCGCCGTCGGTGCTGGGGTAGGCGGCGGTGAGGATGTCATCCAGCGCGGCGAGGACTCGCCGGTCGGGTGCGGCCGAGGGGCCGTAGCCGCTGTGATGGGCGTCGTACCCGGCGCGGATGACGGCCTGCCCGTCGCGGGCGGTGGCCGCCCCGGCGAGGAACTGGGCGGTGATCAGGCTGCGGATCAGTTTGGTGTCCACCGCACCCTGCGGGAGGCGGGCCTCGGAGATCTTGCGGACGTAGTTCTCCTCGTGCGCCAGGAGCACGTCCAGGGGGTGGTCGCGGTCGGCGAAGGTGGGGTTGGCGTGGACCAGGACGTCGGCGAGTGCAGCGATGTGGTGGTAGATGACCGGATGCGGGCCCGAGTTCGCGAGGCGGGCGCCGTACTCGTTGGGCGCATCCGAGAGCGTGCACTCGCGCCAGCTCTCGTCCGCCTGCCCGGCGAGGCGGAGCTGTTCGATCCGGTGCGCGAAGTCCGCCTTCGCACTCTCGTAGATGTCCGCACTGGACCGGCCGTCATAGGCATCGTCGGGGGAGACGGCGAAAGTGTGGGTGACGGGGCCGGCGTGCAGGGCGCGCAGTTCGCGCTGTTTGGACGGCCACCAGCTGTCCCGGCGGCGGGCCAGGAGCAGGATGCGCACCGTGTGGCCGTCGTGCTGCGGGGTCAGGGCCGCGAGCAGGTCGGCGAGTTGACCATCCCGGCTCTCGGCCAGGTCCACGATCACCAGCAGCGGATAGCGGGAGGATCCGAGCAGGCGGTAGCCGGTGGAGGGCGGCCGGTCGGTGAGGAAGCCGCCGCTCCACGGACGCCGGTCAGCGTCCTCGGGCAGTGGGGTGGCCAGGCGCTGTAACACCTCGGCGAGCAGCCGGGTTTTCCCGGTGCCGCCCAGCCCGGTCAGCGCGGCGACGTCCACCCGGTGTGCCGTGCGGCACCAGGCGGCGATCTCGTCGATCAAGTGGGACATGCCGGTGAGGGCGACGGTACGGGTATGCGGGTCGAGCAAGTAGGAGGAGGACAGCACCGGCTCGGGCGGGCCGTGCAGCAGCGGCCGAAGGTCGGCGGCCTGAAGCCGGGGCAGCATGCCGGTGTGCTCGACCACCGCGTTGGAGAAGCCGTCGGCGGACAGCAGCTGGGAGGCCGGCAGGGCCATCAGGCTGCGATCCCACTGCTTGTCGACCGTACGCACCTGCCCGACCAGCAGCCCCTGGCAGGTGACCCCGGCCCCGGACAGCCCCTGCCAGTTCTCGTAGAAGCGGGGCAGCGCCCCCGACACCTCGAGCCCGTACAGCATCGAGCGTGATCCGGTGTGCGGTGCGATCGTTCCGTCGACCGTTTTCAGGTCGTCGACGAAACGCTCCGGATCCGCGCCTGCTTTGCGGCGCATGGCCTTGGGGAAGCCCGACATGGTGCAGTGCGGGCGGTGGCCCGGATCGCTGCACACCAGCTCGCCGAACCGCATCGTCGTCATCCCCGCGCCGACCAGGTCGCGGTCCGCCTCCAGCAGCGCCGCATCCAGGCGAGGATCGCTCCACACCACGTGGGCCTCCGTGAACTCGGTGTGGACCAGGTCGCGCACCGCCACCTGGCGGGGTGTGGGCTGAGCGACGTGCAGAGCGGTCAGGACCAGGCCGGGGGCGATGAGGTAGCCGGTGCCGTAGGACTCCTCGCCGCTTGCGGTGCCCTGTACTTCGACGGTGCGCCGTTCCGATCCCCCGATCATCGGCATGGCGTCTAGTCCAGGCCCAGTCCGGCCAGGGACCCGCCGCGGCCGCCCGCCGTGTCCCCGATCTCCAGGTCGTTCCCGTCCGCGTCGGGGGCGACGCTGAGGGTGACCGTCATGCGGTGGGTGGCTGTCTGCGACCGTTCCCCTTTCGCGTCCGCGGAGACGACGAACGCCTTCACGCCGCCGCCCGCCGACGCGGTGTGCCGCAGCTCGATTCCCAGGTCGAGGACGACGTCCTTGACGGTGAACCGGATCGGCGAGCCCGCCCCGTTGCGCTGGGCCGCGACCAGCCCGTCACGCACCGCCATGATCGCATCCGACAGCTCGGTCGGCCCCAACTCCATAGATCCCCCTGATCGTTGACGCGCTGCGCCAGTGTGCCCCCGAAGGAGGTGGTGCGAAAGTGCGCCGCCAGCCGAATACCGCCCGCCGCCGACACGATCCCGCCCAGCCCCCGCCGGGTCCGCGCTCCTTTGGCCGCGGCGGGCGGCAGGAGCGCGGACCGGGCCACGATACGCCGGGCTGGCGCGGCATCGCACCGACTCACCGCCGAGCGGGCACCCCGGCCGGACTCCGCATGGCCGTGCGGTCGAGTTCCTTGAAGATCTGCTCACGCAGCCGGGTGCGTGAGCCGGGGATCTGCAGGCGCCCGTAGCGCGTCTCGAACCGGGCCAGGTGCGTGCGGATGCGCTGGTAGAGGTCGGGGTGGCGGCGTACGAGCTCGTCGTAGGCCTGATCGCCGGCTCTCTTGAGCAGGGCAGGGCTGGGATCGGCGCGCTCGGCCAACGACAGGCCGTCGTTGAGCGCGGTGATCAGGCGTACGGCCTCGGCGCGGCGCTGCAACAGCGCCGCGAACAGCCGCCGTCGTGCGTGGAGTTGCTCCAGCTGCGCGGCAGTGCGAGCAGTGGGCGAGCGGGTCAGGTCGGTCAGGTTCTTGGTGTGAGGGTTGCCCGCGCTGGGGGCGACCGCGCGCAGAACGTTGTTGAGCTGATCGCGCCAGCGGTTGAGCACCAGCGGATGGCACAGCACGTCATCGCGTTCGTCCTGGCCGTCGGCATCGGCGAGCAGCCGCTTCGCGAACGCTGGCTCGTCGAGTGCGAGAACGACGCGGACGGCGTCGTTGAGCGGGGCGATGAGCCACCCGTTGTCGATGCAGCGGGTGACCTTGTCCTGGATGGAGCGGATCGGCGCGGCCGCCGCGGCGGGCACCCCTGCCGCGGTCGCGATCTCAAGGACCAGGGCGTCCCTCTCCGTACTGAGGTAGCGGCCCAGCCAGGCACGTGCCACGCGCCGGGAGTCATCGGTGGCGGCAGGGAAAGGCAGCACCCCCGCAGCGGTGAGCTCCTCGACGCGCTGGGCTTTCAGGCGCCGCTCCGCCTCCCGCAGCCGCTGCCAGACCGCATCCTGCTGAGCCTTCAAAGACTCGGCGCTCTCATCGCGCCGGCCGGACAGGACCCGCATCTCGCGTCTGATCTGCCGGTCGTACAGCGCGTAGGTGAGGGCGTCGATGCTCTGCTCGATGCGGTCCGGGCCGTACAGCAGCTCGTCGAGACCGGTGCGGCGCAGCCCGCACGCCTGCGCGGTCACTACTGCCGCCAGGTCCAGGAAGCTGACGTTGATCAGGTCTGACAGTTCCGGCAAGGGCAGCCGCCACGGCTGCGGATGCGGCACCCGCACGGCGCGCGGGCCCGCCCCGTCAAGGCCCAGGCCGCTGCGCCGCTGCGCGGCCCGGTGGTGGGGTTCGGGCAGGTCGAGGGCGAAGCGGGCGTTGAGGTAGCGCAGGGTGCGGCCGCGGTGCAGCGCCGTGGTCGGACGGTCTCGCAGCGTGCGGCAGGGGGAATGGCGCGGGGCGTCGCAGGTCGGGCACGCGATGGTCGCGATGTCCGACGAGGTCACGTTCCACAGGGCCCGGCGCACCGGCCCCGAGGGCCACCTCTGCTCGTCGAAAGCTGCGTCACTGAGTCGGGAAGGCATGCGCCGCAAACTGCCAGCCGCCCCGCCGCCGCCCACGCGAACGCATCTGGCACGTCCCACACACGGGTCACGCGCCGCGTGCGGATGTTCTCTTCCGGGCTGCGTGTTCGGAGGCTGGGTGTGCCACGAAGCGGTGCGGCCTCGATGGCGTCATGGCGCCGGGGCCGCGGGCCCTGGCAGGGGGTGCAAACCGGATGCCGCGCTGGCCGTGCCGCCCGCGCTGATGCTGGGCGCGCCTGCCGCACGGGCCGATTCCTGGGGTACCCCGGTGACCGTCAACCCCTGGAACAAGATCAGCGGAAGGTGGACCACCGACAACGAGCTGGAGACGTACATGCCGGACCGCCGGTGGGACCGAGATGGTGGCGGGGCGGGGCTGCTGGAGGAGCTGAGCGCCTCAGTTGGCGAGAAGGTTTCCCGCGTCGATGTCCCTGGCGAGCTTTTGCCCGTGATCGACGAGCACTTTCCGGAGGTCAGCGTAGTGACCCATCGGATCGGAGCGGCGGAGTTGGAACCATGTGGTGTTCCGGCGCCGCGACCAGTCTTGCTGGATGGCCGGCGGTTGTTCGGCTTCAATGGGGCGAGGCGCAAACAGATGCTCACCATGGGTGACTTGGGCCCAGATGAACACGGAGGCTTCCTGGCGCTTACGGTCATCGAGGACGGGCCGACGGCCGTGCGCGCGCTGCAGCTGGCTGGTGAGGTCCTGCCAGGTGCCGGGGGTAAGAGCCCAGCCGAGTAGGGCGTCGCGGCGATATTGGTAGTCGATGAGCCCCTCGGCCTGGCGATGTAGTTCGATGGCGAGGTTCTGCAGCGCTCGCCCGAAGTCCTGTACCTCGTTAGGTGAGTTGAGCCAGATGCGGATGTTGTCCTCGACGTTGTGGGGCATTTTGCTGGTGTCAATGCCCAGGTAGCGGGCCGCTTCGGCGAGGGAGTCTTGGGTGGCCCACTGGACGAGTTGAATGGCTGCGACGCGCCGCAGGGTCTTGGACTCGGTGTGGCCGTCGAGATCGCGGAGATGGCGGTCGTACCAGCTCTGCTCCAGGTGGGCGGGGATGTGTTCAGCCCGGTAGCGGGTCGGGCGGAAAGTGGTCCAGCTGCGAGTTCTGGCGTAGGTGCGGATGAGGGGTGTTGCCGCAGTGCGCAGACGCTGCGAGCAGGACCTTTCATACTTGGCGAAGATCCGGGCCCAGCCGGCGCGGGCGGGCGTGGTTGTGTGCTCGGATTCGAAGGACTTGGCGAGGACGTCGCCAAGGCGATCGGTCTTCAGCAGGGAGTGGGCGGCGCCGAGTATGGCGCCGCAGGCCATGGAGTTGGTGGGGGCGGCGTCGTGGACCCGCAGCGTCCCGAAATAGCCTCGGGCTCGGGTCTCTGCGTCTACAGCGGACACGAATGCAGAGTCGACTCGGTGTCGGCTGTAGGGCCAAGAGGCTGTGACGAGCACAGCAAGGAGGTGGAGGTCGCTGAAGTACTCGTTCGCTTCGCTGTTGCCTTCCCGGGAGTCGAGAAGGCTGAGGAGGTCATGCTGCAGTCCGAGTAGCTGCGGGGTGGGCCGCATAGCGGGAAGAGGGGCCAGGTCAAGGCGGGCTCGGCAAGGCAACCGCTTGCGCTCCCCGGCCCTGGACGGCGAAAGATAGCGGCACTCTGCCGGGTGCAGATCGTGGAATCCGTCGTAGGGGATCAGTCCGGTGGGTTCCAGGGCGTTTGCTGCCGGATGATGACACTGTGGGCACTGGTGTTGGAGAAAGCACTCGTGCCGTAGGCAAGCGAACACGACGCCGAGGTGCCATTCCTTCTTCCACGGCCCGCCGTACCTATGTTGGACGAAACTCCCATCCCCGGCCAGACATAAGGAGCAATATCGAGGAAAGCCACCCAAGAGCCACTTGTCCATCGAAGGTGATTGAACGAGTCGAGTTGGCGACGACCGACGGATCGGCTGGTAGTAGCGTTCCCAGGCTCCCAGAGTGAGCCCGCGGGCTTCATCGCGTGAGAGCCGGGTGGTCTGGGCGAACTCGTCGAGCGACGAACCGGGCAATTCCACGAGAAGTTTACGCATGAGATGGCCACTGCTAGAGGGCAACAGGCCGGTGAAGCGTCCAAGTTCGGCGGGGCTCAGGCCGAGCCGAAACGACAGGCGCAACAGGTATCCAGGCAGGGACTCGCCAGGCAACGGGTCAAGGCTCCGGGGAAGGGGATGCATCCGCGTGCTTAGCTTCTCCGTGTCCGCGGCTGCTGGGCCGTGGTTGTCGAATGCAGTGCTTCTGGGTACGTACTTTTGGCCGAGCAAGGGCCCGTGGCGGATCCGCTCCTGATCACGGGATGGCGGGACTTCTCCGGCTCCGGAATCATGGGCGCCGTCTCCGTCGACGATGATCTCGCCGACACGCCACCGCCGCCTTGGCGTACGGCGCGACGAGGTCGGCCAGCGCGAAGCTGCGTGACCACGCCGGCCGAGATGCGAATTCCGGCGTACGGGGGTGAAACCGTCATGCCTCCAGCACAGCCTGTGGCGCGGACTGCAGCACGACTTCCCGGCAATCCGGAGCACGTGAACGGCACGGCCGCTATCTTGCCCGCTCGGCTCCGCCGGACCGGCCGCTTGGTTACTTAGCGTTGCGAGCTCAAGATCCGCCACCTAGTGTGCTCGCCCGCCAGCTAAAACCCTCGGTCACAGCAACACCGGAGGACCGGATCGCGGCCTTTGCATAACACTGCATGCCTGCGTATAGTCATGCCATCACCGAGGAGGATGCGATGGCGGCGGTACGGGCGGCAGTGGCGGGGGCCAGTGGGTATGCGGGTGGGGAACTGCTGCGCCTGCTGGTCGGGCATCCCCGGGTCGAGATCGGGGCGCTGACCGCCAACACCAACGCCGGGCAGCTGCTCGGATCGCTTCAGCCGCATCTCGTTCCGCTCGCCGGGCGCATCCTGGAGCCCACCACCGCTGAGGTGCTGGCCGGGCACGACGTCGTGTTTCTCGCGCTGCCGCACGGACAGTCCGCCGCGGTCGCCGAACAGCTCGGCGACGATGTCCTCGTCGTCGACATGGGGGCCGACTTCCGGCTCAGGGACGCCGCCGACTGGGAGACGTTCTACGGCTCGGCGCACGCCGGTTCCTGGCCCTACGGGCTGCCCGAACTGCCGGGCGCGCGGGCCGCGTTGGGTTCGACGCGGCGCATCGCCGTGCCGGGCTGCTACCCGACGGCCGTCTCCCTCGCGCTCTTCCCCGCGTACCAGGACGGGCTCGTCGAGCCCGAGGCCGTGATCGTCGCCGCGACCGGCACGTCCGGCGCGGGCAAGGCGCTCAAGCCGCACCTGCTCGGCAGCGAGGTGATGGGCTCGATGTCCCCGTACGGCGTGGGCGGCGGGCACCGGCACACCCCCGAGATGATGCAGAACCTCGGCGCGGTCGCCGGCGAGAGCGTCAGCGTCTCCTTCACGCCCACCCTCGCGCCGATGTCCCGCGGCATCCTCGCCACCTGTTCCGCCAAGGCGAAGCCCGGCGTCAGTGCCGAGAGCGTACGGGCCGCGTACGAGAAGGCCTTCGCGGACGAGCCGTTCGTCCACCTGCTCCCCGAGGGGCAGTGGCCCGCCACCGCCTCCGTGTACGGCTCCAACGCCGTGCAGGTGCAGGTCGCGTACGACGAGAGCGCGGGGCGTGTCATCGCGGTCGGCGCCATCGACAACCTCACCAAGGGCACCGCCGGCGGCGCGGTGCAGAGCATGAACATCGCCCTGGGGTTCGACGAGACCCTGGGCCTGACGACGATCGGAGTTGCGCCGTGAGCGTGACGGCAGCCAAGGGGTTCTGGGCGTCGGGCATCGCCGCCGGGATCAAGCAGAACGGCAACCCGGACCTGGCCCTCGTGGTCAACTCCGGGCCCCGCATCGCCGCCGCGGGCGTCTTCACATCGAACCGCGTCAAGGCCGCCCCGGTGCTGTGGTCCGAGCAGGTGCTCAAGGGCGGCGAGGTGAGCGCCGTCGTCCTCAACTCCGGTGGCGCCAACGCCTGTACCGGGCCGAAGGGGTTCCAGGACACGCACGCCACCGCCGAGAAGGTCGCCGCCTCGCTCAACACGGCCGGGTACGACGGCGCCGGCGGCCATGGCGCGGGCACCGTCGCGGTCGCCTCCACCGGGCTCATCGGCACCCTGCTCCCCATGGACAAGCTGCTGCCCGGCGTCGACACGGCGGTGGCCCAGCTCACCGTGCACGGCGGTGAGAAGGCCGCCATCGCCATCAAGACCACCGACACCGTGCACAAGACGAGTGTCGTCACCCAGGACGGCTGGACCGTGGGCGGCATGGCCAAGGGTGCGGGCATGCTCGCCCCCGGGCTCGCCACCATGCTCGTCGTGCTCACCACCGACGCCGACCTCGACGCGGCCACCCTCGACAAGGCGCTGCGCGACGCCACGCGCCAGACCTTCGACCGGGTCGACTCCGACGGCTGCATGTCCACCAACGACACCGTGCTGCTCCTCGCCTCCGGCGCCTCCCAAGTCGTCCCGGAGTACGCCGAGTTCGCCGAGGCGGTGCGGAGCGTCTGCGACGACCTGGCACGCCAGCTCATCGGCGACGCCGAAGGCGCGTCCAAGGACATCCGCATCGAGGTGATCAACGCCGCGAGCGAGGACGACGCCGTGGAGGTCGGGCGGTCCATCGCCCGCAACAACCTCCTCAAGTGCGCCATCCACGGCGAGGACCCCAACTGGGGCCGGGTGCTCTCCGCCATCGGCACCACGCAGGCCGCCTTCGACCCGGATCGGCTCAACGTCGCCATCAACGGCGTGTGGGTCTGCAAGAACGGCTCCGTGGGCGAGGACCGCGACCTGGTCGACATGCGCTTCCGCGAGGTCAAGATCACCGCCGACCTCGCCGCCGGAACCGGCGAGCCCGTCGTCATCTGGGCCAACGACCTCACCGCCGACTACGTCCACGAGAACAGCGCGTACAGCTCATGAGCGCCCGCCCGTCTCCCACCACCACCCTGCCAAGGAATGGGCCGCGCCCATGAGTACCCGTAAACACACCGCTCTGCCCAAGGCGAAGATCCTCATCGAGGCGCTGCCCTGGCTCACCCGGCACCACGGCAAGACCGTGGTCATCAAATTCGGCGGCAACGCCATGGTCGACGAGGAGCTGAAGGCCGCCTTCGCCCAGGACGTGGTGTTCCTGCGCCAGTCCGGCCTCAAGCCCGTCGTCGTGCACGGCGGCGGACCGCAGATCAGCGCGCAGCTCGACAAGCACGGCCTGGTCAGCGAGTTCAAGGCAGGACTTCGGGTCACCACGCCCGAGGCCATGGACGTGGTGCGCATGGTGCTCGCCGGGCAGGTGCAGCGCGAGCTCGTCGGGCTGCTCAACCAGCACGGGCCGCTCGCCGTCGGCATGACCGGCGAGGACGCCCACACCATCACCGCCACCCAGCACCGCCCGGAGATCGACGGCGAGCTCGTCGACATCGGCCGGGTCGGCCAGATCACCGCGATCGACCCGGGCGCGATCCAAGCGCTCCTGGACGACGGCCGGATCCCGGTCATCTCCTCGATCGCCCGCTCCCAGGACGACGGACATGTCTACAACGTCAATGCTGATACGGCGGCTGCGGCACTTGCGGCTGCGCTGGGCGCCGAGACCCTGATGGTCCTCACCGACGTCGAGGGGCTGTACGAGGACTGGCCCAACAGCGACGACGTGATCAGCAAACTGACCGCCGCGCAGCTGGAGAAGCTGCTGCCCGAGCTCTCCAGCGGCATGGTGCCCAAGATGGAGGGGTGCCTGTTCGCGGTGCGCAACGGGGTCAACACCGCGCGCGTGATCGACGGACGGGTGCAGCACTCCATCCTGCTGGAGATCTTCACCGACGAAGGCATCGGCACGATGGTCGTGCCGGACGGACGAGACGCCCAAGGGGGAGCGCGGTGAGTAACCAGGAACTCGCACAGCGCTGGCAGCACGCCATGACGGACAACTACGGCACGCCCAAGCTGTCGTTGGTGCGCGGCGCGGGCGCGACGGTCTGGGACGCCGACGGCGCCCAGTACACCGACTTCGTGGGCGGCATCGCGGTCAACGCGCTCGGCCACGCCCACCCCGCCGTCGTCGAGGCGGTGAGCCGGCAGGTCGCCACGCTTGGCCATGTCTCGAACCTGTTCGGCGCCGAGCCGCCGGTGGCGCTCGCCGAACGCCTCCTTCAGCTCTTCGGACGCCCCGGACGCGTTTACTTCTGCAATTCCGGCGCCGAGGCCAACGAGGCCGCCTTCAAGATCGGTCGGCTGACCGGGCGCACCCACATGGTCGCCACGCACGGCGGATTCCACGGCCGGACCATGGGCGCGCTCGCGCTCACCGGACAGCAGGGCAAGCGGGAGCCGTTCCTGCCGCTGCCCGGCGACGTCACCCACGTACCGTTCGGCGACGTCGAGGCGCTGCGCGCGGCCGTCACCGAGGAGACCGCCTTCGTCATCATCGAGCCGGTCCAGGGCGAGATCGGCGTGGCCGTCCCGCCGGCCGGCTATCTGACCGCCGCCCGGGAGATCACCCGCGCCACGGGAACGCTGCTCGTCCTGGACGAGGTGCAGACCGGCATCGGGCGGACCGGCGCCTGGTTCGAGTACCAGCGGCACGAGAGCGTCGAGCCGGACGTCGTGACCCTGGCCAAGGGGCTCGGCGGCGGACTGCCGATCGGCGCGACGGTCGCGTTCGGCGCGGCGGCACAGCTGTTGAGGCCTGGAATGCACGGCACCACCTTCGGCGGCAACCCGGTCGCCTGCGCCGCCGGACTCGCCGTGCTCGACACGCTGTCCGCCGACGGCGCGCTCGACCAGGTCAAGCGCACCGGCGAGAAGCTGCGGAGCGGAATCGAGGCGCTGGGGCACCCGCTGGTCTCCCATGTCCGTGGTGCGGGGCTGCTGCTGGGTATCGTGCTCAACGAGCCCCTTGCACCTCGGGTGCAGCAGGCGGCTCAGGACGCCGGCTTCCTGGTCAACGCGCCCGCCCCCGATGTCGTACGGCTCATGCCGCCCCTGATCATCGGTGACGCGGAGGTGGACGCGTTCCTCCAGGCGCTGCCCGGCGTCCTCGATGCAGTCGGCGGGGATGGACGATCCGGAGAATGAGACGACGATGACCGACGAGGCGCAGGACTTCGAGCCGGGCGGCCCCGCCGTACCGCAGACCCGCACCGCCCGCCACCGCCGGATCGTGGACATCCTCAATCGGCAGCCGGTGCGGTCCCAGAGCCAGCTCGCCAAGCTGCTCGCGGACGACGGACTGAGCGTCACCCAGGCGACGCTCTCGCGTGACCTCGACGAGCTGGGCGCGGTGAAGATCCGCAACACCGGCGGCGAGCTGATCTACGCGGTGCCAAGCGAGGGCGGCTTCCGCACGCCCAAGGCGCCGCTGGGCGAGTCGGCCAAGGAGGAGCGGATGCGCCGGCTATCGGCCGAGCTCCTGATCTCCGCCGAGGCCTCCGCGAACCTGGTGGTGCTTCGCACTCCGCCCGGCGCCGCCCAGTTCCTCGCCTCGGCCATCGACCAGGCCGAACTGCACGACATCCTCGGCACGATCGCGGGTGACGACACCCTGATGCTGATCAGCCGTGACCCCACGGGCGGCCAGGCGCTGGCCGATCATCTGCTGCGGCTCGCCCAGAACGACCACCGCTGACGGTGCGCGGGGGCCCGGGCCCCCAACCGCCGTACGGATCCGGCGGGTTCAGTAACGGGTGATCGCGGTGGGTCCTTCGGCCGTGCCGATCGCGATGTGCGGGTGGCGTGCCGGATCCGCCCACGCCAGCACCCGGTCCATGGCGTCGGCGGCCACCGACACACAACCGGCCGTCGCGCCCCGCCCGTTGACGTGCAGGAAGATCCCGGCGCCACGGCCGCGTACCGGGCGTTCATAGTTGAACCCGATGACCAGCGCCCGGGCGTACTGGCTCGCGTACGCCGTCAGGTGCTCGGACTCGGCCGCCCGGCAGTCCGCGGGCAGGCCTTCCACCCACCGGTTGTAGGCGCGGGACTCGTTGTCCTCGCACCACCAGGACCGGTCGGTGGCGTGCCGGTAGGGGTAGCGGATGCCGGACGGCGCGGCTGCCACCCCGAAGGCGTACGGCAGCGCGTACAGGCCCGTCGGGGTGGTGTCGGTGCCCTGGACGCGCACGTTCCCCTCGGCCAGCCCCTTCGCGCCGAATCTGGCGGGCGCGGACCCCACCGCCACCCAGTGCCCTTCGCGCCGGTCCCACCAGGTGAGCTTGCCCGTGGTGGCCCCGACGGCGGACGCCTCCGCGGTCAGAAGCTGGCTTCCCCCACCGGTGCGGGCCATCTGCTCGGGCAGCGGCGCGGCGGGGGCGGGCGAGGCGAGCGGGACCAGGAGGGACGCGAGGAGCAGGGCAGCGAGGTGCATGTTCCGGACCGTATGCGCCACCGCGGGGCCCGGCCGCCCGAAGCGGCCAAAGTTGCTCCGTACGCGGGATGCGACCGGGCCACGGCCGGGGCCGGTCCATGCGTTCGCAGGTCTTTCCCGTCCGCCGGATGATCCGCGCCTACGCCGTGAAGGGGGCGGTGATGCCGCTCGTGGGGCGCGGTCGTCCCGGCTCGTGGCCGACGGGAAGCGCGTTGACAGAACATACGGAGCACTGCATAGTTATGCCTCACGGCGAGATCGTCGCCGGGCGCGACTTCAGGTGGGCGCGACTCGTTGGACGACCGTCTCCCCGCTCCTTCGCCGGTGCGGGAAGCGGCGGCACATCACTTCTGAGGAGCTTGAGCTGTGAGCAGCAACAACGGTGACGTCCGGCTCTGGGGCGCCCGGTTCGCCGACGGTCCCGCCGAGGCGCTGGCGAAGCTGTCCGCGTCGGTCCACTTCGACTGGCGGCTCGCCCCGTACGACATCGCGGGCTCCCGCGCCCACGCCCGCGTGCTCCACACGGCGGGACTGCTCACCGCCGACGAGCTCCAGCGGATGCTCGCGGGCCTCGACCAGCTGGCGGGCGATGTCGCGGACGGCACGTTCGTCGGCACCGTCGCCGACGAGGACTGCCACACCGCCCTGGAGCGCGGCCTCCTGGAACGCCTGGGCCCCGACCTCGGCGGCAAACTCCGGGCCGGCCGGTCCCGCAACGACC
Organism: Streptomyces sp. NPDC048416; assembly: GCF_043200435.1. Classification (NCBI taxonomy): domain Bacteria; kingdom Bacillati; phylum Actinomycetota; class Actinomycetes; order Kitasatosporales; family Streptomycetaceae; genus Streptomyces; species Streptomyces sp. NPDC048416. Next base: position 47,260 of record NZ_JBICXU010000011.1, read on the forward strand.
AGGTCGCCACGCTCTTCCGGATGTACCTGCGCGACCATGCCCGCATCATCGGCGGCCTGATCGCCGACCTCCAGGACGCCCTGGTCGGTCTCGCCGAAGCGCACGCGGACGTCGCCATGCCGGGCCGTACGCACCTTCAGCACGCCCAGCCCGTCCTGTTCGCCCACCACATGCTGGCCCACGTCCAGCCGCTGGCGCGCGATGCCGAGCGCCTGCGGCAGTGGGACGAGCGGACCGCCGTGTCGCCGTACGGCTCCGGCGCGCTCGCGGGCTCCTCGCTGGGGCTCGACCCGGAGGCGGTCGCCGCCGACCTCGGCTTCGAGCGCGGCTCGGTCGGCAACTCCATCGACGGCACGGCCTCGCGCGACTTCGTCGCCGAGTTCGCCTTCATCACCGCCATGATCGGGGTGAACCTGTCGCGGATCGCCGAGGAGATCATCATCTGGAACACGAAGGAGTTCTCCTTCGTGACCCTGCACGACGCCTTCTCGACCGGCTCCTCGATCATGCCGCAGAAGAAGAACCCGGACATCGCCGAGCTTGCGCGGGGCAAGTCGGGCCGCCTCATCGGCAACCTCACCGGCCTGATGGCGACCCTGAAGGCGCTGCCGCTCGCGTACAACCGTGACCTCCAGGAGGACAAGGAGCCCGTCTTCGACTCCTGCGACCAGCTGGAGGTGCTGCTGCCCGCGTTCACGGGGATGATGGCCACGCTGACCGTCAACCGGGAGCGGATGGAGGAGCTGGCTCCGGCCGGGTTCTCGCTCGCCACCGACATCGCCGAGTGGCTGGTCAAGCAGGGCGTGCCGTTCCGGGTCGCGCACGAGGTGGCGGGGGAGTGCGTCAAGGAGTGCGAGGCGCACGGCATCGAACTCGACGAGCTCACCGACGACCAGTTCGCGAAGATCTCCGAGCACCTGACCCCCGAGGTCCGCACGGTCCTCGACGTCAAGGGCGCGCTGGCTTCCCGCAGCGGCCGCGGCGGCACGGCTCCCTCGGCGGTGGCCGTCCAACTCGCCGAACTGAAGGCCGACTTGGTGGTCCAGCACGCCTGGGCGGACGCGAAGAAGTAGCGGCACGACGAGGTCGCAGAGCGGGCATGATCCGCCAGCCCCGATGAGACACGATTGTCTCATCGGGGCTAGGGTTGTCTCATGACCGTGGACCGAGACCAGGTACTCCGCACTGCCGCCGCCCTCCTCACCCGCAAGGCCACCGCCACCATGGACGAGGTCGCCCGCGCGGCGGGAATCGGCCGCGCCACCCTGCACCGCCATTTCGCCGGACGGGAAGCCCTCGTCAGAGCGCTGGAGGAGCTGGGCATCCGGGAGCTGGAGAGCGCCCTGGACACGGCTCGGCTGGAGGAGGGCGCCGCATCGGACGGGCTGCGCCGCATGGTCGCCGAGGTCGAACCCGTGGCGGGCCTGCTCGCCTTCCTCGTCACCGAGAACCAGCTCTTCGAGGGTGAGCAGATGAACGCGGGCTGGGCCCGCATCGACGCCCGTGTCTCCGCCCTCTTCCGGCGCGGCCAGGCGCAGGGAGAGTTCCGCATCGACCTCACCCCCGCCTGGCTCACCGAGGCCCTGTACGGGCTGATCGGGGCCGGCGCCTGGTCCGTGCAGGACGGCCGGGTCGCCGCCAAGGACTTCCAGTACATGATCGTCGAGTTGCTGCTCGGCGGGGTACGACGGAGCGTGGAGAAGTGACCGCAACGCAGCAACGCACGCCCCGGGCCGCCGGACCGATGGGCCGCTGGCTCGCGCTCGCGGTCCTCGTACTCGCCGTCCTGCTCGTCGCCGTCGACGCGACGGTGCTCGGTCTGGCCACGCCCTTCCTGAGCGAGGACCTCAAGCCGTCCGGCACCCAGCTGCTCTGGATCGGCGACGTCTACTCGTTCGTCATCGCCGGACTCCTCGTCTCCATGGGCAGCCTGGGCGACCGCATCGGCCGCAAGAAGCTCCTGCTCTGCGGAGCCGTCGCCTTCGGCGCGGTGTCGGTGCTCAACGCCTACGCGTCGAGCCCGGAGATGATGATCGTCGCGCGGGCGCTGCTCGGCATCGCGGGCGCGACCCTGATGCCGTCCACGCTCGCCCTGATCCGCAACATCTTCCACGACCCGAGGGAGCGCAGCCTCGCCGTCGGCATCTGGGGCGCCGCCGCCTCCGCCGGCACGGCGGTCGGGCCGGTCGTCGGCGGCTTCCTCCTGGAGAACTTCTGGTGGGGCTCGGTCTTCCTCATCAACCTGCCGGTCATGGCCGTCCTCGTCCTGGTCGGCATGAAACTGCTGCCCGAGTCGCGCGACCCGGACCCGGGGCCGTGGGACCTCGTCAGCGTGGGGCTCTCGCTGGTCGGCGTGGTCGCCGTCGTGTACGCGGTGAAGGAGGCGGCGGTCAACGGGTTCCGCTGGGACATCGCGGTCGCGGCCGTGCTGGGCGTCGGCGCGCTGATCTGGTTCGTGCGGCGCCAGCGCAGGCTCGACTCGCCCCTGCTGGACATCCGGCTCTTCCACCACCGGGGCTTCTCCGGCGCCGTACTCGCCGATCTGCTGACCATTCTGGGCCTGTCCGGCCTGGTGTTCTTCCTCTCCCAGTTCCTTCAACTGGTCCAGGGACGTTCGCCGTTGGAGGCCGGGCTCATCGAACTGCCCGCGGCGGTGGGTGCGGTGGGCACCGGACTCGCGGCGGGCACGATCGCCCGCCGTACCTCGGTGCGCGGCGCGGTCGCCGGCGGTCTCGCGGCCGTCGGGCTCGCCCTGGCCGCATGTGTCGTGCTCGGCGCGGACACCGGGATCGTCTCGCTGGGCATCGCCCTGTTCGTGGGCGGACTCGGCGCGGGCCTCGCGTTCACGGTGACGGCCGACGTCATCCTCTCCAGCGTCCCCAAGGAGCAGGCGGGTGCGGCGTCGGCCGTCTCCGAGACGGCGTACGAACTCGGCGCGGCGCTCGGCATCGCGCTGCTCGGCTCGGTGGTGACGGGGATCTACCGGGGCTTCGAGGTTCCGCCCGGCGTCCCCTCCTCGATCGCGACCGAGGCGCACGATTCGCTCGGCGGCGCGGTGGAAGCGGCGGGGCAGCTTCCGGCGGACCAGGCGCGCGTGATGCTCGATGCGGCGCGGGATGCCTTTACGTCTGGGTTCCAGACGGCTGCGGGGGTGGGGGCGGTGGTGCTGTTCCTCACGGCGACGGCGGCCTGGTTCCTCCTCCGAGGCCAACACCTGGCCAACGGCCCCGACCATTGACCCCCTCTGCGAGGTGCCTTGGCGTGAACGCCGCGGAGGGCTGGGTGCGCCTGGGCGTGGACGCCGCGGACGGCGGGGGGTTTGCCTCTGCGAGGTGCCTTGGCGTGGACGCCGCTGAGGGGCGCGGGGAACTGCGCGACCGGCCCGCCACGGTCCGCGGACGGCGGGGGGTTTGCCTCTGCGAGGTGCCTTGGCGTGGACGCCGCGGACGGCGGGGTTTGCCTGGGCGAGGTGCCTTGGCGTGGACGCCGCTCAGGGGCGCGGGGAACTGCGCGACCGGCCCGCCACGGTCCGCGGACGAAGACGCATGGACCCCAGCGGGCTGAAGGTTCGGGTGCGGGCCGTGCGTGGCTCGTCGCGCAGTTCCCCGCGCCCCTGGCGGGGTTGCTGCCGAGCGGAGCCGAGTATGACCCCAGCGGGCTGAAGGTTCGGGTGCGGGTCGTGCGTGGCTGGTCGCGCAGTTCCCCGCGCCCCTTAGCGGGGTCGGGGCAGGCCCGTAGGTGGTGCGGGGTGTTGGGGCGTGAGCCCTGGCGGGGTCGGGGCAGGCCCGTTGGTGGTGTGGGGTGTTGGGGCGCGAGCCCTGGCGGGGGCGGGGCAGGCCGATTGCCCGTGCGGGGTGTTGGGGCGGGAGCCCTGGCGGGGTTGGGGCTAGGCGGCCTTGGCCTTCGTGGCGTACATGTCGACGTACTCCTGCCCGGACAGCCGCATGACCTCGGCCATCACCGAGTCCGTGACAGCCCGCAGGACATAGCGGTCCCGGTCCATGCCCTCGTAGCGCGAGAACTCCATCGGCTCACCGAACCGCACCGTCACCTTGCCGGGCCGCGGCATCCCCGCACCCCCCGGCTGCAGCTTGTCCGTGCCGACCATCGCGAAGGGGACGACGGGCGCCCCCGTCATCAGGGTGAGCCGTGCGACGCCCGTGCGGCCGCGGTACAGACGGCCGTCGGGGGAGCGGGTGCCCTCGGGGTAGATGCCGAACATCCGGCCGTCCTCCAGAATGCGACGGCCGGTCATCAGCGCCGCCACCCCGCCGTTCGCGCCGTCCCGGTCGACCGGGACCATGCCGACCCCGGTGAAGAACCAGGCCATGAGCCGGCCCTTGAGCCCCTTGCCCGTGACGTACTCGTCCTTGCCGATGAAGGAAACCTGCCGGTCGCACACGATGGGCAGCACGATCGAGTCGATGAACGTCACGTGGTTGCCGGCGAGGATGACCGGCCCGGTGCCCGGGATGTTCTCGGCGCCTTCCACCTGTGGGCGGAACATCAGGCGCATGATCGGTCCGAGCACTGCCTTGATGAGCGCGAAGCGGGACAACGGGCCCTCCGGGGTCGTCTGGGTGGATGTCGGATGTCTGTGCAGGTGAGGACGATACTCGCGGCGCACGTCTGATCGCACATCGGGTTCACGAAGTGGATACGCGTCATTGACACTTGTTTCCGCCAGGTTCGGCCCTCCTTGGCCCTCGCGTACCCCCAAAGCATCCCGCTCTTCAGCTCGGTCCGCCTACGCTCGTCTCCCCGCTCCGGCAGGCGCGGGACAGGACGAAAACAGCAGCAATATCCGGCGATGACTGAGACGACTGAGATCACTGAGGAGTGTTCATGACTGAGGGTGAACGGATGGGTCCCGGACGGCGCACCGTGCTGGGCGTGGCGGGCGCGGCCGTGCTCGGTACCGCGGCCACCGGCCTCGCGAGCGCGCCGGCGTCGGCGGCGCAGGCGCGGAACGGCGGCCGGGACGGCTACCGCGACCTGCCCGTTCCGTACGTCATCGGGCACCGCGGCACCGCCGGATACCGCCCGGAGCACACGCTCGGTTCCTACCAGCACGCCCTCGACCTCGGCGCCCACGTCATCGAGCAGGACGTCGTGCCCACCAAGGACGGCCACCTGGTCTGCCGGCACGAGAACGACATCTCGGCCACCACCGACGTCTGCGCGCACCCCGAGTTCGCGTCCCGCAGGACGACCAAGAGCATCGACGGGAGCGCCGTCACCGGCTGGTTCACCGAGGACTTCACACTCGCCGAACTGAAGACGCTGCGCGCCAAGGAGCGCATCCCCGGCAACCGGCAGCACAACACGCTGTACGACGGCCGCTGGGACGTGCCCACCTTCGAGGAGGTGCTGCGCTGGGCGCAGGAGCAGGGCCGCCGCCTCGGCCGCCGGATATGGCTGCACACCGAGACCAAGCACCCCACCTACTTCCGCGGCATCGGGCTGCCTCTGGAGAACCGGCTCGCGACCCTTCTGCGCCGCTACGGACGCCACCGCGCCGACTCCCCGCAGTTCCTCCAGTCCTTCGAGCCGAGCAGCATCCAGCGATTGTCGAAGCTGGTCGACACGCCGTCCGTGGTGCTGCTCTCCAACGCGGGCACCAAGCCCTGGGACTTCGTCGTCAGCGGTGATCCGCGCACCGTGGACGACCTGGTCGAGCCGGCCGGCCTGACGTGGATCGCCTCCTACGCCCAGGGCATCGGGCCCACCCTCGACCTGATCATCCCCAAGGACGCCGACGGAAAGCTGACCCGGCCCACCACGCTCGTACGCGACGCCCACGCGCGGGGCCTGATCCTGCACCCGTACACGATGCGCAACGAGAACACCTTCCTGCCCGCCGACTTCAGGCGCGGCACCGACCCCAACGCCTACGGGGACGCCTTCGGCGCGTTCCGCACCTACTTCGCGACCGGCATCGACGCGGTGTTCTCCGACAACGCGGACACCGCGCTGCTCGCCGCGGCCGACTTCCGGGGCCGCTGAGCCCGGCCGGTTCCCTCCCCGTACGAGTGAGAAGTGCCCGCCGCGGAAACCGGGTTCCGCGGCGGGTGCGTCCCGCCCGGCATGGATCTCGTCACAGAGCTCAGCCCGCTCCTCGCCGCCGAGGCCGCGGCGGAGGCGTCCGGTACCGGTGTCGACGCCGCCGACCTCGAACAGGCCGTCTGGCTGCGGCTGTTGGAACAGCAGCCGTCGGCCTCGGCGGTCCCGGCCCGCTGGGTCCGCACCGCCGTGCGGGCCGAGGCACGCCGGGCCCGCAGGCTGCGACGCCAGGAGAGCCCGTACGCCGGCGCGCCCGCCGCCGACCCCGGCCCCGGACCCGAACTGGCCGCCCTCACCGCGGAGCGGCGCCGCATCCTGCACGCGGCGGTCGGGCGTACGCCCGGCAACTGCCCCCGGCTGCTCACCGCGCTGCTCTCGCCGAAGGACCCCACCTACCGGGAGATCGCGGGGGAGTTGGACATCTCACAGGGCAGCCTGGGGCCCATGCGTTCCCGTTGTCTGGGGTGTCTGCGCAGAATGCTGGCGGCGGAGGTTGCCGCTCCTGAACGCGGGGGAAAGGAGCGGTAGACAAACCGGGGACCAGTTGAGCGAGAGGCATGCACACATGGGCATGAGCGTGACCATCTCTGCGGCCGGCGCACAGGATGCCGAGCAGATACTGAAGTTGCAGTACCTGTGCTACCAGAGCGAGGCCGAGCTCTACGGCGACTACTCGATCGAGCCGCTGACCCAGACCCTTGAGGGACTGCGGGGTGAACTGGCCACGGGATACGCCCTGGTGGCCCGGCTGGGCGAGGAGGTCGTCGCCTCGGTGCGGGGCAGGGTGGACGCGTCGGGCACCGGCCGCATCGGGAAGCTCATCGTGCACCCCCGGATGCAGGGACACGGTCTGGGCGGCCGGCTCCTGAACGCCATCGAGGCCCACTTCGCGGCCGAGCTCGCCGCCAAGCGCTTCCAGCTTTTCACGGGCCACCGCAGCGAGTCGAACCTGCGGCTGTACCGCAGGCACGGGTACGCGGCCGTGGCCAGGCAGACCGTGAGCGCCCGCCTGTCCGTGATCACCCTCGAAAAGGACGTGGCGGCACAGGAGTTCGTCGCCAGCGCGTAGGCGCTCCGCCGGGCGCGCGCCGCAGCGTTCGGCGAGCCTCGGCGCCTGGCGAGCCCTCGGCGTTCGGCGAGCCTCAGCGTTTGGCGCGCCTCAGCCACAGCATGCCGAGGACCGGCAGGATCACCGGGATGAAGAGGTAGCCCATGCCGTAGTCCGACCAGACCGTCTTGTCGGGGAACGCGGAGGCGTCCGCCAGGGTCCAGGTGCCGACGATCAGGACGAACAGGAGCTCCGCCGCGCAGCACACCAGCGCCGCACGGCGGGCCTTCTCTCCGCCGCGCACCAGCGAGTACGTGATGAAGCCGTACACACAGGCCGCGATCGCGGACAGGACGTACGCCAGCGGCGCCTTCCCGAAGTCCACGACGATCTGGACGATGGAGCGGGACGCCGCGGCCACGGTGAACACCCCGTAGAACCAGACGAGCACCCTGCCGGGCCCCGAGCCGAGCGTGGGGGCGGGCGTGGTGTCAGTGGCGGACTCGGTCACGGTCAGCTTCCCCAGATGTCGTAGAGACGCACTTCGAGCACGGCGAGCACGACGGCGCCGGCGGACACCGTCACCGAGCCCCACTTCGTCCGCTCGGACAGCGACAGGAGCCCGGCCGCCGGCACGGCGGCGAATGCTCCGGCCAGATACGCGATGAAGATCGCGACGCCCTGTTCGGGCCGCTCGCCGCGGCCGAGCTGAACGAGCCCGACCACCAGCTGGGCCAGCGCGAGGACGGCGACCACGGCCATGCCGATGAAGTGCCAGTCCTTGGTGGCCTGGTCCCGGTAGGCGGCGAATCCGCACCAGGCGGCTAGGGCGAGCGCGGCGGCGGCGACCGCGACCGTCAGGGCATCGAGCATGGGGTCGAGGGTATTACGCGCCGAAAGGCCCGATGCGCTCGCCCCCGCGCGTGACCGCCCTCCGGCCGCCGCGCCGCTCGCCGTGTCCACCCTGCTCGCGGGCGGGCGCGCGGGCGGGGTCGCGGGCGGCGCGCGGGCCGTGGTCTTGGCCACAGCGCACCGCGTCGTCGCGTACGTCGAGGAAGCGGCCGGGAAGACCCGCGAGCCGTATGTGCGCAGGCCACCGGCGGGTGGCGGGGGCCACCGAGGCGGAGGGGATCCGTCCGTATGGCAGTCCAGGGCCGTCCGGTATGCGGACAGCCCTGATCCGTCCAGGACCGGTTCTGCTTTACTTGCCGCATGACCACGACGAGCAGCCGCACCCTTGCGACCGAGGCGAAGATGACGCCCGGTGCTCGTTGTATGTGTCGAATGTGCGACTTCTGAGGGCCCCCGCCTGAGCCTCGCGCCCCGAAGCGAGACCACGTCGGCCGCGCCCGGAACCGAACCCCACGGATCCGGCCTGCCCCCGCGCACACCGCGCCCCCGGTATCCACCGATGAGGCCGAGCCGCGCCCCGAACACGTTTGCCCCGTGCCCGGCATACCCCGCGCCGCGCACTCGACAGTGACGGAAATCCTGTGATCACCACAACGGGCCTGACCAAGGTCTACCAGTCGCGCGGCCGAGACGTCACCGCGCTCGACGGCGTCGACCTGCATGTCCGCGAGGGCGAGGTGTACGGCGTCATCGGCCAGAGCGGCGCCGGCAAGTCCTCCCTCATTCGCTGCGTCAACCTCCTGGAACGCCCCACCTCCGGCGCGGTGACCGTCGACGGCGTCGACCTCACCGCGCTCGCCGGCCGCGGCCGACGCGCCGGCAAGGACCTGCGCGGCGCCCGCTCCCGCATCGGCATGGTCTTCCAGCACTTCAACCTGCTGTCCTCGCGCACCGTGCAGGACAATATCGAGCTTCCGCTGGAAATCCTCGGCGTCAGCGGCAAGGAGCGCTCCCGCAAGGCCCTCGACCTGCTCGACCTGGTGGGCCTCGCCGACAAGGCCAAGGCGTACCCCGCCCAGCTCTCCGGCGGCCAGAAGCAGCGCGTCGGCATCGCCCGCGCCCTGGCCGGCGACCCCAAGGTGCTGCTCTCCGACGAGGCGACCAGCGCGCTCGACCCGGAGACCACCCGCTCCATCCTCCAGCTCCTTCGCGACCTCAACCAGCAGCTCGGCCTGACCGTCCTGCTCATCACCCACGAGATGGACGTCGTCAAGACGGTCTGCGACTCGGCCGCGCTGATGCGCAACGGACGGATCGTCGAGTCCGGCACGGTCAGCGAACTGCTCGCCACCCCCGGCTCCGAGCTCGCCGCCGCACTGTTCCCGGTGACCGGCGAGGCCACCGGCCCCGAGCGCACCGTCATCGACGTCACCTTCCACGGCGACGCGGCCACCCAGCCGGTCATCTCCCAGCTGTCGCGGACGTACAACATCGACATCTCGATCCTCGGCGCCGCCATGGACACCGTCGCCGGCAAGCAGATCGGCCGGATGCGGATCGAACTGCCCGGCCGCTACGAGGACAACGTCGTGCCCGTCGGCTTCCTGCGCGAGCAGGGCCTCCAGGTGGACGTCGTCGACGAGAACGTCACGAACGACGGCCGGGCGCTCGACCTGGTCAAGGAAGGTGCCAAGTGAGCTGGTCGGACATGCAGCCGCTGCTGTCGCAGGGTACGTACGACAGTTTTTACATGGTGTTGTGGGCGACCCTCGTCACCATCGGGCTCGGGCTCCCGCTCGGTGTGCTGCTCGTGCTCACCGACAAGGGGGGTCTGCTCCAGAACCGCCCGGTGAACAAGGTCATCGGCGTGATCGTGAACATCGGCCGCTCGCTGCCCTTCATCATCCTGCTGATCGCCCTGATCCCCTTCACCACCTGGGCCGTCGGCACGTTCATCGGGCCCAGCGCCATGATCGTGCCGCTGTCCATCGGCGCCATCCCGTTCTTCGCGCGGCTCGTGGAGACCTCCGTGCGCGAGGTCGACCACGGGCTGGTCGAGGCCGTCCAGTCCATGGGCGGCGGCATCCCCACCATCGTGTGGAAGGTGCTGCTCCCGCAGGCGCTGCCCTCGCTCGTCTCCGCGATCACCACCACCGTGATCACGCTGGTCAGCTACTCCGCCCTGGCCGGAGCGGTCGGCGGCGGCGGGCTCGGATCGGTCGCCATCACCTATGGCTACCAGCGCTTCGAGACCACGTTCATGCTCGTCACGGTGGCCGTCCTGATCGCGATCGTCACGGTGATCCAGCTGCTCGGCGATGTCGCCGTGCGCCTGCTCGCCCGCCGCGGCCGGACCTCCTGAACCTTCTCTCCAACGGCCCGCACTCCTTGTCCGGGCGTCACACCGCACCACCAGAAAGAGGCACTTTTCGTGCGTAAGAACACCAAGATCACCGCTGCCGCCCTCGTCACCGGCGCGCTCGCCGTCGGCCTCACCGCCTGCGGCTCCTCCTCCGACCCGAAGGCGGGCGGCGGCAAGGCCGACGCGTCCAAGGCGCTGGTCGTCGCGGCGTCCCCGACCCCGCACGCCGACATCCTGAAGTTCGTCAAGGACAACCTTGCGGCCAAGGCCGGACTCAAGCTGGAGGTGAAGGAGTTCACCGACTACGTCCTGCCCAACACCGCCACCGAACAGGGCCAGGTCGACGCCAACTTCTTCCAGCACAAGCCCTACCTCGACGACTTCAACAAGAAGAACGGCACCCACATCGTGCCCGTCGTCGACGTGGAGCTGGAACCGCTCGGCCTCTACTCGCACAAGGTCAAGTCGCTCAAGGACCTCGCCTCCGGCCAGACCGTCGCCGTCCCCAACGACACCACCAACGAGGGCCGCGCGCTCCAACTGCTCGCGTCCAACGGCCTGATCACCCTGAAGGACGGCGTCGGCTCCGGCGCCAAGCTCTCCGACATCAAGGACAGCAAGGGCCTGAAGTTCAAGGAGCTGGAGGCCGCCACGCTGCCCCGCGCCCTGAACGAGGTGGACGCCGCGGTCATCAACGGCAACTACGCGATCCAGGCGAACCTCAAGCCCGCCAAGGACGCCCTCGCCCTGGAGAAGGCCGAAGGCAACCCCTACGCCAACTTCCTCGCGGTCAAGCAGGGCAACGAGAACGACCCCCGGGTCCAGAAGCTCGCCAAGCTCCTGAACTCCGACGAGGTCAAGAAGTTCATCACCGACAAGTACGCGGGCTCCGTCGTCCCGGCCTTCGGCCCCGCCAAGTAGGCGCCAAGTAGCCCTCCCCGTACGGCAGGACGAAGGTCCCGGACACCCCGTCAGGTGTCCGGGACCTTCGTCGCTACGGCCACCCGGCCATGCGCTCCGGGGGTTTGATGCTGCATGCTGTGCCTTTACGGTCCTCACAGGTTGACGGACCACGAGGCCTGCGGGCTGCGCGGTCCCCAAGGCGGTCCACGGCATGGAGCGGCACATGACTACCACCCTTCCGGTCTTCCCGGACATCTCCATCAGCACGGACCGCCTGGTGCTGCGCCCCTTCGAGGACGCCGACTCCCCGGCGCTCATCGAGATGATGAACGACGAGCAGGTCGTCGCCTGGACCGCCGTGCCGCACCCCTACACCGCCCGCGACGCCGACGACTGGGTCCGCCACCTCGCCCCGCGCGAGCGCACCGAGGGCCGAGGAATCGTTCTGGCGGTCACCGAGTTCCTGACCCAGCGCCTCGTCGGCATCGTCCACCTCCAGAACACCAACTGGCGCACCCTGGCCACCGAGGTCGGCTACGTCGTGGCGCCCTGGGCGCGCGGCGAGGGCTACGCCACCGAGGCGGTGCTCGCCGCGGCCCAATGGCTGTTCAGGGACCAGCGGTTCGAGCGCCTCGAACTGCGCACCGCCGCCGACAACACCGCCTCGCAGCAGGTCGCGCAGAAGATCGGCTGCATCAGCGAGGGAGTGCTGCGCAACGCCTGGATAGCGCGTACGCAGACGGAGGACGGCGGCTGGACGGACATCCGCACCGACCTCATCGTGTGGAGCCTGCTCCCCGAAGACCTGGACGGCGTCGCCGACCAGCTCGCGGACGCGGGGTACGCGTCCTACACGGACTGGAACTGAACCACGGCCGGCGGCCGGCACAGAGGTACGGTCGGCGACCGGGACCGGCCCACCACCGGCGGCCGGAACAGAGGTACGACCGGCGTCCGGTACCGTCCCACCGCCAACCACCGGGACCGACCCACCGCCAACCACCGGGACCGACTGACCGTCGGCGGCCGGAACCGATGTACCGACGGCGGCCGGAACGGAAATCCGGAGCTACCCTCAAGTCTGAACCCGGCACACATCCGCCGCCCCGACCTGCCACCACATCTGGAGTCTGACGAAGATGGCCGACCGCGTCACGGTGATCGGCTGGGACGGCTCGCCCCTCACCCCCGCGGCCACCTCCGCCCTCTCCGCGGCCACCCTGGTGGCCGGCGCCGCCCACCACCTCGCCCTCCCCGAAGTCCCGGCCGGCGCCGAACGCATCCGGCTCGGCAGCGTGAGCCTGGCCGCCCGCCGCATCGCGGGACACCGCGGAAGCGCCGTGGTCCTCGCCGACGGCGACCCCGGTTTCTTCGGCGTCGTACGCACTCTGCGGGACCCCGAGCACGGCCTGGAGGTCGAGGTCGTACCCGCCGTCTCCGCCGTCGCGGGTGCCTTCGCCCGGGCCGGGATGCCCTGGGACGACGCCCAGCTCGTCGTCGCCCACCCCCGCACCCTGCGCCGCGCCGTCAACGTCTGCCGCGCGCATCCCAAGGTCGGCGTCCTCACCTCGCCCGGCGCCGGGCCCGCCGAACTCGCGCTGCTGCTCGAAGGCGTCCACCGCACCTTCGTCATCTGCGAGGAACTGGGCAGCGACCGCGAACAGGTCACCGTGCTCACATCGGAGAGCGCCGCGGACCACGCCTGGCGCGACCCCAACGTGGTGATCGTCCTCGGCGGCGGCCCGGCGAGCGAGGGCGACGGCTGGCTCGCGGGACCCACGCCCGGCTACCCCTCGGCACCGCGCGGCTGGGCGCTGCCCGCACGTGAGTACGGCGCGGGGCTCGGCTCCGGCGAATCCGCGGAGCTGCGCGCCGCCCAACTCGCCAGGCTGGGGCCGCGCGTCGGCGACCTCGTCTGGGACATCGGCTGCGGCAGCGGAGCCCTGTCGGTGGAAGCGGCCCGGTTCGGGGCCGCCGTGATCGCCGTCGACGACAGCGCGGACGCCTGCGCGCGCACCGAAGCCACCGCCCGCCGCTTCGGCGTGCAGGTCCAGGTCGTCCGCGGCAGGGCCCCGCACGTCCTTGAGTCGCTGCCCGAACCCGACGTCGTACGGGTCGGAGGCGGCGGCGCCCCGGTGGTGGAGGCGTGCGCCGATCGCAGGCCGGAGCGCATCGTGACGCACGCGTCCACCCGGGACGAGGCGGAGGCCGTGGGAGCCGTGCTGAGCGCCGGCGGATACGACGTGGAGTGCGCGCTCCTTCAATCGGTCGACCTCGACACGAGCGCCTGGTCGGAGCGCGAACGCTCGGTCGCCTTCCTGCTCTCCGGAAGGCGGAAAGAGAGATCCCTGTGACTCCTTCGGCGCGTCGCGGAGGGTAGGCTGGCCGATCGTTGTACCGCACCCGGCCGTTCGGAGCTCCGCTCGCCAAGGGGCGGAAAAGGGGACCGTTTTGGGACCCGTCGGCGGTACGGCACTTCCGGGGGACGCGCAACGTGGCGCAGCCCACACGGTCCGTGGCCGAGACTGACCGCCACGGCGGCGAAGGCCCGCGACAATGCATGGTGTCGTTGACACCTGCGGGCCGTTCGCAACCGCGCGGCGCACGCGTCCTGAGCGACGGGTGCCGCACGCGCCGAGCGTGTGTGGCCCCGGGCCGCAGGCCGAAGGAGCACTACAGATGGGCGAGGGGTACGCATGACTGACACCGGCCAGGTCCCGGGCGAGGGACTGCCGGAGAACGCAGGCATGGTGGAACAGCCGGGCGTCCCCGCTCCCGGTGCCTACACCTTCCTCGATCCCGCAGACAACTCGGCGCACTCCGTGGACGACGACGACCTCCTCCTGATGCCGGGCGCCCAGGGCGCCTGGATCGACCCGCAGTCCGCACCGGGACCCGTCGCGGCCCAGATGCCGCCCGCGCCCGGCCCGGCCCCGGAGCCCGGCGCGCACGAGACCGGCGGCCGGGACACCGGCTCCGTCGAACTCGGCGGTGCCCGCGCGCCGCAGGCGCCCGCGAGCGCCGGTCCGCCGCCGGCCCGCCGCCCGCTCCACCTCGGCCCTCAGGTGCCGGACGCCTCCGCCGGTGTCGTACGCTCCCTCGCCGACCGCGGGCCGGCCGGCTCGCCCGTGAACCCGATGCCCGCGCGCACCCAGGGGCCGCCGACCGTGGGCCCCGAGTACCTGGACATGCCCCGCGAGGAGGCCGCGCCGCAGGCCCCGGCACCGCAGTTCGCGGAGATGCGGCCAGAAGGTGGCATGGCATGGACGCCTCAGCAGCGTTCCGCGCCCCAGGCGTCACTCAACACACCCCTGCCCCCCGCAGAAACGGTCGTCCCGGAGGACTTCGCGGTCCACGCGTCGGTTCCGGCCGTCCAGCCGCACGCCGCCGAACAGCCCGGTCAGCAGCCGCCTCAGGCCACCGCGCGGCCCGTGCTGCTCGTGGACCAGCTGGTCGCCCAGCAGGCGGTCCAGCAGGGCACCGGGCAGCCGCAGTTCGACGGACAGCCGCAGCCGGCGGGCCAGTTCGTGCCGGTCGAGGGCTCCGTCCCGACCGGTCCCCACCTCGCGCCCGCGCAGGCCGTGCCTTCGCAGGAGGCGCCCGCATCCGAGGCGCCCCACGTCCAGGACGTGCCGCAGCAGGCGGCCGAGCCCGCCGCCCCGGCCGCCGGGACGGTCCCGGTCGCGCCCGCGGAGTCGGCCGTCGCCGAGCCGGTCACGCCCGAGGCCGTGATGCCGGAGGCCGTCGTGGCCGAGCCGCCCGTCGCCGAGCCGACCCCGGCCCCGCAGGTAGCCGCCGTCGACGAGGCCGCGGAGGCGGTCGTGCCCGAGCCCGTCGTGCCCGAGCCCGTCGTGGTTCAGGCTCCCGTCGAGCCGGTGGCGGCCGTACCCGTCGTCGAGGAAGCCCCGCTCGCGGCGCAGCCCGGGGCCGTCGAGCCCGGGGCCGCCGCGCCCGCACAGGTACCTGTGTCCGAGGTGCCGCTCGTGGTGGCGCCGGACCAGGCGGCCACGCACATCGCCGTCCCCGTGCCGCGCGTTCTGGCCGAGGAGCCGGCGCCCCAGCAGCCGGGCGTTGCCGAGCCCGCTTCCGAGGCCCCGGCGTCGGCCGCGCCCGAGCCGGCCCAGGCACCGGAGGCCGTCCTCGTACCGCAGCAGGAACAGCTCGTCGCGGCCGAGGCCCCGCCCGTCGAGCAGCCGGCGGCGGCTCCCGGAGCGCCCGTGGCAGAGACTCCGGCGGTGCAGGAGGCGCCCCAGCCGGCCGCCGCTCCGCCGGCCGCCGCTCCGCCGGCCGCCGCTCCGCCGGCCGCCGCTCCGCCGGCCGCCGAACCCGCTACCGCGGAGCCCGAGGCGCCCGAGCCTCAGGCGTCCGAGGAGGCCGCCGCGCTCGCCGAGTCCGCCGAGGCGCCCGAGCAGGCGCCCGCCGCGCCCGGCTACGACGACGCCGAACGCGAGGCCGTCCTGCGCGTCATGCGTGAGCGCCGCGACATCCGCAACGGCTTCCGCGCCGACCCGATCCCGCACGAGGTGCTGCTGCGCGTCCTGGAGGCGGCCCACACCGCGCCCTCCGTCGGGCACTCGCAGCCCTGGGACTTCGTGGTGATCCGGTCCGCCGAGACCCGCCGCACCATGCACGAGCTCGCCCAGCGCCAGCGCGAGGCCTACGCCAAGTCGCTGCCCAAGGGCCGGGCCAAGCAGTTCAAGGAACTGAAGATCGAGGCCATCCTCGACACCCCGGTGAACATCGTGGTCACCGCGGACCCGACCCGCGGCGGCCGGCACACCCTGGGCCGCTACACCCAGCCGCAAATGGCCCCGTATTCCTCGGCGCTCGCCGTCGAGAACCTGTGGCTCGCCGCCCGGGCCGAAGGCCTCGGTGTCGGCTGGGTCTCCTTCTTCGACGAGCGCGAGATGGTCCGCGCCCTCGGACTGCCCGACCACCTCGAAGTCGTGGCCTACCTCTGCGTCGGCTACGTCGACGAGTTCCCCGACGAGCCCGAGCTGATGCAGGCCGGCTGGTCCAAGCGCCGGCCCCTGTCGTGGGTGGTGCACGAGGAGACGTACGGCCGGCGCGCACTGCCCGGCGGGGACCCGCACGACCTCCTTGAGGAGACCGTCGCCGGGATCCGCCCGCTGGACGCCAAGGCGCTCGGCGAGGCCTGGGAGCGGCAGAAGCGGATGACCAAGCCCGCGGGCGCGCTCGGCATGCTGGAGATCATCTCCGCGCAGCTTTCCGGGCTCTCGCGCAAGTGCCCGCCGCCGATCCCGGAGCCCGCGGCCGTCGCGATCTTCGCCGGTGACCACGGGGTGCACGCCCAGGGCGTCACGCCGTGGCCCCAGGAAGTCACCGGCCAGATGGTCGCCAACTTCCTCGGCGGCGGCGCGGTCTGCAACGCCTTCGCCAACCAGGTCGGCGCCGAGGTCTGCGTCATCGACGTGGGCGTCGCCTCCGAACTCCCGGCCACGCCCGGCCTGTTGCCCCGCAAGGTGCGACCGGGCACCGCCGACATGACGGCCGGGCCCGCGATGACCCGCGAGGAAGCGATCGCCGCGATCGAGGTCGGCATCGAGACCGCCCGCGACCTGGTGGCGGCGGGCAACAAGGCGCTCCTGACCGGCGAGATGGGCATCGCCAACACCACCGTGTCGGCCGCCCTGATCTCCCTCTACACCGGCGTCGACCCGGTCGAGGTCACGGGCCGCGGCACCGGCATCAACGACGAGACGCACGCCCGCAAGGTCGACGTCGTACGCCGCGCCCTCGAACTGCACCAGCCCGACCCGGCCGACCCGATCGGCGTCCTCGCCGCGATCGGCGGCCTGGAGCACGCGGCCCTGGTCGGCTTCCTGCTCGGCGGCGCCTCGCTGCGTACGCCGGTGATCCTGGACGGCGTCAGCACGGGAGCCGCCGCCCTGGTCGCCCGCGCCATCGCCCCCGAGGTCCTGTCCGCCTGCATCGCGGGCCACCGCAGCGCCGAGCCCGGCCATGTGGCGGCCCTCAACAAGCTGGGCCTGCGCCCGCTCGTCGACCTGGACCTGCGCCTCGGCGAGGGCACCGGGGCCCTGCTCGCCCTCCCGGTGGTGCAGAGCGCGGCCCGCGCGATGCACGAGGTAGCCACGTTCGACTCGGCGGGCGTCACAGAGAAGTAGCCCGTAGGCAGGAGCGGGGGGGGGGGGGGGGGGGCCCCCCCCCCCCCCCCCCCCCCCCCCCCCCCCCCCCCCCCCCCGCCGGGGGGGGGGGCGCGGCCCCCCCCCCCCCCCCCCCCCCCCCCCCCCCCCC
>NZ_JBICXU010000011.1:64773-249989 GCF_043200435.1 Streptomyces sp. NPDC048416
GGGCCCGGGGGGGGGGGGGGGGGGGGGGGGGGGGGGGGTTGGGTTTTTTGGGGGGGTGGGGGGGGGGGGGGGGGGGGGGGGGCCCCCCCCGCCCCCCGCTCACGCCGCCCCACGCACCCGCCCCTTAGGCTGTCGGCGGAAGCGCGTACCCCTCCCACCAGCCGCTTCACCGCCGCAGCGGCCCACCGCACGTCAGCCCGCCCGAGGAGCACCGCCACCATGGTCGAACACCCCGCGTACCCGGTAGGCCTCCGCCTCACCGGCCGCCGCGTCGTCGTCGTCGGCGGCGGCCAGGTGGCCCAGCGCCGCCTGCCGGCCCTCATCGCCGCCGGGGCCGACGTCACCCTGATCTCCCCCAGCGCCACCCCCTCCGTCGAGGCGATGGCGGACGCGGGCGAGATCCGCTGGGAGCGGCGCCGCTACCAGGACGGCGATCTGGCCGACGCCTGGTACGCCCTCGTCGCCACCGCCGACACCGGGTCCAACGACCTGATCTCCGCCGAGGCCGAGCGTTCCCGTGTCTGGTGCGTACGCTCCGACGACGCGACCGCCGCCACCGCCTGGACCCCGGCCACCGGCCGCTCCGAGGGCGTCACGGTCGCGGTCCTCACCACCGACACCCCCGACCCGCGCCGCTCGGCCGCGATCCGCGACGCGGTCGTCGAGGGCCTGCGCGACGGCACCCTCGTCGCCCCGCAGCAGCGCACCCGCACCCCCGGAGTCGCCCTGGTCGGCGGCGGTCCCGGCGACCCGGACCTGATCACGGTGCGCGGCCGCAGGCTGCTCGCCGAGGCCGACGTGGTGATCGCCGACCGGCTCGGCCCGCGCGACCTGCTCGACGAACTCCCGCCGCACGTCGAGGTGATCGACGCGGCGAAGATCCCCTACGGCCGTTTCATGGCCCAGGAGGCCATCAACAACGCGCTCATCGAGCACGCCAAGGCCGGCAAGGCGGTCGTACGCCTCAAGGGCGGCGACCCCTACGTCTTCGGACGCGGCATGGAGGAACTTCAGGCGCTCGCCGAAGCCGGCATCACCTGCACCGTGGTGCCCGGAATCTCCAGCTCCATCTCGGTGCCGAGCGCCGCCGGCATCCCGGTCACGCACCGGGGCGTGGCTCATGAGTTCACCGTGGTCAGCGGCCATGTGGCGCCGGACGACCCGCGCTCGCTCGTCGACTGGAAGTCGCTCGCCCAGCTGCGCGGCACTCTGGTGATCCTCATGGGCGTCGACAAGATCGGCGCGATCGCGCAGGCGCTCGTGACGCACGGCAAGAACCCGTCGACCCCGGTCGCGCTCGTCCAGGAGGGCACCACGGCCGCACAGCGCCGTGTGGACGCCACTCTCGGCACGGTCGGCGAAGTCGCGCGGGCCGAGGAGGTCAAGCCCCCCGCGGTCATTGTGGTCGGCGACGTGGTGGCGGTGAACTCCCGCCCGTGATCACCCCGAACGCCGGCCTTTGACCATCCGTAACGGAACGCTCGACCACCGGTCACGGATCCCCGTCCCAGCCGTTGGCACCTCACCCAGGACAAGGCAGTATCACCCTGTGGCCGATCTCATCACCGTCGAGGACCCCGACGACCCCCGTCTGCGTGACTACACGGGCCTGACCGACGTGGAGCTGCGGCGCCGCCGCGAGCCCGCCGAAGGGCTCTTCATCGCCGAGGGCGAGAAGGTCATCAGACGGGCCAAGGACGCCGGCTACGAGATGCGCTCGATGCTGCTCTCGGCCAAGTGGGTCGACGTCATGCGCGACGTCATCGACGAACTCCCGGCGCCCGTGTACGCGGTCAGCCCCGACCTGGCCGAACGCGTCACCGGCTACCACGTGCACCGGGGCGCGCTCGCCTCGATGCAGCGCAAGCCGCTCCCGGCCGCCGAAGAACTCCTCACCACCGCGCGCCGGGTGGTGGTCATGGAGGCGGTCAACGACCACACCAACATCGGCGCGATCTTCCGCAGCGCGGCCGCCCTCGGCATGGACGCGGTGCTGCTCTCGCCGGACTGCGCGGACCCCCTGTACCGGCGCTCCGTGAAGGTGTCGATGGGCGCGGTCTTCTCGGTCCCGTACGCCCGTCTGGAGTCATGGCCCAAGGGCCTGGAAACGGTACGCGAGGCCGGCTACAAACTCCTCGCCCTGACCCCCGCCGACAAGGCGTCCAGCATCGACGAGGCGGCCCCGCACAAGCTCGACAAGGTGGCCCTCATGCTGGGCGCCGAGGGCGACGGCCTGTCCCGCCAGGCGCTGGTCGCGGCCGACGAATGGGTCCGCATCCCGATGGCCCACGGCGTCGACTCGCTCAACGTGGGCGCGGCAGCGGCGGTCGCCTTCTACGCAGTGGCAACCGGCCGCCCAACCCCCTGACCCCAGGGGGACAGAAGAGGGGCGCGAGGAACTACGCGACCAGCCCCAACGGCCCGGCACCCGAAGAACGAGTGACTGTGACGCAGCGGCCTGAAAGGGTCCGACGGCCCCAGCCCGCACCCCGCAAAAAAGGGGCGCGGGGAACTGCGCGACCAGCCCCAACGAGCCTGCACCCGAAGACGGAGGCCCTCGGTACGGCAGGCCAAGGCATCCGAGGCCCAGAGCATGACCCCGCAAAGGGGCGCGAGGAACTGCGCGACCAGCCCCAACGGGCCGGTACCCGAAAAACGAAGGGCTGGGACGCAGCGGCCTGAAAGGGCCCGACGGCCCCAGTCAGCACCCCGCAAAAAGGGGCGCGAGGAACTGCGCGACCAGCCACAACCGGCCCGCACCCAAACGCACAAGCCGCCGCACCAGAGCCCTAGAACTGCTTGACCGCCGCGATCCCCAGCAGAACGATCAGCGTAACCAGCACGAAGACAGTGAGCCGCTGCCGCAGCAACCGGGGATTGGCGGGCCGCAGCCCGCCAGAGGTGCGCGCCCCGGGCCGCGTACCCGGACGGGAGCCACTGCGCGCCCCACCAGGACGCGACCCCCCCGTACGCGGTGCCGAACCCCCCGTACGCGGCGCAGCCCCACCCGTACGAGGCGCAGCCCCACCCGTACGGGGCCCGGGCCGGGAAGCCGGGGAAGCCGTACCGCGCCCGGCCTCGGTATAACGCTGGGTCCGCTCGTCGAGCCGCCCCGTGGGCCGCTCCACCTCGACGCGCTCGCGCTGCATCGGGGGCCGTGCGTCCGAGCCCTGCGCGTGCAGCCCGCCCTGCGCCTCCCGCGCGGCGATCTCCTTGAGCCGCATCGAGAGCTGAAGCGTGCTCGGCCGCTCCTCCGGGTCCTTCGCGAGGCACGCCTGGACCAGCGGGGCCAGCGCGTCCGGAACGCCGCGCAGCTGCGCCTCCTCGTGCACCACGCGGTAGAGCATCACCTCGGAACTGCCGTGCCCGAAGGGCGAGTCGCCCATCGCGGCGTACGCCAGCGTCGCGCCGAGCGAGAAGACGTCGGTGGCCGGGGTGACCGCGGCGCCGCGCACCTGCTCGGGCGCGAGGAAGCCGGGGGAGCCGACGGCGGTGCCCACATGCGTCAGCGTGGAGGCGCCGGTGGCCCACGCGATCCCGAAGTCGATGATGCGGGGGCCCTTGGGGGACAGCAGGATGTTGGAGGGCTTGAGGTCACGGTGGACGACCCCGGCCTCGTGCACCGCGACCAGCCCCTCGGACAGCGCGGCCCCGATCGCCGCGGTGTCGGCGGCCGAGAGCGGCCCTTCCTCGGCGACCTTGTCGTGCAGCGAGGGCCCGGGCACGTACTGCGTGGCGAACCAGGGCCGCTCGGCTTCGAGGTCGGCGGCGACCAGCCGGGCGGTGCACCCGCCGCGGATCCGTCGTGCCGCCGAGACCTCACGGGCGAACCGGGACCTGAACTCCTGGTCCTCGGCGAGATCGGGCCGGATCACCTTCAACGCCACCCGCTGCCCGCGCCGGTCGGAACCGAGGTACACGACCCCCATGCCGCCGGCGCCGAGACGCCGGTGGAGCCTGAACGAGCCGACGACACGCGGGTCCTCGCGCCGGAGCCGCATCATCGCCATTTTCATCCCCGCTGCCAGTCCTGTTGACGTGGACAGCTTACGTACCCGTCGCCCGGTGTGCTCATAGGCCGCGCCCTCGCGCCACGACCGATTGTCAGTGCCGGGTGGGAAACTTGAAGAGTGGTCAGCAAGCCGCGGATCCCTGGCGGCTGACCCGTGCGAGATCTCAACGGTCCGTCGCAGAAGGGGGTTTGGGTCCATGAAGGGTGACCGCGTGGAGATAGTGGTGGACGCGGGGGATACGACCCGCACCTATGAAGTGGTGGCAAGCCGGGCGGGCCGCAGGGTCGAGACGGCGGTACGGCGCGGGGTGGTCGAAGTGAGCGAAGTCACGCGCAGCGGCACCGTCGTGCGCACGGCCCGTTTCATGGCCACGCGGGTGCTCGCGCTGGTGGAGCAGCTCGTCCCGAGGGAGGACGCGGGGGAGGCGGAGGCCCGCGCGCAGGCCCGACCCCTCCGGGAAGACCCCAAGACGTAGGGGCCCGTCTCCACCCAGGGGAGTAGGCGCGAGGGTGGCGGCTCATCCCCTGGGAGGCCCGCAGAGCGGTACGAGGGCATGACGTCTGGCGCCGCGCGGGTCCCTAGTGTTGAAGACAAGCGGCGGGTGGTGCACTCGTCCCCCGAGGTCAAACACCCGCCGCTGTCAATGGAGCGATGCGCGGCGAGAGCTGTCGGCGAACCGAGCCATTGAACGCAACGGACCATTGAACGAATGGACCATTGAACGAACAGGAGAGGACCATGGCGGACACTGCTGGGCGGACGGTCATCCGCACGCAGGGACGCAGGGCGTACGGCGCCGCGTTCGGTGCCCGCCGTTCCGGCCCGCGCCATCCCCTGGTGGCGACGGCCATGGTTCTTCCCCTGGCGGCCCTGCTCGTAGTCGTCTTCGGCGGCTGGGACGCGGTGGTCACACAAGCGTCGTCCGTGGGCGTGATGCTGGGGCGCTGAGCGGCGCCCCGGACCCGGTAGAGCGGACCGGGTCGGGGACATCCGGCCATACAACCCCGTGGGGACGGGGGTGCGGCGGACGGCAGTAAAAGGCGTGGCCCGACCGGCTGGGGAGCCGGTCGGGCCACGCCTTTTCCACGTCCCGCACCAGAGCGCCGCCAACTCCCCGCGGTCACCACGCAGACGTCGGCGGTACACGAGCGACAACGACAGAACCCCCGGCCTTCGTAAAGGCCGGGGGTTCCGGGTGGTGCGCGATACTGGGATTGAACCAGTGACCTCTTCCGTGTCAGGGAAGCGCTCTCCCGCTGAGCTAATCGCGCGGGAACGGCCCCACACCTTACGGGACCGGTTACTTCGTGTTACTGCGTGCGCGATACTGGGATTGAACCAGTGACCTCTTCCGTGTCAGGGAAGCGCTCTCCCGCTGAGCTAATCGCGCTTGGAGGTGGAGACGGGATTTGAACCCGTGTAGACGGCTTTGCAGGCCGTTGCCTCGCCTCTCGGCCACTCCACCAGGAGTGCATATGAGGGTCCGGGAAGATCCCCCACATCGAGCGGACGACGAGATTCGAACTCGCGACCCTCACCTTGGCAAGGTGATGCTCTACCAACTGAGCCACGTCCGCTTGTCGGTTCCGTTCCGCTTGCGCGTCCCGGCGACGTGTTGAACTCTAGCGGATTCCCGGGCCAGTACAAAAACGCGTTTGTGCAGCGTGCTGCGCTGCGCCCGGCCGACGCCCCGCCCGGTGCGCGGGCCGATGTTCGCCTCCGGGTCACCTCGGGGCACCCCACCTGCACCGGCCCTAGACTCACAAGCGTGCACGACCTCGCTCCGCTGGCCCGCTTCGGCCACCTCGTCGCCTCGGACCTGCGTGATGTCACCAGTGACCCGGAGGCCCTCGACTCCGCCGGCTTCTGGGCCGTCTCCGCAGATTTCGAGGGCCGGCTCGTCTGCGCCCGCTTCGCGGACGTCCGGACGCGGCCGGTCCCCGCCCCCGTGCCCGGTGCCTGGCGCGGGCCCGCCGCCGACGACTGGACGACCTCCCTCGACCGTGCCGCGTACACGGCGGGGGTGCGCCGCATCCGCGAGCACATCGCGGCCGGCGAGGTCTACCAGGCCAACCTCTGCCGCGTCCTGAGCGCCCCGCTGCCCGATCCCGAGGCGGCCGACGTGGACGCGCTCACGGCGCTGCTCGCCCGCGGCAACCCGGCCCCGTACGCGGGCACGATCAGGCTGCCCGCGCACGGCGTCGAGATCGCGACCGCCTCGCCCGAACTGTTCCTGCGGCGCACCGGACAGGTCGTCGAGTCCGGGCCCATCAAGGGGACCGGGCGGACCGAGGCGGACCTCCTGGAGAAGGACCACGCCGAGAACGTGATGATCGTGGACCTCGTCCGCAACGACATGGGGCGCGTCTGCGCCACCGGCTCGGTGAGCGTGCCCGAGCTGTGCGCGGTCGAGGCGCACCCCGGGCTCGTCCATCTCGTGTCCACCGTGCGCGGCGAACTGCGTGCCGGCACGGGCTGGCGTGAACTGCTCGCCGCCACGTTCCCGCCGGGCTCGGTCACCGGGGCGCCCAAGTCCAGCGCGCTGCGCATCATCGAAGCGCTGGAGACCGCCCCGCGCGGGCCCTACTGCGGAGGCATCGGCTGGGTCGACGCCGACCGGGGCACGGCCGAGCTGGCCGTCGGCATACGGACGTTCTGGGTCGACCGGCCGCACGGCGTGCTGCGGTTCGGCACCGGGGCGGGCATCACCTGGGGCTCCGACCCCGAGGGAGAGTGGCGCGAGACCGAGCTGAAGGCCTCACGGCTGCTCGCGATAGCGTCGGGCGACCGGGCCCGCAGCGGGCACACTGGAAGGACCGCGTAAATGCAGATCTGGGTCAACGGCGCCCTGCGGGACGCCGGCGCAGCGCAGGTGTCCGTCCTCGATCACGGGCTCACCGTGGGCGACGGCGTCTTCGAGACGGTGAAGGCGAGCGGCGGGAGACTGTTCGCGCTCACCCGCCATCTGGACCGGCTGACCCGTTCGGCCCGCGGCCTCGGTCTGCCCGACCCCGACCTCGACGAGGTGCGGCGCGCCTGCACGGCCGTGCTCGGCGCCAACCCGATGCCGCTCGGCCGGATGCGGATCACCTACACCGGCGGCTTCTCGCCGCTCGGCTCCGAGCGGGGCGACAACGGGCCGACGCTGGTCGTCGCGCTCGGTGAGACCTCGCGCCGTCCCGACACCACCGCGGTGATCACCGTGCCGTGGACCCGCAACGAGCACAGTGCCGTGGCGGGCCTGAAGACCACCTCGTACGCCGAGAACGTCGTCGCCCTGGCGAAGGCGCACCGGGCGGGGGCCACGGAGGCCCTTTTCGCGAACACCGCGGGCCAGCTGTGCGAGGGCACCGGATCCAACGTCTTCGTGGTCGTCGAGGGGCGTCTGCACACCCCGCCGCTCGCCTCCGGCTGCCTGGGCGGCATCACCCGCGCCCTGACCGTCGAATGGACCGGCGCGTACGAGAGCGAACTCCCGCTCGACGTCCTGGAGAGCGCCGAGGAGATCTTCCTGACCTCCACCCTGCGTGACGTACAGGCGGTGCACCGGGTCGACGGGCGGCAGCTGAGCGCGGCGCCCGGCCCGGTCACGGCCAAGGCCATGCGGATCTTCGACGAGCGGGCCGGATCCGATCTGGACCCGTAAAGGCCGTGACGGGCGGCGCTGCGGCAGGTACAACGGCCTTGATGACCACCACCATTCGGCCGACCGAGCCGCTTCAGCAGGGCGCCGACGGCGCCAAGTCGCGAACGTACGACGTGTGCGTGAACAGCCGACGGGTCGGAGCGATCCGGCTCGCCACCGACCCCCGGTTCGGGGCCGGCATGGGCCGGATCGAAGAGCTCCGGATCGAGGAGGCCGACCGTGGCCGGGGGCGCGGCACCGTCGCCGCGCTCGCCGCCGAGGAGGTGCTGCGCGGCTGGGGCTGCGCCCAGGTCCGCCTCTCGGTCCCGGAGGGGGCCGGACCGGCGCTGCGGATGGCCACGGCCCTCGGCTACCAGGAACGCAGCCGCACCATGGTCAAGCAACTCCCGGGCGCCGCGCCCCAGTTGCCCGCCGGCTGCCAAGGCCGGCCCATGCGCGCGGACGAGTTCGATCAGTGGCAGCGCGCCGACCGGGAGAACTTCGCGCAGAGCTGGATCGCGCGGGGCGTGACCGAGGCGCAGGCCAGGGCCAAGGCGGACGCGGAGCACCGCGCCCTGCTGCCGGACGGCGCCGCCACCGCCGGGGCACACTTTTTGGTCCTGGAAGCCGCGGGGTGCGCGGTCGGAACCGTGTGGGTGAGCCCCGCGCCACCGCCCGCGCAGGGGGCGTACGTCTACGACGTCAGGGTCGCCGACGAGCACCGGGGCCGGGGCCACGGCCGCGCGCTGATGCTGCTCGCGGAACAGGTGGCGCTGGCCGAGGGGCAGGACACGCTGGGGCTGCACGTCTTCGCGGACAACACCCCGGCGCTCCGCCTGTACGAGTCACTGGGCTACCGGGCCACCCGCCGCCACCACTTCAAGCAGCTGCTCTGAACTACCGGGCCAGCAGCCGGTCGGCGATCTCCTCGATGCGCTCCCGCAGGCCCTCCTGGCTCTTGCCACCGTCCAGGCGCTCCTCGCCGATGACGTACGTCGGCGTGCCCGTCACGCCGATCGCCTTGCCCTCGGCCTGGTCGGCGTCGACGATCAGCATATGCCGTCCGTCGACGAGGGCGGTGTCGAACTCCTCGGCGTCCAGGCCGAGTTCGGCCGCCGTCTCCACCAGCATGCGCTCGCCCTGCGCGGCCAGGCGCTCGGTGCGGGCGAGCACCGCCTCCACATACGGCCAGCCCTTGCCCTGCTCGAACGCCTCCTCGGCGGCCTGGGCCGCGGCGAAGGCGTGCTGGTGCTTTTCCAGCGGGAAGTGCCGCAGCCGGATGTCGAGGCGGTCGCCGTAGCGGGCGCGCAGGGCGCGGATGTCGTCGAGGGCGGAGTGGCAGTCGGGGCACTGCAACTCGCACCACACGTCGAGAACAGCGGGGCCGGCGGGGCCCGCGGCGTCGGCGGTGTCTGCTGCGTCTGCGGTGTCAGAGGTGTCTGAGGGGGTGGTGTCGCTCATGGGGTCAGTCTCCCAGCAACCGGGACCTGGGGAGGATTCCGCCCCGGAGATCTCCCTGAGGTCGTGGCCGACCGTGGCCCGCGGGGTGGGTTCCGGTGCAGGATGGAAGAAGCCATACCCCCCATGCCTGGAGGAACCGGATGCTTGCCGAGACCGTCTGCTCCGCCGTTTCCGCGGCCGGACTGGGCATCGCTGCCATCACGGCGTACCGCAAGCGGTTCCTCGCGGCTACGCGCATCGCCGCCTACTCGCTGGTCCCGGTCGGCCTCGTCATGACGGGTGTCGTGCAGTGGGTGTCCGGCATCGTCTTCAAGCCGAGCGTGTGGCTCGGTTTCGGCCTGCTCGGGGTCGCCTGGCTGCTGTTCATGACGACCCGGGCGGTCGAGCGGCGCTCCGGCGGCACGCGCAAGGAGCGCAGGGCCGCCGCGGCCGCGGCCCGGGGCGAGGCGGTGGCCCCGCAGGCGTCCGCCCCCTCGCTCGGCGCGGGCAGCGCCGCGACGGGCCGGCCCGCGGCAAAGCCCCAGGGCAAGCCCGCCGCGAGCGAGGACTTCAGCGACATCGAGGCCATCTTGAAGAAGCACGGCATCTGACAAGGGAAAGCGCGGCGCCTGAGCCCATCCGCCCCGTGCGGTGCGCGCCGAGGCGCGGGCGCCCCCGCGCGGCTGTTCGCACGCGCTACAAGATCGGGTGAACTCCCGGTGCCTATGGGCACTTTGGTATATCCATGCGGCGCGGCTGCGTCATCATCACCCCGAGATGCTGGACACTTCCCGGGGCTCCACCCCTGCACCGACCGACGAGCCGAACGCGCCCGATCCTCAGGCGCGGGGCTGCCTCTTCGCGCTCTCCCAGCCGCCCCTGATGATCTTCCTGGGGGTGATCGGCTCGCTGTTGCTCATGGCGGCCGTACACGATCTGTTCCTGCTCTGACGCTCTGGTCCCGCTCAGGTGCTCTGTCCCTGCTCAGGCACTGTGTTCCTGTTCAGGTGCTGTGTTCTTGTCCGGGCGCTCGCGGACGCCGCCCGGCCGTGACGGCGGCGCGTGACGGCGGGCTGACTCGGCCGCGGCCTCGCGTCAGCGCGCCGCTTCCTTGCGGCGGGCCCGGTAGGCGGCCACATGCAGACGGTTCCCGCATGTGCGGCTGTCGCAGTAGCGGCGGGACCGGTTGCGTGAGAGGTCCACGAAGGCCCGCCCGCAGTCCGGCGCCTCGCAGCGGCGAAGGCGCTCCTGCTCGCCGGTGACGATGATGAACGCGAGCGCCATGCCGCCGTCGGCCGCCAGATGGTCGGCCACCGATGCGCCGGGCGCGAAGTAGTGCACGTGCCAGTCGTAGCCGTCGTGGTCGGTCAGCTGCGGGGTGGTGCCGGCCGCCGCGACCAGCTGGTTGACCAGTTCGGCGGCGCTGTGGGCGTCCGGCGCGGCGAAGATCTCGGCGAACCTGGCGCGTACCCCCTGGACGCCGAGGAGGTCGCCGGGGGACAGCCGCTCGACACCGCTCACGTTGTGGTCCTGGACGAAGCCGTACAGCGCGTCCACGTCCGCGAGGCGATCGGTCGCCTCGCTCTCCGGCGAGGTGTTCACCAGATCGACCACCATGTCGAGGGCGATCCGGGTGTCGTGAGGGATCAGCACGATTCGCTCCCTGGCCTGCGGCGGGCGGGCGCCCGTCGGATGCTGGCCGACTCTAGCGGCTCGTGCCGGACGCGCATCGGCGCCGTCCCCCACGACGGCTTCGTGGGGGACGGCGCCGATGGCTGCCGCTCTTGGGTTGTCCGCGCGGCGCCGTCGCCCCGAGTCGGACGGCGCCGTGCGGCTCTCTGCCTGACCTCAGTTGTTCTCGGCCAGGATGTGCGAGAGCTCGGTGTCGAGATCGAAGTGACGGTGCTCGGTGCCGGGCGGCACCGCGGCGTCGGTCCGTTTCAGGAACGATTCCAGGGCCCGCGCCGGGGCTTCGAGCAGGGCTTCTCCTTCCGGCGAGCTCAGGGCGATACAGACGACACCCTGGCCGTGACTGCGTGACGGCCAGACTCTGACGTCGCCGGTTCCGGTGGGCCGGTGCAGGCCCTCGGCGAGGAGGTCGCGAGCGAAGACCCACTCGACGGTTTCCTCGGCTCCGGTGTGGAAGGTGGCGTGCACGGCATAGGGATCGGCCGTGTCATACCGCAGGCCCGCGGGTACAGGCAGTGAGGACTCGCTCGACACAACGAGGCGCAGGTGCAGCTCGCAGCTGACCGTGGTGTTCATAAGCGCCAGGGCCTTTCGCTCAGTGTGCGCTCGGGGATTCGCACGTCGGCGAAATCGACATGCCACCTACGGTGCCGTTGTAAACCCCTCTGACCGTTTTGAAGGGGTTCACGTAGCTCGTACGGCGGACTATTACTTTGGGTTATAGGTCCATTTCGGTGAAGCCGTTTCGGGACACCCGTCCGGTAGGTTGGGACGCATGGATACGGGGAGTGACGAGCGGGGTGCGGCGACGCTCGGGTCGCGTGCGCCGGCGTTCATCAAGGCGTCGAGGCCGCTGCATCTGAGCTGGCAGGTCGGCGTCTTCGTGGTGGGGCTCGCGGTCGTGGCGGCGGGCGTGGTCATGCTGCCGCTGCCGGGCCCGGGCTGGCTGGTGATCTTCGGCGGCATGGCGATCTGGGCGACCGAGTTCGTGTGGGCCCAGCTGGTGCTCCGCTGGACGAAGCGGAAGGTCACCGAGGCCGCTCAGAAGGCCCTCGACCCCAAGGTGCGGCGCCGCAACATCATCCTGACAGCGGTCGGTGTGGTGATCGCCGCCGTGCTGGTGGGCGGCTATGTGTGGCGGTTCGGCTTCGTGCTGCCGTGGAACATCACCAGCTGACCATGGAAGATCAACAGCGGCCGGCGCATGGTCAAAGGCCCCGCTGACATGCGGTAATGTTTGCGGTGCGCCCGGGCGATTAGCTCAGTGGGAGAGCGCTTCGTTCACACCGAAGAGGTCACTGGTTCGAACCCAGTATCGCCCACCCGGACCGAAGGCCCCGGAGATCGATTCGATCTCCGGGGCCTTCGGCGTTCCCGTACGGGGGCCCTCCGCGCCGCCTGTGGGGGCCCGCGCAGACTGGGGGCATGAACTGGTGCCATTACCGTTTCCGCAGCCTCTGGGACCTGCCCGCGGCCCCTCCTGCCGTCTACGCGGTCCTTGAGCGCACCGAGGAGTACCCGCTCTGGTGGCGCGAGGTCCGCGAGGTGACGGCGGTCGACGAGCGCACCGCCACCGCTCGCTTCCGCTCGCTCGTCCCGTACGACCTGGTCGTCACCGCACGCGAGAGCCGGCGCGACCCGGTGGGACTGGTCCTGCGGGCCACCCTGAGCGGCGACCTGGAGGGCTGGGCATGCTGGACG
Source organism: Streptomyces sp. NPDC048416 (assembly GCF_043200435.1). Lineage (NCBI taxonomy): Bacteria > Bacillati > Actinomycetota > Actinomycetes > Kitasatosporales > Streptomycetaceae > Streptomyces > Streptomyces sp. NPDC048416. The sequence goes on from NZ_JBICXU010000011.1 coordinate 77,242, forward strand.
CTGCTCGCGCACGACGGCGGCACCCGGGCCGTCTACGAGCAGGAGGTCGAGGTCCGCAAGCCGCTGCTGCGCCGCCTCGCGGTGCCCGGCCGCCCGCTGTTCCGGGCCAACCACGCCCTGATGATGCGTTCCGGGCGGCGCGGGCTCCGTCACCGTCTGGACGTGGTTTGAAAGCGGGGCCCGGGGCCCTGTATGGTTCAGTCCGTTCCCGGGCGATTAGCTCAGTGGGAGAGCGCTTCGTTCACACCGAAGAGGTCACTGGTTCGAACCCAGTATCGCCCACCGGGAAAGGCCGGTCCGTCATCGACGGACCGGCCTTTTTGCTGTCCGCCGTCCGTCTGCCGCCACCAACGCTCAAGCCGCAGCCGGGAGTTCGGGCCGCAGTGGCCAAGCGGTGTCCACCAGCTCCGGCGTGCCCTGCTTGCTGAACCAGGCCTGAAGGCCCCGCGCCTGCGCCGCGTGCCAGGTCGCCTGCAACGCGTGCAACTCCGTGGGCGTCAGCCGTTCCAGTCGCGCCGCGAACCTGCGGCCCACCATCCGTACGACCTCCAGGGCGGCCAGCGCGTCGGCCGCCGCGTCGTGCGCGCCCTCCAGGGCCACGCCGTAGTGCTCGCACAGATCGGTCAGGGTGCGACGGCCCTTGCGATAGCGGTCCAGATGCTTGTCCAGGACCCGGGGATCGAGGACGCGCAGCGGATTGCGGCCCAGATAGTGACCCAGCGAGGCGGCGCGATGACGCCTCAACTCCCGGTCGAGCAGCGTCAGATCGAACGGCGCGTTCATGATGACCAGCGGCCGGCCCGCCGCGCACTGCTCGGCCAGCGCCTTCGCGACCTCCTCCATCACGGGGGCCGGCCAGCGCCCGTTGCGCTGGAGGTGTTCATCGGTCAGGCCGTGCACGGCGGTGGCGCCCGCCGGGACGGGTATGCCCGGGTTGATCAGCCAGCGCGTCACCCGCGGCCGCGCCTCCGCGGAGTCCTGGATCACCAGCGCGGCCGACACCATCCGGTCCCCTTCGACGTCCACCCCGGTCGTCTCCGTGTCGAACGCCGCCAGGGGACCCTCGTACCAGCACGTCATGTCTACTCAACTCCTCGCGCACTTGCGGCAGATGGCGTGCATCCCCTGCCCGATTCCGTGATACCCGTGCTGTTTGCGACATACGCCGTTTGCGGGCAGCGGACTGCGGAGACAACTCAGGTGACGGAACGCTCTGTTGACGGACCGTCACGGAGAACGGTTCGGCACCGCCCGGAAGGCACACGACAGCCATGGCGCTCGCGCAGCCCGATCCGGCCGCGCCCGGCCACGGTCTGCTGCCCGAGCGGATCGCACCGCTGCGCGGCTCGCTCGCCACCACCGCCTGCATGGAGACCCTTCAGGTGGGCTACCTGCACGCGGTGGCGGCGGCAGCGGGCTGCTCGCTCTCGCAGCCCTTCCCGGACAACGGGATCGACTGGCACCTGAGCCACAGCGCGGCCGGCCACACCGTCGACGACGAAGTGACGATCAAGGTGCAGCTCAAGTGCACCTACCAGATCCCGCCGCATCCGCCGGGCGGGACCTTCTCCTTCACGCTGGACAACGACCACCTGGTGAAGCTCGCCCGCACCCCCGTGTCGGTGCACAAGATCCTGGTGGTGATGCTGGCGCCGAGGAGCCGGGAGGAGTGGCTGTGCGCGAGCCACGACCGCCTGGCGCTCCGGCACTGCTGTTACTGGATCAATCTGGCCGGACACCCGGTGACCGGCCGGCGCAGGACCACGGTGCGGATACCGACCTCGCGGATCTTCGACGACCGCGCGCTCTGCGAGATCATGACGCGGGTCGGGGTGGGAGGGAGGCCTTGATGCGGTGGTTCGACGACGAGCCGGGCACTGTTCAGCCGGTTCCCGGCCAGGTCGACCCGGCCGTGCTCGGGGCGCTGCTCCAGCGGCACGGCTGGCGCAGGCGCGGGGGAGCGGCGGGACGCTACGCGCGCTGGACGCCGCCCGGCGTGATCGGCTCGGGCACGAGCCTGCTGGTGCCCGAGAGCCGGTCCTACCCCGACAGCGAGGACCTGCTCGGCGAGGCGCTGACCGCGCTCGCGCGCAGCGCCGCGCCCTCCGCCCGCGAGGTGCTGGTCTCGCTGGCCGTGCCGAGCGACGAGGTGCGCTGGTGGCGCGAGGTCCCCGAAGGCCCCGCGGGCGCCGCCTCCTGGAGCGAGCAGGAGCACCTGCGCGGCGCGGCCCACCGGATGCTGCTCGCGGGCGCGCTGGCCGTGCGCGGGCCCGCCGGCTACCACGGGGCACGTCACCGCGGGCAGGCCCTCGCATCGCTCAAGGACGTCCTCGTCGAGCCCGCGCCGGCCGGAGGGCTCACCGCGTTCGTGCCCGCCGCAACGGCGCGGCCCGCCGTGGTGCGGCTGTACGCGGCGCTCAACGCGGTGCGCGACGCGGTCGACTACCAGCGCGCCACCGGCGGCATGGAGGCCTTTGACGCCGCCGTACGGGCCGGTGTCAGCCGCGAGTTGACCGAATCGCTCGTCGCCCTGGTGCGGGGCAGCGAAGGCGTGCGCGTGGCCCTCGCGTGGGCGCCGGCGGCCGGGGTGCCCCAGGGGTGTGCGGCGCGGCCCGAACCCGTCGACTTCTCACCCGGCGATCTGCCCGCCCTGCGCGCGGCGGGCGCCCGCTACCTCGGCGCGGAACCGTCCGTGCCGGTACGGATCACCGGCGCCGTGGTGCGGCTGCGCCGCTCGGGACCGCGCGGGCCGGGCGTCGTACGGCTGCGGGTGCTGGCCGGGGCGGAGGTCCCGCACGTCCGCGTGGAGCTGGACGAGGAGGCGTACCGCATCGCCGGGCACGCCCATCTGGTCGGGCTGCCGATCCGGGTCGTGGGGCGCCTGGAGAGCCGGGGCGGATTCCGGCGGCTGTCCGGCGCGGGGGGCGTGACGCCGGTGCAGGTGGACGACGCCGAGCGGGACCGCCTGATGAAGTCGCTCCAGGAGAACCTCGACTTCTTCGAGGAGGCCTGCGGCGCGGAACCGGGCCCCACGCCCCAGTGACGGCTCGCGCCCCAGGGACAACCCTGCGCCCCAGTGACGGCTCGCGCCCCAGGGACAACCCCGCGCCCAAGTGACGGCCCCGCGCCCAAGTGACGGCCCGGCGTCCGCGCGGCCCGATATCCGTTTCGCGACGCACCCCACCGGCTCGGTAGGATCGTCTCGCGTACGCGACACGCGCTGCGCACCCCCTACGGCAGGAGAAGTCCGGTGTCAGACGTCCGTGTGATCATCCAACGCGATTCCGAGCGGGAAGAGCGCGTGGTGACGACGGGCACTACGGCGGCCGAGCTCTTCGCCGGTGAGCGCACCATCGTCGCGGCCCGCGTCGCCGGTGAGCTGAAGGACCTCGCGTACGAGGTGAAGGACGGCGAGGAGGTCGAGCCCGTCGAGATCTCCTCCGAGGACGGCCTCAACATCCTGCGCCACTCCACCGCCCACGTCATGGCCCAGGCCGTGCAGGAGCTCTTCCCCGAGGCGAAGCTCGGCATCGGCCCGCCGGTCCGCGACGGCTTCTACTACGACTTCGACGTCGAGCGGCCGTTCACGCCCGAGGACCTCAAGGCCGTCGAGAAGAAGATGCAGGAGATCCAGAAGCGCGGCCAGCGCTTCTCGCGCCGCGTCGTCACCGACGAGGCCGCCCGCGAGGAGCTGGCGGACGAGCCGTACAAGCTGGAGCTCATCGGCATCAAGGGCTCGGCGTCCACCGACGACGGCGCCAACGTCGAGGTGGGCGGCGGCGAGCTGACCATCTACGACAACCTCGACGCCAAGACCGGCGAGCTGTGCTGGAAGGACCTCTGCCGCGGTCCGCACCTGCCCACCACCCGCGCCATCCCGGCGTTCAAGCTGATGCGCAACGCCGCGGCCTACTGGCGCGGCAGCGAGAAGAACCCGATGCTCCAGCGCATCTACGGCACCGCGTGGCCCTCCAAGGACGAGCTGAAGGCGCACCTGGAGTTCCTGGCCGAGGCCGAGAAGCGCGACCACCGCAAGCTCGGCAACGAGCTCGACCTGTTCTCCATCCCGGAGCAGATCGGCTCCGGCCTCGCCGTCTTCCACCCCAAGGGCGGCATCATCCGCCGGGTCATGGAGGACTACTCGCGCCGCCGGCACGAGGAGGAGGGGTACGAGTTCGTCTACACCCCGCACGCCACCAAGGGGAAGCTCTTCGAGACCTCGGGCCACCTGGACTGGTACGCCGACGGCATGTACCCGCCCATGCAGCTCGACGAGGGCGTGGACTACTACCTCAAGCCCATGAACTGCCCGATGCACAACCTGATCTTCGATGCGCGCGGGCGTTCCTACCGTGAACTGCCGCTGCGGCTCTTCGAGTTCGGCACGGTGTACCGGTACGAGAAGTCGGGCGTGGTGCACGGACTGACCCGTGCCCGGGGCTTCACCCAGGACGACGCGCACATCTACTGCACCAAGGAGCAGATGGCCGACGAGCTGGACCGGACGCTCACCTTCGTCCTGAACCTGCTCCGCGACTACGGCCTGAACGACTTCTACCTGGAGCTGTCGACCAAGGACCCGGAGAAGTTCGTCGGCTCGGACGAGATCTGGGAAGAGGCCACGGACACGCTCCGCGCGGTCGCCGAGAAGCAGGGTCTCGACCTGGTCGCCGACCCGGGCGGCGCGGCCTTCTACGGCCCGAAGATCTCGGTACAGGCGCGCGACGCCATCGGCCGCACCTGGCAGATGTCGACCGTCCAGCTCGACTTCAACCTGCCGGAGCGCTTCGACCTGGAGTACACCGGCCCCGACGGCACCAAGCAGCGCCCGGTCATGATCCACCGCGCCCTGTTCGGGTCCATCGAGCGGTTCTTCGCGGTGCTTCTTGAGCACTACGCGGGCGCCTTCCCGGCGTGGCTCGCCCCCGTCCAGGCGGTCGGCATCCCGATCGGCGACGCGCACATCCCCTACCTCCAGGAGTTCGCCGCCGAGGCGAAGAAGAAGGGGCTGCGCGTCGAGGTGGACGCGTCCTCGGACCGGATGCAGAAGAAGATCCGCAACCAGCAGAAGCAGAAGGTCCCGTTCATGATCATCGTCGGTGACGAGGACATGGCCGCGGGCACGGTCTCCTTCCGCTACCGCGACGGTTCGCAGGAGAACGGCGTTCCGCGTGACGAGGCGCTGGCCAAGCTCGTGGACGTGGTGGAGCGCCGCGTGCAGGTGTGACGCGCTCCCCGCGGCCGCGGGATGATCCGGACCCGGAGAAGTCCGTCGGTTCCGACGAATTGTGAGGCCCGCACACGCGCGCCTCGGCCCCCGGGAAGCCCGCCTTCCCGGGGGCCTTCGCGTGTGCTGCCACCGGCCACCCCGCCGACGCCCCGGCCGCCCGAAGTCATATGCTGCACACCATGACGACTGAGCCGGAGCAGCAGATCGGAGTGGGGACGCAGGACGCGTTCCAGCGCCTGTGGACGCCCCACCGGATGGCGTACATCCAGGGCGAGAACAAGCCGACGGGACCGGAGTCCGGCGACGGGTGTCCGTTCTGCTCGATTCCCGCGAAGTCGGACGAGGACGGGCTGATCGTCAAGCGCGGCGAGCACGTGTACGCGGTGCTCAACCTCTACCCGTACAACGGCGGGCACCTCATGGTCGTGCCCTATCGCCACGTCGCCGACTACACGGAACTCGACGCGTCCGAGACCCTGGAACTGGCCGAGCTCACCAAGCGGGCGATGGCCGCGCTGCGCGCCGCGTCGGGGGCGCACGGGTTCAACATCGGGATGAACCAGGGCGCGGTGGCCGGCGCGGGTATCGCCGCCCACCTGCACCAGCACATCGTGCCCCGCTGGGGCGGTGACACCAACTTCATGCCGGTCGTCGGCCACACCAAGGTGCTGCCCCAACTCCTCGGAGACACCCGCACGATGCTCGCCGCGGCCTGGCCCGCCTAGGGGGTGTCTGGTGGATCATGGCCGGGGGTGCGGCGCCTGGCACGGCACCTCGCGGCGTTGCCGAAACGCCCCGATAGCTCCGCTATCACGACGTTCCGGCGCCTTGCGATGCACCGCACCAGGCGCCGCACCCTGACCGACCCTGATCCACCAGACACCCCCTAGGGTCTTTCGTGGCGCCGAGAAGCCGGCGGGGCCGCACGTCTTGATCGCTGCCGAGCCCGCTGATTGGCTGGCGCCATGACCGATCCCGGACCCGTCCCCCGGCCGTCCGCACCGATCACGACCGAGAGGCTCGTCCTTCGTGAGCCCGAGGCGCGGGACCGTGCGGCGTTCATCGGGTTGCCGGCATCGCCGGAGGTGCACACCTACCTCGGTGGGCCCCGTCGGCGGGACGAGCTGGAACGCGCGATGCCCGAGGTGCCCGAGCGGTGGCCCGGCAGCTTCGTCGTCGATCTCGACGGGGCGATGATCGGCCACGTCCTGCTCAGGAGGGCGCCGCAGGACCATCGGCCGGCCGCCGTGGGGAAGGTCGAGCTCGGCTACCTGTTCCTGCCGCGGGCGTGGGGGGCCGGGTATGCGGCCGAAGCGTGCGCGGCGGCGCTCGACTGGTTCGACAGCGTCCTTCCCGGTGAGCAGGTGGTGCTCGCCACCCAGACCGCCAACGCCCGCTCGATGCGTCTCGCGGCGAAGTTGGGGTTTGGCGAGGTGGAGCGGTATCGGGCCTGGGGCGCGGCTCAGTGGCTCGGTGTGCGGGGGCCGGTCACGTCTCGCCGTTGAGCTCGCGCTCGGCGGCGTGAACAGGGAGCCGGTCCACCAGCAGCCGCACCCTCGCCTCGGTGTCCTGCGGCGGGAGCCGTCCCGACCGGGTCAACGTGGCCACTCCGTGCAGGGACGCCCAGAACACCTCCGTGAACAGCCCCGGTGCGACCCCGTCCCCGGCGACCTCGCCCAGGCACTCCAGCAGCGCGGCGAAAGCGTCCTTGAGGGGTTCCGGGGTTTCCTCCTGCGCGTACGCGAGGCCGCCGTCGAGCTGGAAGATGGCGTCGTAGACCGCCGGATTGCGTGCGGCGAAGTCGAGGTAGGCGCGGGCGAGGGCGTACACCCGGGCGCGCGGCCCGTTCGCACCGGCGGTCGCGGCCCGCACCATCGCGGCCATCTCGGTGGAGCCCTGGAGGGCGACGGCGCCGATGATCTCGCGCTTGCCGCGGAAGTGGCTGTAGAGGACCGGCTGGCTGTACTCGATGCGCTCGGCGAGGCGGCGGGTGGTGACCGCGTCCCAGCCCTGCTGCTCGGCGAGTTCGCGGGCCGTCGCCACGATGAGGCGCTCGCGCTCCGCCCGGTCGCGTTCCTTGCGTTCCTGTACCGACATGATCCGATCCTAGCATCGCTAGACAATCGAGCGGCAGCAGCGCTAGCGTTGCATCGTCACCTAGCAGCGCTAGATTCCGGAGGGATCGTCATGTTCCACACACTTGAGGTCTTCACCACTGTGGTGGTCGGCGTGCTGGTGGGGGTGGAGTTCTCCGTCCTCGTCATCATGAGCCGGATCCTCAACGCCCTCCCGGAGGACAGCGCCCAGCAGGGCCACGCCCACGGGGGCCGGATGCTCGGCGCCGTGATGCCGTACTGGTACATCGGCTCGTCCGTCCTCGTCGCGGCCTGGGCCGTCACCGGGTGGCACCACCACGGCGCCGGCCTTGTCGTCGCCGCGGGCGCGCTGCTGATCCTCAGCGTGATCATGTCGATCCTGCTGCTCGTCCCGATCAACAACCGGAACAAGACGTGGACCCCCGAGGACCGGCCCGCCGACTGGAGAGACCAACTGGACCGCTGGCAGCGCTTCCACTACGCCCGCGTCGCCGTCATCATCGCCGCCTTCGCCACCCTGGTCACCGCCCTCACCTGAGCCGCGGGCGGGGCGCCGTGACGCCCCGGTCACGACCTACGCGTCGTACACGTCCGCCTTCTTCGGTGCCGCGTCCTGGACCATGCCGCTGAGGACCATCGAACGGTTGGTGAAGCGTTCGGTGTTGATTCCGTGCTCGTCCAGCACCTTCATGGCCGCGGAGTGCACCACGCGCAGCACCGGGGTCGCCGCGCGCATCGCGTCGTCCGCCATGAAGCGGTGACGCCAGGGCTTGTCGGCCCAGGCGTGCCGCAGGCCGAACGGCTCGGGCAGCGCTATCCGGCCGCCCAGGTGGTCGAGCAGCGGCGGGTACCAGGTCAGCGGGGCGCGGGCGGCCAGCCGTACCACCTCGGACGCGTCGACCAGGGGCAGCTGGATCGTCTTCTTCTCCCAGAACCTGAAGGTCTTGTCGACCTCCTTGGTCTTGGGCGCGGGCTTCGTGGTGAACAGCGGGTGCACCGGGCCGAGCGCGTGCCCGGTCACCTCGATCCGCAGCGTCTCGTGCAGCACGGTGACGGTGACCATCATGGTGATGACCAACTGGCCGTCCCACAGCGTGAATTGAATGCCGAGGTAGTGCCGGTTGCCGCTGGAGAACTGCTGCTCGTTGCAGATCCGCTGTATCTCGTGCTGGCGCACCTGGAAGTTGTCGATGTCCTGGCCGCTGGGCCGCGAGACCTCCTTGGCGCCCTCGCCGATCGGTGAGACCACCCAGTTCTTGATGGACGGGGTGGGGAAGCCGCCGGTGTGCAGCGGACCGCGCTCCAGGAGCTGGAGGCGGTCCTGGATGGCGCGTATGACGTCCCAGCTGCGGAAGCCGTGGATCTCCTTGCCGGCTTCCTTGGGCTCAAGTTCCTCGGCGAGCTGCCAGCTGCCCCAGCGGGTACCCATGCCCAGTATTCCCTTGGGCCCCGCGTAGAAGACGACGTTGCTCTGGTCCTCGGCCGCCAGCTTGACCAGGGACTGGCGCAGCTGTTCCGCGGAGCCCGCGGCCGCGCTCTTGGGCACGGCCTCGGGAATCTTGGCGCCTATCCCACCGCCGCCCAGCAGGCTGTCCCAGCGCGAGCGCAGGTCGCGCGCGGTCTTCTCGCAGATGCGCTTGGCCCAGTACCAGCCGATGATCGGGGCCACGATCATCGCGCGCAGGTAGAGACCGAGGAAGCCGTGGAAGGGCAGCTTGATCAGGAAGAGCACGCCGAGGATGCCGGCCGCCCCGAACAGGATGGCGCCGAGCGCTCCGGCCCCTCGGTTCTTGGCCCCGGCCAGGGTCCTGCGCAGCTGGAAGAGGCCGAGCCAGATCAGCATCCCGGGCAGGAAGAGCAGCCCGAACACGGCCATGACCAGGGTGAGCCTGGTGTCGCGTTCCTTACGGATGCGGATCGAGGCCAGGCAGTGCTCGACGATGGTCCCCGGCTCGGTGCCGAACGACTGGATGATGCCCTTGCGGGTGGCGCCGAGCATCCGCGACTGCACGGCGCGCGCGAAGGCCTCACCCAGGTTGGGTTCGAGGAGCGAAAGCCTGCCCTTGGTCACCGCGGACTCGTGCCACTCGCTGTTGGCCTTGAGTATGTCCTGCACCGGGCTGTCCCGGTACGCGGCCGAGGCGAGCGCCTGGGTCGCCGCCGTCTGGCCCGCGGAGCCCTGGAGCGGCACCTGTGGCCTGGGCAAGAAGTCGAAGAATGGCTCTTCCGTCGTCACTGCCGCCCCCATCGCCGCACGCTGTCACTCCGCGACCTGTTCCCGACCACCGCACCCCGCACACCTTCTGAGCTGGGACACAGCGTATCGGGGTCGGGGCCCGCCCGTCAGGTGACATCGCAATGCCGCCCGCCGCACAGGAGTTGCGGCGGGCGGCGTCCTGAGAAACCGTCAACTAACGTCCCTCTTCTGACTGTTCGCGCATTTTGTCGGCGAGCTGCGGCGGCATCGGCTCGTGCCGGGCGTACCTGCGGCTGAACTGGCCCGTGCCGTGCGAGAGCGACCTGAGGTCCAGGGCGTACCGGCCGATCTCGATCTCCGGGATCTCGGCCCGCACCAGCGTGCGCCCCGGGCCCGCCTGTTCGGTGCCGACGACCCGGCCGCGGCGCCCCGACAGGTCGCTCATCACCGGGCCCACGTAGTCGTCGGAGACCATGACCCGCACCTCGGCGACCGGTTCGAGCAGATGGATGCGGGCGTCGGCGGCCGCCTCGCGCAGCGCCAGGGCGCCCGCGGTCTGGAACGCCGCGTCGGAGGAGTCCACCGAGTGCGCCTTGCCGTCCAGGAGCGTGACGCGCACGTCGACGAGCGGATAGCCCGCGGCGACACCCTTGGCCGCCTGGGTCCGTACGCCCTTCTCGACGGAGGGAATGAACTGCCGCGGGACCGAACCGCCGACCACCTTGTCCACGAACTCGATGCCGCTGCCCGGCGGCAGGGGTTCCACGTCGAGCTCGCAGATGGCGAACTGCCCGTGCCCGCCCGACTGCTTGACGTGCCGGCCGCGCCCGGCCGACCTGGCGCCGAACGTCTCGCGCAGCGACACCTTGTGCGGTACGACGTCGACCTGCACCCCGTACCTGCCGCGCAGCCGTTCCAACGCCACGTCGCGATGGGCCTCGCCCAGGCACCACAGCACCAACTGGTGGGTGCCCGGGTTCTGTTCGAGCCGCATCGTCGGGTCCTCCGCGACCAGCCGCGCGAGCCCCTGCGACAGCTTGTCCTCGTCCGCCTTGCTGTGTGCCTCGATGGCCAGCGGAAGCAGCGGGTCGGGCATGTCCCAGGGCGCCATCAACAGCGGGTCGTCCTTGGCGGACAGGGTGTCGCCGGTCTCGGCCCTGGCCAGTTTCGCCACGCACGCCAGGTCGCCCGCGACGCACTGGGCGAGCGGACGCTGCTGCTTGCCGAACGGTGAGGACAGGGCGCCGACGCGCTCGTCGACATCGTGGTCCTCGTGGCCCCGGTCCTGCATGCCGTGGCCGGACACATGCACCGTCTCGTCGGGACGCAGCGTGCCGGAGAAGACCCGTACCAGGCTGATCCGCCCCACATACGGATCGGACGACGTCTTGATCACCTCCGCGACCAGCGGCCCATCGGCGGTGCACACCGGTGCCGGGCGCGGCCTCCCCTGCGGGGTGGTGAGATCGGGGGCGGCGCGCTCCAGCGGGGAGGGGAAGCCGCCGGTGACGAGTTCGAGCAGTTCGATCGTGCCGAGCCCGTGCCTGGCACCGTCGGCGGCCGGCGCCGCGGCGATGACCGGGTGGAACGTGCCGCGTGCCACCGCCCGCTCCAGGTCGTCGACCAGCGACGCGAAGTCGATGTCCGCGCCGCTCAGATAGCGGTCCATGAGGGTTTCGTCCTCGCTCTCCGCGATGATCCCCTCGATGAGCCGGTTGCGGGCCTGCTCGATCAGCGGGAGCTGCCCCGCGTCGGGCCCGGTCTCCTTGCGCTCGCCCGACGCGTAGTCGAAGACGCGCTGCGAGAGCAGCCCGACGAGGCCGGTCACCGGGGCGTGCCCGTCGGGCCCCGGCGCCCCATGCACCGGCAGGTACAGGGGGAGCACCGCGTCGGGATCGTCGCCGCCGAACGTGCCGGCGCAGATCTGCGTCATCGCGTCGAAGTCGGCGCGGGCCGCCTCCAGGTGCGTGACCACGATCGCCCTCGGCATCCGGACGGCGGCGCACTCCTCCCAGAGCATCCGGGTCGAGCCGTCCATGCCGTCCGCGGCGGAGACGACGAAGAGGGCCGCGTCCGCGGCTCGCAGACCGGCCCTGAGTTCCCCGACGAAGTCGGCGTATCCGGGGGTGTCCAAGAGGTTGATCTTGAAACCGCCCCATTCGAGCGGTACCAGCGACAGCTGTACGGAGCGCTGCTGCCGGTGCTCGATGTCGTCGTAGTCGGAGACGGTCCCGCCGTCCTCGACCCGGCCCGCGCGGTTGACGGCTCCCGTCGCCAGCGCGAGCGCTTCCACCAGCGTGGTCTTTCCGGATCCCGTGTGGCCGACCAGCACCACGTTCCGTACCGATGCGGGGTGGTCGGCCGTTGTGGCCCTGCCGGCGGCCCCGGGGTGTGTGTTCGCCTTGTCGCCCATGTCCGTTCCTCCCGGTTTCGTGCGCGGTGAGGTGGTGAGGGGCGCGGACACGCGGACTCCGCGTGCCGAGGCGGCATCTGCGACGCCCGCGGTAATCCGAGCTTTCCACTCCGGTCACGGTGCGTCCATACGTCGTGCGCGACCTCGCCCGGACGGGGGCCCGGCGGGTGCCCGGCGGTGCCGGGTGTCAGTCGTGGCTACGATGGGTCGGCCGGTGGCCAGCAGGGGCCGCGCGGCCACACCGACCCCTCGGGAAGGCCATGCTGAACAAGTACGCGCGTGCATTCTTCACGCGTGTCCTCACGCCGTTCGCCGCATTTCTGCTCCGCCGAGGAGTCAGCCCCGACGCGGTGACCCTCATCGGCACGGCCGGAGTGATGGCGGGTGCGCTGGTCTTCTTCCCTCGCGGAGAGTTCTTCTGGGGCACGATCGTCATCACCCTGTTCGTCTTCTCCGACCTGGTCGACGGCAACATGGCCCGCCAGGCCGGGATCTCCAGCCGCTGGGGGGCCTTCCTCGACTCCACGCTCGACCGGGTCGCCGACGGCGCGATCTTCGGCGGCTTCGCCCTCTGGTACGCCGGGCGGGGCGACAACAACGCGCTGTGCGCGGTGGCCATCTTCTGCCTGGCCAGCGGCCAGGTGGTGTCCTACACCAAGGCGCGCGGCGAGGCGATCGGCCTTCCGGTGGCGGTCAACGGGCTCGTCGAACGCGCCGAACGCCTCGTCATCTCGCTGGTCGCGGCCGGCCTCGCGGGGCTGCACACCTTCGGTGTCCCGGGCATTCAGGTACTGCTGCCCATCGCCCTGTGGGTCGTCGCCGTCGGCAGCCTGATCACGCTGATCCAGCGCGTGGTCACGGTACGCCGGGAATCCGCCGAGGCCGACGCGGCCGCCGCGCGGACGGCCGGCGAGGCGGGCGCATGAAGGACCGGCTGACCGACGCGCTGTACGGCCTGGGCTGGGCCGCCGTCAAGAAGCTGCCGGAACCCGCGGCGACCCGGCTCGGCAGCCGCATCGCCGACCAGGTGTGGAAACGGCGCGGCAAGAGCGTGCTGCGCCTTGAGTCCAATCTGGCGCGGGTCGTGCCCGACGCGGGCCCGGCGCGGCTGGCCGAGCTCTCCCGGGCCGGGATGCGCTCGTACATGCGGTACTGGATGGAGTCCTTCCGGCTGCCGTCGTGGAGCAGGGACCGGATGGCCAACGGCTTCGAGCCCGAGGACGTCCACCATCTTGTCGACGGCCTCGCCTCCGGACGCGGCGTCGTCATCGCGCTGCCCCACATGGGCAACTACGACCTCGCGGGTGCCTGGGTCACCAGCAGGCTCGACATCCCCTTCACCACGGTCGCCGAACGCCTCAAGCCCGAGACTTTGTACGACCGGTTCGTCGCCTACCGCGAGAGCCTGGGCATGGAGGTGCTGCCGCACACCGGCGGCGCCGCGTTCGGGACGCTGGCCAGGCGGCTGCGCGCGGGCGGGCTCGTCTGCCTGGTCGCCGACCGCGACCTGTCGGCGTCCGGCGTCGAGGTGACGTTCTTCGGCGAGAGCGCCCGGATGCCCGCGGGGCCGGCCCTGCTGGCCCAGCAGACCGGAGCCGTGCTCCTGCCGGTGACCCTCTGGTACGACGACTCGCCGATCATGAAGGGGCGGGTGCACCCGCCCGTCGAGGTGCCCGGGACAGGTGACCGGGCCGAAAAGACGTCCTCCATGACACAGGCGGTGGCCGACGCCTTCGCCACCGGAATCGCCGACCACCCGGAGGACTGGCACATGCTGCAACGACTGTGGCTCGCTGACCTGGAGGAACGACGGGCGTGAAGATCGGCATCGTCTGCCCGTACTCCTGGGACGTGCCCGGCGGCGTCCAGTTCCACATCAGGGACCTGGCGGAGCACCTGATCCGGCTCGGCCACGACGTGTCGGTCCTGGCCCCCGCCGACGACGAGACCCCGCTGCCCGACTACGTCGTCTCGGCCGGCCGCGCCGTGCCGGTCCCGTACAACGGCTCGGTGGCGCGCCTCAACTTCGGATTCCTGTCGGCGGCGCGGGTGCGGCGCTGGCTGCACGACGGCACCTTCGACGTCATCCACATCCACGAGCCGGCCTCGCCCTCGCTCGGCCTGCTCTCCTGCTGGGCCGCGCAGGGGCCCATCGTGGCGACCTTCCACACCTCCAACCCGCGCTCGCGCGCGATGATCGCGGCGTACCCGATCCTCCAGCCCGCGCTGGAGAAGATCAGCGCGCGGATCGCCGTCAGCGAGTACGCGCGCCGCACCCTGGTGGAACATCTGGGCGGCGACGCCGTGGTGATCCCCAACGGCGTCGACGTCGACTTCTTCGCGAAGGCGGAGCCGAACAAGGAGTGGCAGGGCCAGACGCTCGGCTTCGTCGGCCGCATCGACGAACCCCGCAAGGGCCTGCCGGTCCTGATGAAGGCGCTGCCCAGGATCTTCGCGGAGCGTCCGGAAGCCCGGCTGCTCGTCGCCGGCCGCGGTGACGAGGAGGAGGCGGTCGCCTCCCTGCCGCGCGAGCTGCGCTCCCGGGTCGAATTCCTCGGCATGGTGAGCGACGAGGACAAGGCTCGGCTGCTGCACAGCGTGGACGTGTACGTCGCCCCCAACACCGGGGGTGAGAGCTTCGGCATCATCCTGGTCGAGGCGCTGTCGGCGGGCGCCGCCGTCCTCGCCAGCGACCTGGACGCCTTCGCGCAGGTCCTGGACCAGGGCGAGGCGGGCGACCTGTTCGCCAACGAGGACGCCGACGCGCTGGCCTCGGCGGCGGTACGCCTGCTGGCCGACCCCGCCCGCCGGGCCGGTCTGAGCGAACGCGGCTCCGCGCATGTGCGGCGCTTCGACTGGGCGACGGTCGGGGCGGACATCCTTGCGGTGTACGAGACGGTGACGCATGGCGCGGCGGTGGTTGCGGCCGACGAACGCCCCGGCTTCCGGGCGAGGTTCGGACTGGCGCGCGACTGAACCCCGCGAGGTCCGTCCCGCCAGAGCCACGGTGAGGCCGCGCCGCCCACCCCGCCAGGTCCGTCCCGCCAGGGGGCGGTGAGGCCGCGCTGCCCACTCTGCCTGGGGCGACCCTGCCAGGGGGCGAGGTGAGGCCGCGCTGCCCACTCTGCCGGGGGCGACCCTGCCAGGGGCGAGATGAGGCCGCGCTGCCCACCCTGCCTGGGACGACCCTGCCAGGGGCGCGGGGAACTGCGCGGGACGCGGGCACGGTCCGCAGACGACAGGCGGGTTGCCTGGGGCTCCGCCCCAGACCCCGTTTCGGGCCTGGACGGCCCTCGTCCTCAATCGCCGGACGGGCTGAGGTGGCCCATGCGGGCCGGTGCTGATTAGCCGGGCGGGCTGAGGTGGGCCGCACTGGTCGGCGTTGGGTAGCCGGCGGGCTGAGGTGGCCCATAGAGGCCGGTGCTGGGTAGCCGGACCGGCTGAGGTGGGTCGCACTGGCCGGTGCTGATTGGCCGGGCGGGCTGAAGTGGGCCGCACTGCCCACCCTGCAGAGGCCCGCCCCCGGTAGCCTTGCGGCCCGTGACCGTAACCCTCATCTGGATCGTCGTCGCCCTCGTCGCGATCGGCCTCTACCTCAGCTGGACCGCCGGCCGGCTCGACCGGCTGCACGCCCGCATCGACGCGGCCCGCGCCGCCCTGGACGCCCAACTGCTGCGCCGCGCCTCGGTCACCCAGGAGCTCGCCACCAGTGGCGTGCTCGACCCGGCCGCCTCCATCGTGCTGTACGAGGCCGCGCACGCCGCGCGCCAGGCGGAGGAGGAGCACCGGGAGGTCGCCGAGAGCGAGCTCAGCCAGGCGCTGCGGGCCGTCTTCGGGGAGCCCGCCCAGGTCGACGCCGTACGGGAGGCGCCCGGGGGAGTGGAGGCAGCCGAAGAGCTGGCCCAGGCGGTGCGCAGGGTGCCGATGGCACGGCGCTTCCACAACGACGCGGTGCGCGCGGCGCGAGCGCTGCGCAGGCACCGCACCGTGCGCTGGTTCCGGCTCGCGGGCCATGCGCCGTTCCCGCTCGCGTTCGAGATGGACGACGAGCCGCCGACGGCGCTCGCCGACCGCCCGGGCAGCTGACCGGGTCGGTCACGGGCGCCCGGCCGAGGAGCTGACCGGGGAAAACGATCCACCGGCTGCGCATTGGCCCTTGATGTGGACCGCGGCGGCGGGGTTCTCTCTGAGAAGCAGAATCCCCCCTCTTCACCCAGCGAGGTCGCTCCGTGTCCAGCACCCCTTCCAGCACCCCTCAGTCCGACAGCCCCGCCCTCGGCACCGCACGCGTCAAGCGCGGCATGGCGGAGCAGCTCAAGGGCGGCGTGATCATGGACGTGGTCAACGCCGAGCAGGCGAAGATCGCCGAGGACGCGGGCGCCGTCGCCGTCATGGCCCTGGAGCGGGTTCCGGCCGACATCCGCAAGGACGGCGGCGTGGCCCGGATGTCCGACCCGAACATGATCGAGGAGATCATCGCCGCGGTCTCCATCCCGGTGATGGCCAAGTCCCGCATCGGTCACTTCGTCGAGGCCCAGGTGCTCCAGTCGCTCGGCGTCGACTACATCGACGAGTCCGAGGTCCTGACCCCGGCCGACGAGGTCAACCACAGCGACAAGTTCGCCTTCACCACGCCGTTCGTGTGCGGCGCCACCAACCTGGGCGAGGCCCTGCGCCGCATCGCCGAGGGCGCGGCCATGATCCGCTCCAAGGGCGAGGCCGGCACCGGCAACGTCGTCGAGGCCGTCCGCCACCTGCGCCAGATCAAGAACGAGATCGCCAAGCTGCGCGGCTTCGACAACAACGAGCTGTACGCCGCGGCCAAGGAGCTGCGCGCCCCGTACGAGCTGGTCAAGGAAGTCTCCGAGCTCGGCAAGCTCCCCGTCGTGCTGTTCTCCGCCGGTGGCGTGGCCACCCCGGCCGACGCCGCGCTGATGCGCCAGCTCGGCGCCGAGGGCGTCTTCGTCGGCTCCGGCATCTTCAAGTCGGGCGACCCGGCCAAGCGCGCCGCCGCCATCGTGAAGGCCACCACCTTCTACGACGACCCGAAGATCATCGCGGACGCCTCCCGCAACCTGGGCGAGGCCATGGTCGGCATCAACTGCGACACGCTGCCCGAGACCGAGCGCTACGCCAACCGCGGCTGGTAGTCACCCATGAACAACCCCCCCGTCATCGGTGTCCTGGCCCTCCAGGGCGACGTACGGGAGCACCTGATCGCCCTGGCCGCGGCGGACGCCGTGGCCAGGCCGGTGAGGCGCCCCGAAGAGCTCGCCGAGGTGGACGGCCTCGTCATCCCCGGCGGCGAGTCCACCACCATCTCCAAGCTGGCCGCCCTGTTCGGCATGCTGGACCCGCTGCGCGAGCGGATCCGTGCGGGCCTGCCCGTCTACGGCACCTGCGCGGGACTGATCATGCTCGCCGACAAGATCCTCGACCCCCGCTCGGGCCAGGAGACCTTCGGCGGCATCGAGATGATCGTCCGCCGCAACGCCTTCGGCCGCCAGAACGAGTCGTTCGAGGCGACCGTCGAGGTGGCGGGCGTGGGCCCGGTGGAAGGCGTGTTCATCCGCGCGCCCTGGGTCGAGTCGGTCGGCGCCCGGGCCGAGGTGCTTGCCGAGCACGGTGGCCACATCGTCGCCGTACGCCAGGCAAACGCGCTGGCGACCTCGTTCCACCCCGAGCTCACCGGCGACCACCGCATGCACGCGCTGTTCGTCGACATGGTGCGCGCCGCCCGCTGAACACCCCGCCCGCCCAAGCCGCGTGCGCGGCGGGGGCCGGGCGACGGGCGGGCCGGGTCCCGGTAGGATCGCTGCCGAACGACGCAGAATGGGTTACGCGAAGGAGACAGGCAGATGTCCGGCCACTCTAAATGGGCTACGACGAAGCACAAGAAGGCCGTGATCGATGCCAAGCGCGGCAAGCTCTTCGCGAAGCTGATCAAGAACATCGAGGTCGCGGCCCGCACCGGGGGCGCCGACATCGACGGCAACCCGACGCTCTTCGACGCCGTGCAGAAGGCGAAGAAGCAGTCGGTGCCCAACAAGAACATCGACTCCGCGCTCAAGCGCGGCGCCGGTCTTGAGGCGGGCGGCGCCGACTACGAGACGATCATGTACGAGGGTTACGGCCCGAACGGTGTCGCGGTGCTCATCGAGTGCCTGACCGACAACCGCAACCGTGCCGCATCCGACGTACGGGTCGCGATGACCCGCAACGGCGGCAACATGGCCGACCCGGGCTCGGTCTCGTACCTCTTCAACCGCAAGGGCGTCATCGTCCTGCCCAAGGCCGAGCTCTCCGAGGACGACGTCCTGGACGCGGTCCTGGAAGCGGGTGCGGAGGAAGTCAACGACCTCGGTGAGTCCTTCGAGATCATCTCCGAGGCGACCGACCTGGTCGCGGTGCGCACCGCGCTCCAGGAGGCCGGCATCGACTACGACTCGGCCGACTCCAACTTCGTCCCGACCATGCAGGTCGAGCTGGACGAAGAGGGCGCGCGGAAGATCTTCAAGCTCATCGACGCGCTGGAGGACAGCGACGACGTGCAGAACGTCTTCGCCAACTTCGACGTCTCCGACGAGGTCATGGAGAAGGTCGACGCGTAACGCTGCCGTGCGTGAAGCGGTTCCGGGGGGGGGGGGGGGGGGCCCCCCCCCCCCCCCCCCCCCCGGGCGGGGGGGCCGGGGGGGGGCGCCCCCCGGACAGATAAATAGCGGGGGGGGGGGGGGGGGGGCGGGGGGGGGCCCCGCCGCGGGGGGGGGGGCCCGCCGCCCCCCCCCCCCCCCCCCCCCGCCGCCGTTGTCAGTGCCGACGGATAGCCTGGCAACAAGTCGAAGATCGTCGAGGGGAGGGGCCGTGCGCGTACTCGGGGTGGACCCCGGTCTCACACGGTGTGGCGTGGGTGTCGTCGAAGGGGTCGCGGGCCGGCCGCTCACCATGCTCGGCGTCGGCGTCGTACGGACCGCGGCGGACGCGGAGTTGGGCCACCGCCTCGTCGCCATCGAGCGCGGCATCGAGGAGTGGCTGGATGCCCACCGCCCCGAATTCGTCGCCGTGGAGCGGGTGTTCAGCCAGCACAACGTGCGTACGGTGATGGGCACCGCCCAGGCGAGCGCGGTCGCCATGCTGTGCGCGTCCCGGCGCGGCATCCCGGTCGCCCTGCACACCCCCAGCGAGGTCAAGGCCGCCGTCACCGGCAGCGGCCGCGCCGACAAGGCCCAGGTCGGCGCCATGGTGACCAGGCTGCTGCGGCTCGACACCCCGCCCAAACCGGCGGACGCGGCCGACGCCCTTGCCCTCGCCATCTGCCACATCTGGCGCGCCCCCGCGCTCAACCGGCTCCAGCAGGCCCACGCCCAGCACTCCGTACGGAAGGTCACCCGATGATCGCCTTCGTCAGCGGCCCGGTCGCCGCCCTCGCTCCCGACACCGCGGTGGTCGAGGTCGGCGGCGTCGGCATGGCCCTGCAGTGCACGCCCAACACGCTGGCCGAACTGCGCGTGGGCCAGCACGCGAAGCTCGCCACCTCCCTGGTCGTACGGGAGGACTCGCTGACCCTGTACGGCTTCGCCGACGACGACGAGAAGCAGGTCTTCGAACTGCTCCAGACCGCCAACGGCGTCGGCCCCCGGCTCGCCCAGGCCGTCCTGTCCGTACACACCCCCGACGCGCTGCGCCGCGCCTTCGCCACCGGCGACGAGAAGGCGCTCACCGCAGTGCCGGGCATCGGCAAGAAGGGTGCGCAGAAGCTCCTCATCGAGCTGAAGGACCGGCTCGGCGCCCCCGTCGGCAGCGCCCCCGCGGCCACCGCCCCCCTCGCATCGGGGTGGCGCGACCAGCTGCACGCGGCCCTCATCGGACTTGGCTACGCGCCACGCGAGGCCGATGAGGCGGTCGCCGCGGTGGCGCCGCAGGCCGAGGCCTCGGACAAGCCGAACGTCGGCGCGCTGCTCAAGGCGGCCCTGCAGACCCTCAACCGCACCCGCTGAGCCGGGCGGCGCCCGGCCCCGGCCCGCCGGAGCCCGCGGCCCGCCCGCGACCCGCCACCCACCACCCATCGCGACCACGATCCGAGGCACACGGCATGAACTGGGAAGACAGCTCCGACACGGCGGATCTGTCGGCGACCGCCGATGGCTCCGGCGACCGCCTGGTCGCGGCGGACGCCGACGGCGAGGACACCGCGGTCGAGGCCGCCCTTCGTCCCAAGGACCTGGAGGAGTTCGTCGGTCAGGAGAAGGTCCGCGAACAGCTCGACCTGGTCCTGCGGGCGGCGAGGGCCCGCGGCGCCACCGCCGACCACGTGCTGCTCTCGGGCGCCCCGGGCCTCGGCAAGACCACCCTCTCGATGATCATCGCGGCCGAGATGGGCGCCCCGATCCGGATCACCAGCGGCCCCGCCATCCAGCACGCGGGCGACCTCGCCGCGATCCTGTCCTCCCTCCAGGAGGGCGAGGTCCTCTTCCTCGACGAGATCCACCGGATGTCGCGGCCCGCCGAGGAAATGCTCTACATGGCGATGGAGGACTTCCGGGTCGACGTCATCGTGGGCAAGGGCCCCGGCGCCACCGCCATCCCGCTCGAACTGCCCCCCTTCACGCTGGTCGGCGCCACGACCAGGGCCGGCCTGCTGCCGCCCCCGCTGCGCGACCGCTTCGGCTTCACCGGGCACATGGAGTTCTACGAGCCCGCCGAGCTGGAGCGGGTCATCCACCGCTCGGCCCGGCTGCTCGACGTGGAGATCGACACGGGCGGCGCCGCCGAGATCGCCGGCCGCTCCCGCGGCACCCCGCGCATCGCCAACCGGCTGCTGCGCCGCGTCCGCGACTACGCCCAGGTCAAGGCCGACGGTGTCATCACCCCTGAGATCGCCTCGGTCGCACTCGGTGTGTACGAGGTCGACGCCCGCGGCCTCGACCGGCTGGACCGGGCCGTCCTGCAAGCCCTCCTGAAGCTGTTCGGGGGCGGCCCCGTGGGCCTGTCGACGCTGGCGGTCGCGGTGGGGGAGGAGCGCGAAACGGTGGAAGAGGTGGCCGAGCCCTTCCTGGTCCGCGAGGGCCTGCTCGCCCGCACCCCGCGCGGCCGGGTGGCCACACCGGCGGCCTGGGCCCACCTAGGTCTCGTACCGCCCCACCAGGGCGCCGGCCCGGCGGGAAGCGGACAACAGGGGCTCTTCAGGGCGTGACGGCGCGGAGGGTCGTACCCGGAGGAACCCCGGTGGGATGCTGGGCGTTGTTCCATCTGTGCGGACTCGCTTAGACTCCGCCGATGCCGCCCTTCCAGGCCGGCGTACCCGCCCCCCAGATCAGGCCGCGCTCCCCGTGTGGTCATGCGAAGGAAGTTCCGTCCCGTGAGCCCTATTACCCTCCTCCCCTTGGTTTTGCTTATCGGGGCCATGTTCCTGATGACCCGGTCGCAGAAGAAGAAGCAGCAGGCCGCCGCGGCCATGCGCGAAGAGATGCAGCCCGGCACCGGCATCCGCACCATCGGGGGCATGTACGCCACCGTCAAGGAGATCGGCGACGAGACGGTCCTCCTTGAGGTGGCACCCGGCGTCCACGCCGTCTACGCGAAGAACGCCATCGGCGCGGTCCTGACCGACGCGGAGTACAACCGCATCGTGCACGGTGACACCGACGAGGAGCTGCCGGTGGTGCCGGACGACGCCTCGTCGCTGACCGCGCACACCGAAGCAGCCGAGGCCGACGCCGAGGTCGCCGAGGACGCGAAGATCGACCTGGGCAAGAAGGACGGGGCCGCCGAGGCGAAGGACGCCGACGCCGCCACGCCCGAGGACGGCAAGGACGGCAAGGCCGACGGCGGGGCGCAAGCGAAGTAGTCACGCGCTGGGACCGCACGGCGCCCGACCGGCGCCGGCGGCCCCCGGAGCGGGCCGACTTCCACGGGGGACGTCCCCACAACACTTCGTGGCCGCCCACGCGCACACCCGGCGCCGGGCGGTTGGACAGGGAGAAACGACAAGGTGGCAGCACCGAACAAGGGCCGAAGGCCGGCGGCGGGGGGTCAGAGCAAGCCGGGCCGTGCCCTGGCCTTCATCCTCATCGCCATGGTCGCGCTCACCGGTGGGATGTTCTGGTCCCATCACACCACTCCGAGGCTGGGCATCGACCTCGCGGGCGGCACGAGCATCACGCTCAAGGCCAAGCCCGAGCCCGGCCAGGAGTCGGCGATCAACAAGGCCAACATGGAAACCGCGGTTGGGATCATGAACCGCCGTGTCAATGGTCTTGGTGTCACCGAGGCGGAGGTCCAGACCCAGGGCAACGACAACATCATTGTCAACATCCCCAAGGGTACGGACTCCGAGCAGGCCCGCCAGCAGGTCGGCCAGACCGCCAAGCTGTACTTCCGCCCGGTCCTGACCGCTCAGCCGACCGCGGCGCCGGCTCCCAGCGCCTCGCCGAGCGGGTCGACCGGCGGCAAGCCCACCCCCGGCGCATCCGGCAAGGGCACGCCCTCCAGCCCGCCGAACGCCTCGGGCAAGCCCAAGGCCTCCTCGTCGCCGAGCGCCGGCAGCACCACCAAGGGCCGTGCCGTCTCCGACGCCCTGAAGGCCTCCGGTTCGCCCACGCCAAGCGCCGGCAAGCCGAGCAGCCCCGCGCCGGACCCGTCGGCCTCCTCCGCCGACTCGGCGGCCGCGGCCAAGCTCCAGGCCCAGTTCGCCGCGCTCGACTGCTCCACTCCGGCGGCCCGCGCCAAGGCCGGCGCCGGCGCCAAGCCCACCGACCCGACCGTGGCGTGCGCCCAGACCGGCGAGGAGAAGTACGTTCTCGGCCCGGCCGAGGTCGCCGGCACCGACGTCGCCAAGTCGCAGGCCGTGATCAACCAGAACGGCCAGTGGATCGTCCAGATGGACTTCACCGGCGGCGGTTCGAAGAAGTTCGCGTCGATCACCGGCAAGCTCTCCCAGCAGCAGTACCCGAACAACCGCTTCGCGATCGCCCTGGACAACCAGGTCGTCTCGGCCCCCACCGTGAGCTCCACGCTCAGCGGCTCCGCCGAGATCTCCGGCAACTTCAACCAGAAGTCGGCCCAGGACCTCGCCAACGTGCTCTCCTACGGTGCGCTGCCGCTCACCTTCCAGGAGCAGAGCGTCACGACCGTCACCGCGGCCCTCGGCGCCGACCAGCTGCACGCCGGTCTGATCGCCGGAGCCATCGGTCTCGCGCTGGTCATCATCTACCTGGTCGCCTACTACCGCGGCCTGGCACTGATCGCCATCCTCAGCCTCGTCGTGTCGGCGATCCTCACCTACACGATCATGGCGCTGCTCGGCCCCGGCATCGGCTTCGCGCTGAACCTGCCCGCGGTCTGCGGCGCGATCGTCGCCATCGGCATCACCGCGGACTCGTTCATCGTGTACTTCGAACGCATCCGTGACGAGATCCGTGAGGGCCGCACCCTGCGTCCCGCCGTCGAGCGGGCCTGGCCGCGCGCCCGGCGCACCATCCTGGTCTCCGACTTCGTGTCGTTCCTCGCCGCCGCGGTCCTGTTCATCGTGACCGTCGGCAAGGTCCAGGGCTTCGCCTTCACACTCGGGCTGACCACCCTGCTCGACGTGGTCGTCGTGTTCCTCTTCACCAAGCCGGTGATGACGCTCCTGGCCCGCCGGAAGTTCTTCGCGAGCGGCCACCCCTGGTCCGGTCTCGACCCCAAGCGGCTCGGCGCCAAGCCCCCGCTGCGTCGTGCCCGGCGCACCACCTCCGCCCCCGTCGACAACCCGAAGGAGGCGTGAGATGTCGAAGCTCGGCACTCTCGGCGCCAGGCTGTACCGCGGTGAGGTCGGTTACGACTTCGTCGGCAAGCGGAAGATCTGGTACGGCATCTCGATCCTGATCACCATCACGGCCATCGTCGGCCTTGCGGTGCGGGGTCTGACGATGGGCATCGAGTTCGAGGGAGGCGCGGTCTTCACCACCCCGAAGACCACCGCGTCCGCCTCGCAGGCCGAAAGCGCGGCCAAGGCCGCCTCCGGTCACGAGGCGATCGTCCAGAAGCTCGGCAACGACACGCTGCGCATCACCATCGGCGGCATCGACACCGCCAAGTCCGACCAGATCAAGACGGAGCTCGCCAAGGACCTCAAGCTCCGGGCGAACGACATCAACGCCGACCTGGTCGGCCCCAGTTGGGGCGAGACGATCGCCAACAAGGCCTGGACGGGCCTGATCGTCTTCATGATCCTGGTGGTGATCTATCTGGCCATCGCCTTCGAGTGGCGGATGGCGCTCGCGGCCCTGGTCGCCCTGATCCACGACCTCACGATCACGGTCGGCATCTACGCCCTGGTCGGCTTCGAGGTCACCCCGGGCACCGTGATCGGTCTGCTCACGATCCTCGGTTACTCCCTCTACGACACCGTCGTCGTCTTCGACGGTCTCAAGGAGGGCCAGAAGGGGATCACCAAGCAGACCCGGCTCACCTACAGCGAGATGGCGAACAAGAGCCTCAACGGCACCCTGGTCCGCTCCATCAACACCACGGTCGTGGCGCTGCTCCCGGTGGCGGGCCTGCTGTTCATCGGTGGCGGTGTCCTCGGCGCCGGCATGCTGAACGACATCTCGCTCTCGCTGTTCGTCGGCCTCGCGGCCGGCGCGTACTCCTCGATCTTCATCGCCACTCCGCTGGTCGCCGACCTGAAGGAGACCATGCCGGAGATGAAGGCCCTCAAGAAGCGGGTGCTCGCCAAGCGCGCGGCGGCCGCCGCCAAGGGCGAGACCGAGGAGGAGCCGCAGGACACGGCGCCCTTCGACGAGGCGGACGACGAAGGCGAGACGGCCGGCGCGGTCGTCGGCCAGCGCCGTCAGCCGAGCCGCAACAACCGGGGGAAGCGCCGATGACCAGCGTCTCCACCGAGACCGTGGGGCTGCTGCTCAGCCGCATCCGCGACGTGCCGGACTATCCGAAGCCGGGCGTGATGTTCAAGGACATCACCCCGCTGCTCGCCGACCCGGTGGCGTTCACGGCCCTCACCGACGCGCTCGCCGCGCTGTGCGTCCGGCACGGCGCGACGAAGATCGTCGGTCTTGAGGCGCGCGGCTTCATCCTGGCGGCGCCCGTCGCGGTCCGTGCCGGGATCGGGTTCATCCCCGTACGCAAGGCGGGCAAGCTCCCCGGAGCCACGCTCAAGCAGGCGTACGAGCTGGAGTACGGCACCGCGGAGATCGAGGTGCACGCCGAAGACCTCAGCGCGGGCGACCGTGTCCTGGTCATCGACGACGTCCTCGCCACCGGCGGCACCGCCGAGGCCTCGGTCGAACTGATCCGCCGGGCCGGAGCCGAGGTCGCCGGAGTCGCGGTCCTGATGGAGCTCGGCTTCCTCAGCGGCCGGGAGCGCCTGGAGGGTGTCCTGCGGGGCGCCCCGCTGGACGCCCTGATCACCGTCTGAGAGCCGTAGCGCACCGCCGG
Organism: Streptomyces sp. NPDC048416; assembly: GCF_043200435.1. NCBI lineage: Bacteria > Bacillati > Actinomycetota > Actinomycetes > Kitasatosporales > Streptomycetaceae > Streptomyces > Streptomyces sp. NPDC048416. The sequence goes on from NZ_JBICXU010000011.1 coordinate 102,612, forward strand.
AGGCGGGCCCGGAGGAATCCGGTGCCCGCCTCCGGTGTTTCGCCAGGCAGAGCCGTCGCACCCGGCCCGGGGCGAGCCGGGGCCCGTGGCTCGATACCATGTACGTCCGGGCCTGACCGGGGGACCCGGACCCTCCCCCAGACTCCGTCCGGGGGGACCCCAGAGGAGCGCTCTTGCCAGACGAGGCCCAGCCACTCTCCGCCGCGCAGCCCGACCACCAGGGCGAAGAGCCCGCGGTGGCACCGGCCACGCCCTCCGAGCCCGCGGCGGCCCCGGCCACGCCCTCCGAGCCCGCGGCGGCCCCGGCCACGCCCTCCGAGCCCCCGGCCGAGCCGAAGCCCGCCTCCTCCGAGCGCGCCCGGCCCCCGGCCGAGGCCCTGGCTCCCGTGCCGGTCGCGAAGCCGGTCGTGCCGGCCGGCGCGGTGTCCCGCTCCGCCGGTTCCTCCAACCGGGTCCGTGCCCGCCTCGCCCGGCTGGGCGTGCAGCGCTCCTCCGCGTACAACCCGGTGCTCGAACCGCTGCTGCGGATAGTGCGGGGCAACGACCCCAAGATCGAGACCGCCACGCTGCGCCAGGTCGAGAAGGCCTACCAGGTCGCCGAGCGCTGGCACCGCGGGCAGAAGCGCAAGAGCGGCGACCCGTACATCACGCACCCCCTCGCGGTGACGACGATCCTCGCCGAGCTGGGCATGGACCCGGCCACGCTCATGGCGGGCCTGCTGCACGACACCGTCGAGGACACCGAGTACGGCCTGGACACCCTGCGCCGTGACTTCGGCGACCAGGTCGCTCTGCTCGTCGACGGCGTCACCAAGCTCGACCGGGTGCAGTTCGGCGACGCGGCGCAGGCCGAGACCGTACGCAAGATGGTCGTGGCGATGGCCAAGGACCCGCGCGTCCTGGTGATCAAGCTCGCCGACCGCCTGCACAACATGCGCACCATGCGGTACCTCAAGCGCGAGAAGCAGGAGAAGAAGGCGCGCGAGACCCTGGAGATCTACGCGCCGCTCGCCCACCGCCTGGGCATGAACACCATCAAGTGGGAGCTGGAGGACCTTTCCTTCGCGATCCTCTACCCCAAGATGTACGACGAGATCGTGCGCCTGGTCGCCGAGCGCGCGCCCAAGCGCGACGAATACCTCGCCATAGTGACCGACGAGGTCCAGTCCGACCTGCGCGCGGCCCGCATCAAGGCGACCGTCACCGGCCGCCCCAAGCACTACTACAGCGTCTACCAGAAGATGATCGTCCGCGGCCGTGACTTCGCGGAGATCTACGACCTGGTGGGCATCCGCGTCCTGGTCGACACGGTGCGGGACTGCTACGCGGCGCTAGGCACCGTGCACGCGCGATGGAATCCGGTCCCCGGCCGGTTCAAGGACTACATCGCGATGCCCAAGTTCAACATGTACCAGTCGCTGCACACCACGGTGATCGGCCCCAACGGCAAGCCCGTCGAGCTCCAGATCCGCACCTTCGACATGCACCGCCGGGCCGAGTACGGCATCGCCGCGCACTGGAAGTACAAGCAGGAGCCGTCCGCGGGCGCCGCCTCCAAGGTGCGTACCGACGTGCCGCGCAAGGCCGGCAAGGACGACCATCTCAACGACATGGCGTGGCTGCGCCAGCTGCTCGACTGGCAGAAGGAGACCGAGGACCCGAGCGAGTTCCTGGAGTCGCTGCGCTTCGATCTGTCGCGCAACGAGGTCTTCGTCTTCACGCCCAAGGGCGACGTCATCGCGCTCCCCGCGGGTTCGACCCCCGTCGACTTCTCGTACGCGGTGCACACCGAGGTCGGTCACCGCACGATCGGCGCACGGGTCAACGGCCGGCTCGTGCCGCTCGAATCGACCCTGGACAACGGCGACTTGGTGGAGGTTTTCACCTCCAAGGCGGCCGGCGCCGGGCCTTCGCGGGACTGGCTGGGCTTCGTCAAGTCGCCGCGCGCCCGCAACAAGATCCGCGCCTGGTTCTCCAAGGAGCGCCGCGAGGAAGCGATCGAGCAGGGCAAGGACGCCATCGCGCGCGCCATGCGCAAGCAGAACCTGCCGATCCAGCGGATCCTGACCGGCGACTCGCTGGTCACCCTCGCCCACGAGATGCGCTATCCCGACATCTCCTCGCTGTACGCGGCGATCGGCGAGGGGCATGTCGCGGCCCAGGGCGTCGTGCAGAAGCTGGTGCAGGCGCTCGGCGGCGAGGAGGCCGCCAACGAGGACATCGCCGAGTCGGCGCCGCCCTCGCGCGGCCGCAGCAAGCGCCGCAAGAACGCCGACCCGGGCGTGGTCGTCAAGGGCGTCGACGACGTGTGGGTCAAGCTGGCGCGCTGCTGTACGCCCGTGCCCGGCGACCCCATCATCGGCTTCGTCACCCGCGGCAGCGGCGTCTCGGTGCACCGCGCGGACTGCGTCAACGTGGACTCGCTGTCCCAGCAGCCCGAGCGGATCCTCGAAGTGGAGTGGGCGCCCACCCAGTCCTCGGTCTTCCTGGTCGCCATCCAGGTCGAGGCCCTGGACCGCTCGCGCCTGCTGTCCGACGTCACCCGCGTCCTGTCCGACCAGCACGTCAACATCCTGTCGGCGGCCGTGCAGACCTCCCGCGACCGTGTGGCCACCTCGCGCTTCACCTTCGAGATGGGCGACCCCAAGCACCTCGGGCACGTGCTCAAGGCGGTGCGGGGGGTCGAGGGCGTGTACGACGTGTACCGGGTGACGTCGGCGCGCCGGCCCTAGGGGGTGTCTGGTGGATCATGGCCGGGGGTGCGGCGCCTGGCACGGCACCTCGCGGCGTTGCCGAAACGCCCCGATAGCTCCGCTATCACGACGTTCCGGCGCCTTGCGATGCACCGCACCAGGCGTCGCACCCTGACCGACCCTGATCCACCAGACACCCCCTAGCGGCTTGCGGGCCGGCCCGCGCCCCCTGGCGGGGTGTGCGACCTCAGGCGTCGCCTGCGGGCCGCACGGGGCCGCTCGCGCAGTTCCCCGCGCCCCTTGGCTACTCGGTGCGGGCCCGTGTGGGCATCTTCAGCCCGTCCGGCGTTTGAGGACGAGGGCCGTTCAGGCCCGAACGGGGTCTGGGGCGGAGCCCCAGCAACCCCGCTTGCGTCTGCGGACCGTGGACGCGTCTCGCGCAGTTCCCCGCGCCCCTGGCAGGGCGCCCAGTCGTGGCATCCTCAGCCCGTCCGGCGTTTGAGGACGAGGGCCGTTCAGGCCCGAACGGGGTCTGGGGCGGAGCCCCAGCAACCCCGACTACCTCTGCGGACCGTGGACGCTGCTCGCGCAGTTCCCCGCGCCCCTGGCGGGGTGGACGTACCCAGTGCGGGCAGCCTCAGGTGTCGTCGGCGGGGGCATGGGGAGGCCCCGGGACCAAAAGGTGCCGGGGCCTCCTCCTGGGGCGGGCCAGGGTCAGCCGCCGAACTCCTCCAGGCCCTTGAGGGCCTGGTCGAGGAGGGCCTGGCGGCCCTCCAGCTCGCGCGCCAGCTTGTCCGCCTTGGTGTCGTTGCCGGCCGACCGTGCCGCATCGATCTGCTTGTGCAGCTTGTCGACGGCATCCTGGAGCTGACCCGTGAGGCCCGCCGCACGCGCCCGCGCCTCCGGGTTCGTACGACGCCACTCGGCCTCCTCGGCCTCCTGGATCGCCCGCTCCACCGCGTGCATCCGGCCCTCGACCTTGGGACGCGCGTCCCGCGGTACGTGGCCGACGGCCTCCCAGCGCTCGTTGACCGAGCGGAACGCGGCGCGGGCCGCCTTCAGGTCGGTCACCGGGAGGATCTTCTCCGCCTCGACGGCCAGCTCCTCCTTGAGCTTCAGGTTCTCGCTCTGCTCGGCGTCACGCTCCGCGAACACGTCGCTGCGCGCCGCGAAGAAGACGTCCTGAGCGCCGCGGAACCGGTTCCACAGCTCGTCCTCGGCCTCACGCTGCGCGCGGCCCGCGGCCTTCCACTCCGCCATCAGATCGCGGTAGCGGGCGGCCGTGGGGGCCCAGTCCGTGGAGCCCGACAGCGCCTCGGCCTCGACGACCAGCTTCTCCTTGACCTTGCGGGCGTCCTCGCGCTGCGCGTCCAGGGACGCGAAGTGCGCCTTGCGGCGCTTGGAGAACGCCGAGCGGGCGTGCGAGAAGCGGTGCCACAGCTCGTCGTCGGACTTGCGGTCCAGGCGCGGCAGCCCCTTCCACGTGTCCACCAGCGCACGAAGCCGCTCGCCCGCCGAGCGCCACTGCTCGCTCTGCGCCAGCTCCTCCGCCTCGGCGACCAGCGCCTCCTTGGCGTGCTTGGCCTCGTCGGTCTGCTTGGCCTTCTGGACCTTGCGCTCCTCGCGGCGCGACTCGACGGTCGCTACGAGCTTGTCGAGGCGCCCCCGCAACGCGTCGAGGTCACCGACCGCGTGATGCTCGTCCACCTGCGAGCGCAGGTGGTCGATGGCGGTCTGCGCGTCCTTCGCCGACAGGTCGGTGGTCCGCACCCGTCGTTCGAGGAGGCCGATCTCGACAACCAGGCCCTCGTACTTGCGCTCGAAGTAGGCCAGGGCCTCCTCTGGAGAGCCCGCCTGCCACGATCCGACGACCACTTCGCCCTCGGCTGTACGCACATACACGGTGCCCGTCTCGTCGACGCGGCCCCACGGGTCGCTGCTCACAGCGCCTCCTCCACATGATGCCTGCGCGGGGGGTTGCTCCCCCCGGGGCATCGTCCACAGTTTCCCGGCGGGCCTCGCCCGCCCTCCACGGCGCGGTACGAGCCCGCGCTGCACAACGCCAATCTAGGCGACGGGCCGCCCGGCTGTCCGCACTCAGCGCGGCCGAATTCAGCGGTTCACGCTCGGTGCCGGGCGCCCCGGGGCCCGTCACTCCTTGGTGACGGTGGCCTTCTGCACGGTGACGGCCTTCTTGGGTGCCCCGTCGCCCGCGCCACCCTCGACGCCCTCCTTGGCGACGTCCTGCACGGCCTTGAGGCCTGCGGCGTCGATCGTGCCGAACGGCGTGTAGGTGGGCGGCAGTTTGCTGTCCTTGTAGACCAGGAAGAACTGGCTGCCGCCGGTGTGCGCCTGGCCGGTATTGGCCATCGCGACGGTGCCCGCCGGGTAGGTCACCGTGCCGTCCGCGCCCGCCTTGCCGAGACCGGTCAGGTTCTCGTCGGGGATGGTGTAGCCGGGACCGCCCGAGCCGGTGCCCTGCGGGTCGCCGCACTGGAGCACGAAGATGCCCTCCGTGGTCAGCCGGTGGCACTTGGTGTTGTCGAAGAAGCCCTTGTCGGCGAGGTACTTGAACGAGTTCACCGTGTGCGGGGTCTTCGCCGCGTCCATCGCGAACGTGATGTCGCCGGCGTTCGTCTTGAGCGCCATGTCGTACTTGGCCTTGGCGTCGACGGTCATCTTCGGCTCCGCGGCGGCACTGGCCGAGGGGGAGGGTTTGTTCGAGGGCGCGGCGGCGTCCGTCTTCTTCTTGCCGTCGCCGGAGAACACGCCCGTCGCGTAGGCCGCGCCGCCGGCCGCGACGACCACCGCGAGGGCGGCCGCGATGACGCTGTTGCGCAGCCGGGCCTTGCGCCGGGCTGCCACCCGGCGCTGCTGCTGCCGCTCGAACTTCTCGCGCGCGAGCTGGCGCCGACGCTGTTCGCTGCTGACCACCGGTCGTCTCCTTGTGCGGTCTCGTGAGGTGCGGGTACGTACGTACGAGCTGACTGTGCCCGTACCGTATATGGGTTCGCTGTGACGGGAGCAGCGCCGGTAGGCTCTGAGCAGCCGAATCACCCGTCGCATCACCCGCCGCGCAAGAAATCGAGGACGATCGTGCTGATTGCCGGGTTCCCCGCCGGGGCCTGGGGGACCAACTGCTACCTGGTCGCCCCCGCCGCAGGCGAGGAATGCGTGATCATCGACCCCGGCCACCAGGCCGCCCGGGGCGTCGAGGAAACGCTGAAGAAGCATCGCCTCAAGCCCGTCGCCGTCGTCCTCACCCACGGCCACATCGACCACTGCGCGTCGGTCGTCCCGGTCTGCGGAGCCCACGACGTGCCCGCCTGGATCCATCCGGACGACCGCTACATGATGAGCGACCCGGAGAAGGCGCTCGGCCGTGCCTTCGGCGCCCAGCTCATGGGCGACCTCACGGTGGGGGAGCCGGACGACGTCAAGGAGCTCACCGACGGCGCCAGGCTGGCGCTCGCGGGCATGGAGCTCACCGTGTCGCACGCGCCCGGCCATACCAAGGGGTCGGTGACGTTCGGGATGCCCGAGGCGGAGGACATTCCTCCGATCCTGTTCTCGGGCGACCTGCTCTTCGCCGGCTCCGTCGGACGCACCGACCTGCCCGGCGGCAGCCACGCCGAGCTCCTTGAGTCGCTGGGCCGCGTGTGCCTGCCGCTCGACGACTCGACCGTGGTGCTGTCGGGCCACGGCTCCCAGACGACCATCGGCCAGGAGCGCGCCACCAACCCGTATCTGCGGCAGGTGGCCGCCGGCCAGGGAGAGGGCATCGCCTCTCCCCGACGAGGAATGTGACGAGAAGTCTTCCCATGAGTACCTTCCAGGCCCCCAAGGGCACCTACGACCTGCTCCCGCCCGACTCGGCGACCTTCCTCGCGGTGCGCGAGGCGATCGCGGCGCCGCTGAAGAACTCCGGCTACGGCTACATCGAGACCCCCGGCTTCGAGAACGTCGAGCTGTTCGCGCGCGGTGTCGGCGAGTCCACCGACATCGTCACGAAGGAGATGTACGCCTTCGAGACCAAGGGCGGCGACCGTCTCGCACTGCGCCCCGAGGGCACGGCCTCCGTGCTGCGCGCGGCCCTCGAGGCCAACCTGCACAAGGCGGGCAACCTCCCCGTCAAGCTCTGGTACTCGGGCTCGTACTACCGCTACGAGCGCCCGCAGAAGGGCCGCTACCGGCACTTCTCGCAGGTCGGCGCCGAGGCGATCGGCGCGGAGGACCCGGCGCTCGACGCCGAGATGATCATCCTGGCGGACCAGGCGTACCGCTCGCTGGGCCTGCGCGACTTCCGCATCCTGCTCAACTCGCTAGGCGACAAGGAGTGCCGCCCCGTCTACCGGGAGGCCCTTCAGTCCTTCCTCGGCGGCCTCGACCTCGACGCGGACACGATCCGCCGGGCCGAGATCAACCCGCTGCGGGTCCTCGACGACAAGCGCCCCGACGTGCAGAAGCAGCTCGTCGGCGCGCCGGTGCTGCGCGACTACCTGTGCGACGCGTGCAAGGCGTACCACGAGGAGGTGCGCGCGCTGATCACGGCGGCGGGCGTCGCCTTCGAGGACGACGAGAAGCTGGTGCGCGGCCTTGACTACTACACGCGCACGACCTTCGAGTTCGTCCACGACGGTCTGGGCTCGCAGTCCGCGGTCGGCGGCGGCGGCCGCTACGACGGTCTCTCCGAGATGATCGGTGGCCCCGCGCTGCCGTCGGTGGGCTGGGCGCTCGGCGTGGACCGTACGGTCCTGGCCCTTGAGGCCGAGGGCGTGACCCTCGAACTCCCCGCCACCACCAGCGTGTTCGCGGTCCCGCTGGGCGAGGAGGCGCGGCGCGTGCTCTTCGCCACGGTGACGCAGCTGCGCCGGGCGGGCATCTCGGCCGACTTCAGCTTCGGCGGCAAGGGCCTGAAGGGCGCGATGAAGAACGCCAACCGCAGCGGCGCCCGCTTCACCCTGGTCGCCGGCGAGCGCGACCTCGCGGAGGGCGTGGTCCAGCTGAAGGACATGGAGTCCGGCGACCAGACCCCGGTCCCGCTGGACGAGATCGTGGCCGCGGTCCGCGAGCGCCTGGCCTGACGGCCGGGGGGCGGGGGCGGGGTCGAAGCGCCCGCTCCCTCGGGTGGGCGTGCCCGCCCCGATGGGGCCGCGGATGCCGAAGACCTCTCCGTGCCGGATGCCGAGGTCCAGTCCGTCGACCGCGGTGACCTCGCCGTGCTGCCTGCGAAGCCCGCGTACATCAACTGCCAGTGCTGTCATGCGCAGAGCGTCCCGCCGAGTCCGCGGCCCCCGGGACCCTCGCGCGGACCTCCTTATGTCCATCGAACGGTGGACACCGCACCCCGTGCGGCAGAATGAGGCGGCGGCAGCACAGGACAACGATGACGGGATGACGGACCGGCGCTATGACGACAACACTTGACGACGTCTCCTCCGACTCCGGCCACCGGGAGGTGAGCAGCGAGGGGGCGATCGGCGGCAGCCGGGCCTTCGCCTGGCTGCTCGTGATCACCGGCGCCGCCGGTGTGCTGGCGGCCTGGGTCATCACGCTCGACAAGTTCAAGCTCCTGGAGAACCCGAACTTCGTACCGGGGTGCAGCCTCAACCCGGTCGTCTCCTGCGGCAACATCATGAAGAGCCACCAGGCGGCGGTCTTCGGCTTCCCCAACCCCATGCTGGGCCTGGTCGCCTACGGCATCGTCATCTGCGTCGGCATGAGCATCCTGGCGGGCGGTCGGTTCCGCCGCTGGTACTGGCTCACCTTCAACGCGGGCACGCTCTTCGGTGTCTGCTTCGTCAGCTGGCTCCAGTTCGAGTCGCTGTACCGGATCAACTCGCTGTGCCTGTGGTGCTGCCTGGCGTGGGTCGCCACGATCCTGATGTTCTGGTACGTCACGTCGTTCAACCTCCGCAAGGGCCTGCTGCCCGCGCCGCGCTGGATGAAGAACTTCCTGTCCGAGTTCACCTGGGTGCTTCCGGTGCTGCACGTCGGCATCATCGGCATGCTGATCCTGACCCGCTGGTGGGACTTCTGGACCAGCTGACCGGCGTTCTCGCAGGTCAGGCGGCGTTGTCAGTGGCGTGACATAGAGTCGTTGGCGTGGAACCCGACCTCTTTACCGCAGCCGCAGAGGACCGCCAGGAGAAAGACCCGGCGGGCAGCCCCCTGGCCGTACGGATGCGTCCGCGCGTCCTGGACGAGGTGGTCGGCCAGCAGCACCTCCTGAAGCAGGGCTCGCCGCTGCGGCGGCTGGTGGGGGAGGGGGCCGGCGGTCCGGCCGGGCCGTCCTCGGTGATCCTGTGGGGCCCGCCGGGCACCGGCAAGACGACGCTCGCCTACGTGGTGTCCAAGGCCACCAACAAGCGGTTCGTCGAGCTGTCGGCGATCACCGCCGGGGTCAAGGAGGTCCGCGCGGTCATCGATGGCGCGCGCCGCGCCATCGGCGGCTTCGGCAAGGAGACCGTCCTCTTCCTCGACGAGATCCACCGCTTCTCCAAGGCCCAGCAGGACTCCCTGCTCCCGGCGGTCGAGAACCGCTGGGTCACGCTCATCGCGGCGACGACGGAGAATCCGTACTTCTCGGTGATCTCGCCCCTGCTCTCCCGCTCCCTGCTGCTCACGCTGGAACCGCTCACCGAGGACGACCTGCGGGCCCTGATCCGGCGGGCGCTTGTCGAGGAGCGGGGGCTGGGCTCCGCGGTCACCCTGCCGTCGGACGCCGAGGCGCATCTGCTGCGCATCGCGGGCGGCGACGCACGCCGCGCGCTGACCGCCCTGGAGGCGGCGGCCGGTTCGGCCCTTGCCAAGTCGGAGCAGGAGATCACGCTCCAGACGGTCGAGGAGACCGTCGACCGGGCGGCCGTCGCGTACGACAAGGGCGGCGACCAGCACTACGACGTGGCGAGCGCGCTGATCAAGTCCATCCGCGGCTCCGACGTCGACGCGGCGCTGCACTATCTGGCCCGGATGATCGAGGCGGGCGAGGACCCCCGCTTCATCGCGCGCCGCCTGATCATCTCCGCGAGCGAGGACATCGGCCTGGCCGATCCGACGGCGCTGCCGACGGCGGTCGCGGCGGCGCAGGCGGTGGCGCTCATCGGCTTCCCCGAAGCCGCCCTGACCCTGAGCCACGCCACGATCGCGCTGGCGCTCGCCCCGAAGTCCAACTCCGCGACGATGGCGATCGCCGCCGCGATGGAGGACGTCCGCAAGGGCATGGCGGGCCCTGTCCCGCCCCATCTGCGGGACGGCCACTACAAGGGCGCGGCCAAGCTGGGGCACGCCAAGGGATACGTCTACCCGCACGACGTGCCGGGCGCGATCGCCCCCCAGCAGTACGCCCCGGACGCGGTGGCCGACCGGCGGTACTACGAGCCGACGCGCTACGGAGCGGAGGCGCGGTACGCGGACGTGGTGGAGAAGGTGCGGGAGCGGCTTCGGCGGGGTGAGGACTGACTCCCTCGACGTGGTGCGGGGTGCGCGCCCTGCCTGGCGGGGGCGGGGTGTGCGCTGCCCGGCGGGGTGCGGCGGGCGCCGGGAGGCTCGGTGCTCCGGGTGCGGGTTGTGGACGGCTGGCCGCGCAGTTCCCCGCGCCCCTGTGACTGTGACCGCGCCGCGCCCCCCTCAGGCCGCCGCGGCCGCGAAGAGCCGGTGCAGCGCACGGCGCAGGGCCGTGACGTCGGTCACGGGCTCGGGGAAGTCGAAGCGCGCGTCGAAGGTGTGGCCGTCCCTCCGGCCGAAACGCACCCGCAGTCCGAGCCGGTCCAACGCCAGGGGTGTGGCCCGCGTCGCGCCCTCGCGCTCCATGAGCCCGCACAGCAGACCCACCTGCTCGCCGTGGGCCAGGGCGAGGTGCTGAAGCAGCTCGGTCTCGTGCCGCACCAGCGGGTCGGGCTCGGCCGCGGCGAACTCCTCGGCGTCCACCACGTCCGCGCCCCACAGGTCGTCCACCTGGGCGCCGCCCACTTCGAGGCGCAGCATCATGCGGCCGGGGCCCGCCTGCCCGGGCACCGGGGTCAGCCATCCCGAGACCCAGGCGCGGCCCCGGATGCGGTGGGGGACGGACACCGGAGCCACGTCCGTGAGCTCAAGGACCGCCGGGACCTCGTCGTCCTGCGCGTGCGTCGCGGCCCGTACCGCGGGTGCATCGGCGGGGAAGACCAGGAAGATGTCGCCGTCGGGACCGACGCTGCGGACGTCGGCCGTGAGGGGGCCCGGACGGGCTGCCGAGAGCGGGCCCGGACGGGCTGTCGAGAGGCCCGGTACGAGGAGCACCGCCGAGCAGGTACTCTGTACGAGAGTTCGTGTGCGTTCGGCTGCTGACGGCATCCGTGCGATTTCAAGTCCGCTGGGACGCGGCTGACCACGATCTGATCGGACCTCCGTCACGTGCCCGGCCCCGTGCTTCGACTGGGGGCCGGTGGAGTCGGCCTCCCGCGAAAGCGGCGTCTGGCCGGCCTTCTTCGTGCTGTCCGTGATGTGACTGGTGTTCCCCGGACGTGACATGCGATCTCCTTGAGTAAGGTGAGCCTAACCTAACCCAACCATGGAGGTTTGGAGAACGTGCCTAACCAGTCGCGTCCCAAGGTCAAGAAGTCTCGTGCGCTCGGCATCGCGCTGACGCCGAAGGCTGTCAAGTACTTCGAGGCCCGCCCCTACCCGCCGGGCGAGCACGGCCGTGGCCGCAAGCAGAACTCGGACTACAAGGTCCGTCTGCTGGAGAAGCAGCGTCTGCGCGCCCAGTACGACATCAGCGAGCGCCAGATGGCGCGTGCCTACGACCGCGCCAAGAAGGCCGAAGGCAAGACGGGCGAGGCGCTGGTCGTCGAGCTCGAGCGTCGCCTCGACGCCCTGGTCCTGCGTTCGGGCATCGCCCGCACCATCTACCAGGCCCGCCAGATGGTCGTCCACGGCCACATCGAGGTCAACGGTGGCAAGGTCGACAAGCCGTCGTTCCGTGTCCGTCCCGACGACGTCGTGATGGTGCGCGAGCGCAGCCGCGAGAAGGTCCCCTTCCAGGTCGCCCGCGAGGGTGGCTACGCCGGCGAGGGCGAGACCCCGCGCTACCTCCAGGTGAACCTGAAGGCCCTGGCCTTCCGCCTGGACCGCGACCCCAACCGCAAGGAAATCCCGGTCATCTGCGACGAGCAGCTCGTCGTCGAGTACTACGCCCGCTGATCCAGGCGTACCACCGGAGCCTCAGCGCTTCAGCCCGCCGTCCCCCCGCTCCGCACGGAGCGGGAGGCGGCGGGTTTGTGCGTGTGCGGGGTCCTCGGGCGGCTGTGTCCCGCGCGCGGGCGGCAACTCCCGTGCACCGTCGGCCTCCTGGCCGTCCCCCAGTGCCCGCGCCACCGCCACGTCCGTGTCGGTCCCGGCGCCCCTGCGCCGGTGCTCCTCGTACGCGCTGTCGCCCAGCCGCTCCCGCGCCCGCTCCTCGCACAGCACGTGCGCGGCGTAGAAGTACGCCGAGCCGAACAGCGGCAGCCCGACCGAGGGCCAGATCCGCTCGGCCGCTCCCTGGAGCTCGGCCGCCCCCACCGGGTCCCCGGCGTCCACCTCGACCAGTGCCAGCATCTCCAGGGTGAGCACCGTGCCGACCAGATCGTGGAAGGCGTGATGGACGGCGAGGGTTTCCCGCAGCAGCCGGCGCGCGCGATCACCATCGCCGCCGTACCAGGCCGCGTATGCGAGGACGTACAGCGCATAAGCACGCGTCCAGCGCTCGCCGTGGTCCTCGCACACCTCCACGACCCGCTCGCACATCGAGACGGCCTCGTCGAGGCGGCCGCGAAAGCCCACCGCCATCGCCATCTCGACCTGGCCCATCAGGACATTGCTGTTGAGCTCGCCCACCTCCTCGTACCCGACGAGCGCCGCACCCAGCAGTTCCTCGGCGCGCGGCATGTCGTCGGTGACCAGGGCCAGACACCCGGTGCGGTGCACGGCGTACGCCGCCGCCACCGCGTCACCGCGCAGCTCCGCCTCCTCGCGGCACTCCTGGAGCGCGGCGATCGCCGCCACCGCGTCGCCCTGGAGCACCGCCACATAGCCAAGGACCCACAGCGCCTTCAGGCGTGAACTGTCGTGCTCGCTCGCGACGTCCAGGACCTGGGTGAGCCAGTGCCGCCCCTCCGCGAGGCGCCCGCAGCCGACCCAGCAGAACCAGAGCGTGCCCGCCAGATAGTGAGCCAGGTGCGCGTCCTCGGGAGAGGCCAGCGAGAACTCCATCGCGGCCCGCAGATTGGGCAGTTCGCACTCCACACGCGTCGCCACCTCGGCCTGGCGGGGGCTGAACCAGTCCAGCTCGCACCAGGTGGCGAGCCCCAGGTACCAGTCGCGGTGACGTCGACGAAGCCGCTCCGCGTCCCCCGTCTGCGCCAGCCACTCGGCCCCGTACTCACGGACCGTGTCGAGCAGCCGGTAACGGACGCCGCCCACGCCGTCCTCGCGCACCACCAGTGACTGGTCGAGCAGTTGGCCGAGGATGTCGAGCACGTCCTCCTGCGGCAGATCGGGCCCCACACAGATGTATTCGACGGCCTCCAGATCGAAGGCCCCGGCGAACACCGAAAGCCGCGCCCACAGAAGCCGCTGCGCCCCCGTGCACAGCTCGTGGCTCCAGCCGATCGTCGTCCGCAGCGTCTGATGACGGGGAAGCGCGCCCCGCCCGCCGCCGGTGAGCAGCCGGAACCGGTCGTCGAGCCGGCGCAGCAACTGCTCCACCGAGAGCGTGCCGAGCCGGCCCGCCGCCAGCTCGATGGCCAGCGGGATCCCGTCGAGGCGGCCGCACAGCTCGGCGGCCGCCTCCTCGTGCCCCTCGATCGGCCGCTCGCCGGCCCGGGTGACCCCCGCGCGCTCGGCGAACAGCAGCACGGCGTCCTGCTCGCACATCGGCGTCAGCAGGAACACCCGCTCGCCGTCGATCCTCAGCGGCAGCCGCCCCACGGCGAGCACCCGAAGGCCGGGGCAGCCCCGCAGAAGCTCCCGCACCAGATCGGCACAGGCGTCCACCAACTGCTCGAACCCGTCGAGCACCAGCAGGAGTTCGCGCTCCGCGAGATGGTCGAGGAGCAGTCGGCGCGGCGCCCTGGCCGTGTGGTCGGTCAGGCCAAGCGCCTCGACGAGAGCGTGGTCGAGCAGACCGGGATCGTTCAGGCAGGACAGCTCGACCAGCCGGACCCCGTCGCAGTACCGTTCCTGCTCGGCCAGGACGGCGGCGGCCCGCAGCGCGACGCGGGTCTTGCCGACTCCGCCGACGCCGGTCACGGTGACCAGGCGCGCATCGCTGAGCAGACGGCCGAGCCGGGCCAGTTCTCGGTCTCGCCCGACGAAACGGTTCAATTCTGCGGGCAGATGGGGGCGCATGGAACACGCAGCGTACTCAAGGGTATGCACTGCGTACAATCGGTCTGCTCAACTCCGCTTGTGGCGGGCCGGAACGCGGTACGGGAAGCGATCCTCGGCGCGATAGGCTCACAGGGCTGTATTTTTCGAAGTTTCCGAGGGTTCGAGTTCCGACGGGTGCGGGGAGCGGTGCAAGTGTCCGGTGGTGAGGTGGCCGGGATCCTGGTGGCCGTCTTCTGGGCGATCCTGGTGTCCTTCCTCGCGGTCGTTCTCGTGAGGCTGGCCCAGACGCTGAAGGCGACGACCAAGCTGGTCGCGGACGTGACCGACCAGGCGGTCCCCCTGCTCGCGGACGCCTCCGTCGCGGTGCGCTCGGCGCAGACGCAGCTGGCCCGGGTCGACGCCATCGCCTCCGACGTCCAGGAGGTCACCTCCAACGCGTCCGCGCTCTCCACCACCGTCGCCTCCACCTTCGGCGGCCCCCTGGTGAAGGTGGCCGCGTTCGGATACGGAGTGCGCCGCGCGATCGGACGCAAGGGCGCCGCACCCGCCGAGGCACCCGCTCGGGAGAGCCGCCGAACCGTGATCGTCGGGCGGACCGTGCCGTCCGCGCGCCGGTCGAAGCGAAAGGGCTGACGCCGCGATGTTCCGCCGTACGTTCTGGTTCAGCGCGGGCGCTGCCGCCGGAGTCTGGGCCACCACCAAGGTCAACCGGAAGCTGAAACAGCTGACCCCGGAGAGCCTGGCCGCGCGCACCGCCGACAAGGCGGTCGAGGCCGGCCACCGGCTCAAGGACTTCGCCCTCGACATCAAGTCCGGCATGGCGCAGCGCGAGGCCGAACTCAACGACGTCCTGGGCATCGGCGAGAGCGAGGTGCGCGAGCTTCCCGCGCAGCGCCGCCTGGCCGCGATCGAGACCGCACACGAGCGGTACACCAAGCAGCAGTACCCCAAGCATTCGTACAACCGGAATGAGGACCACTGATGGAGTCGGCCGAGATTCGCCGCCGCTGGCTGAGCTTCTTCGAGGAGCGCGGGCACACCGTCGTCCCTTCGGCGTCGCTCATCGCGGACGACCCGACTCTGCTGCTCGTCAACGCGGGCATGGTCCCCTTCAAGCCCTACTTCCTGGGCGAGACCAAGCCGCCCGCCCCGCGCGCCACCAGCGTGCAGAAGTGCGTGCGCACGCCCGACATCGAAGAGGTCGGCAAGACCACCCGGCACGGCACGTTCTTCCAGATGTGCGGCAACTTCTCCTTCGGGGACTACTTCAAGGAAGGCGCCATCACATACGCCTGGGAGCTGCTGACCAGCTCCGTGGCGGACGGTGGCTACGGCCTTGAGCCCGAGAAGCTGTGGATCACGGTCTACCTCGACGACGACGAGGCCGAGCGCATCTGGCACGAGGTCGTCGGCGTGCCGAAGGAGCGCATCCAGCGCCTGGGCAAGAAGGACAACTTCTGGTCCATGGGCGTGCCCGGACCGTGCGGACCCTGCTCCGAGATCAACTACGACCGCGGCCCCGAGTTCGGCGTCGAGGGCGGCCCCGCCGTCAACGACGAGCGGTACGTGGAGATCTGGAACCTGGTCTTCATGCAGTACGAGCGCGGCGCCGGCGAGAACAAGGAGGACTTCCCGATCCTCGGGGACCTGCCCTCCAAGAACATCGACACCGGCCTGGGTCTCGAACGCCTCGCGATGATCCTGCAGGGCGTGCAGAACATGTACGAGACCGACACCCTGCGCGTCGTCATGGACAAGGCCACCGAGCTGACCGGTGTGCGCTACGGCGAGCAGCACACGTCCGACGTCTCGATGCGTGTGGTCGCCGACCACATCCGTACGTCCGTGATGCTCATCGGTGACGGGGTGACCCCGGGCAACGAGGGCCGCGGCTATGTGCTGCGCCGCATCATGCGCCGCGCCATCCGCAACATGCGCCTCATGGGCGCCACCGGTCCGGTCGTCCAGGACCTGATCGACGTCGTGATCGAGACGATGGGCCGGCAGTACCCGGAGCTCGTCACCGACCGCAAGCGCATCGAGACTGTCGCCCTCGCCGAGGAGGCCGCCTTCCTCAAGGCGCTGCGCGGCGGCACCAACATCCTGGACACCGCCATCACCGAGACCAAGTCCACCGGTGGCACGGTCCTCGCCGGGGACAAGGCGTTCCTGCTCCACGACACCTGGGGCTTCCCGATCGACCTCACCCTGGAGATGGCCGCCGAGCAGGGCCTGTCCGTGGACGAGGACGGCTTCCGCCGCCTGATGAAGCAGCAGCGCGACCAGGCCAAGGCCGACGCCCGCGCCAAGAAGACCGGCCACGCCGACCTGTCCGCCTACCGCGAGGTGGCCGACGCCTCCGGCGCCACCGACTTCACCGGCTACACCTCCACCGAGAACGAGTCGACCATCGTCGGCCTGCTCGTCGACGGTGTGCCCTCGCCCGCCGCGACCGAGGGCGACGAGGTCGAGGTCGTCCTCGACCGCAGCCCGTTCTACGCCGAGGGCGGCGGCCAGCTCGCCGACCAGGGCCGCATCAAGCTCGACAGCGGCGCGGTCATCGAGATCCGGGACGTACAGAAGCCGGTCCCCGGCGTGCATGTGCACAAGGGGGTCGTGCAGGTCGGCGAGGTGACGGTCGGCGCGTCCGCGTACGCCGCCATCGACACCAAGCGCCGCCGCGCCATCGCCCGCGCCCACTCCGCCACCCACCTCACCCACCAGGCGCTGCGCGACGCGCTCGGCCCGACGGCCGCCCAGGCCGGCTCCGAGAACTCGCCCGGCCGCTTCCGCTTCGACTTCGGTTCGCCCGCCGCCGTTCCCGGCACGGTGCTCACCGACGTCGAGCAGAAGATCAACGAGGTGCTGGCCCGCGAGCTCGACGTACAGGCCGAGGTCATGTCGATCGACGAGGCCAAGAAGCAGGGCGCCATCGCCGAGTTCGGCGAGAAGTACGGCGAGCGGGTCCGCGTCGTCACCATCGGCGACTTCTCCAAGGAGCTGTGCGGCGGCACGCACGTGCACAACACCGCCCAGCTGGGTCTGGTGAAGCTGCTCGGCGAGTCGTCCATCGGCTCGGGCGTGCGTCGCATCGAGGCCTTGGTCGGCGTCGACGCATACAACTTCCTGGCGCGTGAGCACACGGTCGTCGCCCAGCTCCAGGAGCTGGTCAAGGGCCGTTCCGAGGAGCTGCCGGAGAAGATCTCCACCATGCTCGGCAAGCTGAAGGACGCCGAGAAGGAGATCGAGAAGTTCCGCGCGGAGAAGGTGCTCCAGGCCGCCGCCGGTCTCGTCGAATCCGCCAAGGACATCCACGGCACCGCGCTCGTCACCGGCCAGGTGCCGGACGGCACCTCCGCCGACGACCTGCGCAAGCTGGTCCTCGACGTGCGCGGCCGCATCCCCGGCGACCGCCCGGCCGTCGTCGCGCTGTTCACCACGGCCAACGGCCGCCCGGTCACCGTCATCGCCACCAACGAGGCCGCCCGTGAGCGCGGCCTCAAGGCCGGCGAGCTGGTCCGCACCGCGGCCAAGACCCTCGGCGGCGGCGGTGGCGGCAAGCCGGACGTCGCGCAGGGCGGCGGCCAGAACCCGGACGCGATCGGCGACGCCATCGACGCCGTCGAGCGCCAGGTGGCCCAGACCTCGTGAGCGACCACCGCGCGGCCGCCGGGCCGCGGATGACGACGCTGCCCGCACCTGCGCGCCGCGCGGTCCACGAGGCGAACGACCGGGCGGGTGCCTGATGCGCCGAGGACGCCGACTGGCGATCGATGTCGGAGACGCCCGGATCGGGGTCGCCTCGTGCGACCCCGACGGGGTGCTCGCCACGCCGGTGGAGACCGTGCCGGGACGTGATGTCCCGGCCGCCCACCGGCGGTTGCGGCAGCTGGTCGAGGAGTACGAACCGATCGAGGTGGTCGTCGGGCTGCCCCGCTCCCTCAACGGGGGCGAAGGCCCGGCGGCGGCCAAAGTCCGGCGCTTCGCCCAGGAGTTGGCGCGCGGCATCGCCCCGATCGGGGTCCGGCTCGTCGATGAACGGATGACGACGGTGACGGCGACCCAGGGTCTGCGGGCCTCGGGCGTGAAGTCGAAGAAGGGCAGATCGGTCATCGACCAGGCCGCGGCGGTGATCATCCTCCAGAACGCCCTTGAGGCCGAACGGGTGTCAGACACGAAGCCGGGCGAAGGCGTCGAAGTGGTTATCTGATCGCGATACGGTAACGTTCCGGCCGATGCGGAGGCATTCGAACAGTCCCCGCACAGCAAAAGAGGCGGACCGTCCGGATGCCTCGCGGCTCTAGGGGACCGATGACTGAGTATGGCCGGGGCGCAGGCTCCGAACCGTGGCACCCGGAGGATCCCCTCTACGGGGACCAGGGGTGGGGAGCGCAGCAGGCTGCGTCCGGTCAGGCTCAGTACGCCGGCCAGGGCGAGCAGCACCAGCAGCAACCTCAGGAGCAGTACTACCCGCAGCAGCCGCAGGACCCGTACGCACAGCAGCAGTACGCCGAGTCCGGGTCCCAGCAGCAGTACGCCGAGCAGCGGCAGTACGCCGAGTCAGGGCCCCAGCAGCACTACGCCGAGCAGCAGCAGTACCAGCAGGCGTACGCCGAACAGCTACAGCAGGGGTACCCGCAGCAGCAGTACCCGGACCAGTACGCGGCGCAGCCCCAGCAGCCCCAGCAGTTCAGCGGTGGCTGGGACACCAGCACCGGCGAGCAGGCCGCCATGCCGTACGCCGGCCAGCAGCCCGACCCGTACCACAACGGCTACGCCGACGAGGGCCACGATCCCTACGGCACGGCCGAGGCGTATCCGCCGCCGCAGCCACCCGGCCGGCGCCAGGCGCCCGTGGTGCCCGAGCAGGGCCACGAGTGGAACGCCGAAGCGCCCGAAGAAGACCACCCGTTCTTCACTGGCGTTGACGAAAGCGAACGCGAGGACGGCGAGCCGCGCGAGTCCCGCAGGGCCGGGGGCGGCGGTGGCCGCGACCGTCGGGGCAAGACGAAGAAGAAGGGCAAGAGCGGGCGCGCCTGCCTGGTCCTCGCGGTGATCTTCGCGGTCGGCGCAGGCGGCGTCGGCTATGTGGGCTACGAGTTCTACCAGAAGAAGTTCGGCGCGGCCCCCGACTACGCGGGCGAGGGCACCAGCGAGACCGTCACGGTCGAGGTTCCCTCCGGCGCGGGCGGTTCCGAGATCGGTCAGCTGCTCAAGCAGGCCGGTGTCGTCAAGAGCATCGACGCGTTCGTCCAGGCGCAGAACGACGACCCCAAGGGCAAGACGATCCAGGCCGGCGCCTACACGCTGAAGAAGGGCATGTCGGCGGTCAGCGCGGTGAAGCTGATGCTCGACCCGAGCAGCCGCAACTCCCTGATCATTCCCGAAGGCAAACGCAACGCCTGGGTCTACCAGCAGATCGACACAAGGCTCGGCCTCTCCGCGGGCACGACCAAGGGCGTCGCCGCCAAGGATGCCGACAGCATGGGTCTGCCCGACTGGGCCAAGGGCCACAAGAACGTGAAGGATCCGCTGGAAGGATTCCTCTACCCGGCGAGCTACCCGGTCGCCAAGGGCATGAAGCCCGAGGACGTACTGAAGAAGATGGTCAACCGGGCCGCCACCGAGTACGGCAAGCAGGACCTGGCCGCCGAGGCCAAGAAGCTCAAGCTGGACGGGCCCTGGCAGCTTCTCACCGTGGCGAGCCTCGTACAGGCCGAGGGCAAGACGCCCGACGACTTCCGCAAGATGTCCGAGGTCGTCTACAACCGCCTCAAGCCGGACAACATCCAGACCAACCAGAAGCTCCAGTTCGACTCGGCGTACAACTACCTCACGAACCAGAGCAACATCAAGATCGGTCTGTCCGAGATCAACAGCAACCCGGACCCGTACAACACCTACAAGTGGCGGGGCCTGACGCCCGGACCGATCGGCAACCCCGGCAGCGAGGCGATGGCGGCGGCGCTGGATCCGACGAACGACGGCTGGATGTACTTCGTCGCCACCGACGGCCAGCACAAGACCGAATTCGCCAAGACCCTGGCCGAGTTCAACAAGCTGAAGGACGAGTTCAATGCCCAGTCCGGCCAGTGAGGGGGCGCGACGGGCGGCCGTGCTCGGGTCGCCCATCGCGCACTCCCTCTCCCCGGTCCTGCACCGGGCGGCGTACGCCGAACTCGGCCTCGGCCACTGGTCCTACGACCGCTTCGAGGTGGACGAGGCCGGGCTCCCCGGCTTCGTCGCGGGGCTCGACGCCTCGTGGGCGGGGCTCTCGCTCACGATGCCGCTGAAGCGCGCGATCATTCCGCTGCTCGACGCGGTCAGCGCCACCGCGGCCTCGGTCGAGGCGGTCAACACCGTCGTCTTCACGGACGACGGCCGCCGCCTCGGCGACAACACCGACATCCCGGGCATGATCGCGGCCCTGGGGGAGCGCGGGGTGACCCGCGTCGAGTCCGCGGCCGTCCTCGGCGCGGGCGCCACCGCGTCCTCCGCGCTCGCCGCCCTCGCCCGGATCTGCACCGGCCCGGTCACCGCGTACGTACGCAGCGAGGCGCGGGCCGCGGAGATGCGCGGCTGGGGCGAGCGGCTGGAGGTCGATGTCCGCACCGTCGACTGGTCGCGCGCGGCCGAAGCCTTCGACGCGCCGCTCGTCGTCGCGACGACCCCGGCCGGCACCACCGACGCCCTCGCCCCGGCCGTCCCCGAGCGGCCCGGCACCCTCTTCGACGTGCTGTACGAGCCCTGGCCCACCGCGCTGGCGGCCGCCTGGTCGGGGCGCGCGGGAGCGGTCGTCGGCGGGCTCGACCTCCTCGTGCACCAGGCGGTGCTCCAGGTGGAGCAGATGACGGGGTGCGTCAGCGCTCCGCTGGAGGCCATGCGCAAGGCGGGCGAAGCGGCGCTGGCAGGCCGCTGAGCGCCACCGGACCAGAGGCGCGGGGCTGCGCCCGCTCCCCGAGGACGTGCCGCCCGGCCGGTGGGCTGGACACAAGGACACGGCGCGCGGTCCTGCGCTGGACTGGCACACCGCCCTGGGGACGGTCCGACCCGTCCACTGTGACGACCGCAGGGTCGCCACCGATGTCGCCACCGAGGCCGCTGGCCGCGGCAACCCGGACGGCGTCGCCGTCGTCTGCGCCCTGTACGGCGACATGAGTTTCCGTGGGCCGGCGCTGGTGGCGGCCGACCCGCGCACCCGGGAATCGAGTACGAGGCCGACTGGGGTGACGTCGCGGCCCTCGCGGGGCAGGACCTGCCCTGGTGGCCCGGCCTGCTGCGGCTGTCGCAACGGATCCGGGCCTGGGAGCCGGGTACCCCTGCGGTCGTCGTGTAGGTGCCGGCCAACGACAAAGATCCTGTGTCGCCTCGTGGGCGGCGACGCCCTCGATGTCACCTCGCACCTGGCCGCGACGGACATGGCCAACGGCATCCGCGACGACCGGATCGGCGACGCCGCCCGGCACGACAACGAGATCTTCGGTAAGGAGGGCTACGGCGAGTGGCGCACTCCCGTCGTCATCGCGGCCGAGCCCGACACCGGCCACCACCCCCTGCGCTCCGACGGCGACCGCCAGGTCCCTGAGGCCGGCTGGCACAAGCCCGTCCTCAGCACCCACCCCGACGCCGCCGCGGCGATCGGAGCGCCCCATGCGGCGCGGGCCTATGCGCACGGGCTGGCGTCTTGGCGGTCCACGCTGGAGGACCGCGATATGGACTGGTCCGACGTCTCAGCCGGCAGCGGTGCGGCTCCTCATGTCACGACCCGACCGGAACGATCACCATGTCCGCCGAGGCCGTAAAGCGGTGGACAGCCCTCCGGCGCTGGGCAAGCATCCCCGCGATGAATAACGAACCTCTCTCCACCTCCAAACGCGTACGTTTCGTCAAGCTCAGCGCAAAGGCACTGCGTGCGCTGGCCGACGGTGACCTCGCCGGCGGCAGCGCCGAGGCCGGGGTCGCCCTTGACGAACACTTCGTCGGTGACCGAGCCCGCTGGATCTTCGACTACCGCGCCGACCAGCTCGCCAAGGACCCCTCTGCCGCGCCCTGGATCACGCGGGCCGCGGTGTCCGAGCCGGACGGGGTCGTCGTCGGCGACGCCGGGTTCCACGGGCCGCCGGACGAGGCCGGCATGGTCGAGGTCGGCTACACCGTCGTGCCCGGGTTCCGTCGCCAGGGATATGCGCGCGCCATGCTGAGAGCACTGCTCGTCAGGGCCGCCGCCGAACCCGGTGTCAGGACCGTGCGCGCCCGGATCGGATCCGACAACGCCGCCTCCCTGGCCTCCATCGAGGGCTTCGGCTTCACGCGCGTCGGAGAGCAGGGGAACGAGCGCGACGGACTCACGATCATCTTCGAGGTCCCGACAGACGCGATTCAGGCCGGGTAGCTTCACGGCCTCGGCGGGTACGGTGATCGTCCCGGTCGGGCCGTGACAGGGGAAGGGCCGTACAGGTTGGGTGAGTTGTGAAGCTGACCTGGGCCCGTGCGGCCTGTTCCCGTCCTGCCCTGTCCGGTAGGCCCGGCCTGCGGCTGAAGACATTGGAGGACGTTTTCGCCCATGCCGAGGCGGAGGGCGTCGAGCTGCGGCTCGACGGCGCCGAGACCCAGGTCCGCCGCCCGCAGGCCGACCGCCGCGGGCGCCGGGCGTTCGTGCTCGGTAAACGCAAGCAGAACACCAACAAGACCACCACGTTCAGCGACGGCCAGGACCGCCTGCTGCTGTCCGGCCTCGTCCGCCCGGGCCTGGTGCGCAACCAGACCGCCGTGCGCACCGAGGGCATCGCCGAGCAGTTCCGCACGCGTACCGGTCCGGCCCGGCGTGAAGGCGAAGGTCGATTCCGGCTGCCTCGGGCTGGCCAAGGAGTTCCCCGGCCAGGTCAGCGCCCCGCCGAAGGGGCCCAAGGACGAGGCGTGCGACGGTGACAAGCACGCCTCGCGATCGCCTCGCTCGTTTCCGACCGATCCGCGCAGCGGGCCACCCACCGTTGGACGAGTACCGAACTCGTCCTCGTCCGCGACGCCGCCCGCTGATCACCCACCAGTCAGTCCTGGCCGATCGTGGTCTGGAGATGAGTCAGGAAGACCTCGGTGAGCCTCGGGACCAGAACATGCGGAACCAGTTGATCGGGCAGGTCGGCTTCCAGCCCCCACTCGGTGTTGAACGTAGCCGGGGCACTGGCCGGGACGATGCGTCCCTGCAGCCACGCAGCGAACTCAGCCGCCTGGGATGCGGTGCAGTCTTCAAGCGAGACGCCTTCGGGACGGAGCTTGCCATCGCCTCAATCGTCTCATCGCTCAGTGTCACCCCGAAGTGCAGGACAGCCCCCGGTACAAGGCCGGTGCCCTCGTCCAGGCGGAGGAACGCGTCGGCATCCCGTTCGCGCACGGCCGTTTCCAGCACGGAAGAGTCCTCGCACAGGGCAGCGGGGCCGTGCAGCAAACGCCCGTCGGTGACACATGCGGCTCCGCCGCACACGCGCGGCCTGACCTTGGGTGGGCTGCACGCACCGGGGTGGGCCACCTACGGGGGCGCGGGGAACTGCGCGAGCAACCCACCGCGGACCGCACGGCACGGGATCGCAGTCCGCTGGCTGGACCAGGCCCGGCCCACCGGCCGGGACGTGGGAGGATCAGGGTGGCGGGCCAGGGCGCGCACCCCGGCCGCGCCGTCGTAGCACCCGGACGCGCGAGCATGAGGAGCACCGTTGAGCAGGCTGCGCTGGCTGACCGCTGGGGAATCCCACGGACCCGCACTTGTCGCGACGCTGGAGGGTCTTCCCGCCGGCGTGCCGATCACCACGGACATGGTGGCCGACCACCTGGCCCGGCGGCGGCTCGGTTATGGACGCGGCGCCCGCATGAAGTTCGAGCGGGACGAGGTGACCTTCCTCGGCGGCGTGCGGCACGGTCTCTCCATGGGCTCGCCGATCGCGGTCATGGTGGGCAACACCGAGTGGCCCAAGTGGGAACAGGTCATGTCCGCCGACCCGGTCGACCCCGAGATCCTGGCGGAGCTGGCCCGCAACGCCCCGCTGACCCGCCCGAGGCCCGGCCACGCCGACCTCGCCGGCATGCAGAAGTACGGCTTCGACGAGGCCCGGCCGATCCTGGAGCGGGCCAGCGCCCGCGAGACCGCCGCCCGGGTCGCGCTCGGCGCCGTCGCCCGCTCCTACCTGAAGGAGACGGCCGGCATCGAGATCGTCAGCCACGTGGTGGAGCTGGCCGCGGCCAAGGCCCCCTACGGCGTGCTGCCCACCCCCGCCGACGTCGACAAGCTGGACGCGGACCCGGTGCGCTGCCTGGACGAGGCCGCGTCGAAGGCGATGGTCGCCGAGATCGACCAGGCCCACAAGGACGGCGACACGCTCGGCGGGGTCGTCGAGGTGCTGGCGTACGGAGTGCCCGTGGGCCTCGGTTCGCACGTGCACTGGGACCGGCGTCTGGACGCCCGGCTCGCCGCCGCCCTCATGGGCATCCAGGCGATCAAGGGTGTCGAGGTCGGCGACGGCTTCGACCTGGCCCGGGTGCCCGGCTCGCAGGCCCACGACGAGATCGTCAACACCGCCGAGGGCGTCAGGCGCACCTCCGGCCGCTCCGGCGGCACCGAGGGCGGCCTGACCACCGGTGAACTGCTGCGGGTACGCGCCGCGATGAAGCCGATCGCGACCGTGCCGCGCGCGCTCGCCACCATCGACGTCGCCACCGGCGAGGCCGCCAAGGCCCACCACCAGCGCTCCGACGTCTGTGCCGTGCCGGCCGCGGGCATCGTCGCCGAGGCCATGGTCGCGCTCGTCCTCGCGGACGCGGTCGCCGAGAAGTTCGGCGGCGACAGCGTGCCCGAGACCCGCCGCAACGTCACGTCCTACCTCGACAACCTGCAGATCCGGTGAGCACCACCGGACCGCTGGTCGTCCTGGTCGGCCCGATGGGCTCGGGCAAGTCCACCGTGGGCGCGCTGCTCGCCGAACGGCTCGGCGTGCCCTACCGGGACACCGACGCCGACATCGTGGCGGCCGAGGGGCGCCCGATCGCGGACATCTTCATCGAGGACGGCGAGCCGTACTTCCGCGCCCTGGAGCGGGACGCGGTGCGTGCCGCGATCGCCGGGCACACCGGCGTGCTCGCGCTCGGCGGCGGCGCGATCCTCGACGCCGGCACCCGCACGCTCCTCGCGCCGCACCCCGTCGTCTATCTCTCGATGGACGTCGAGGAGGCGGTCCGGCGCGTCGGCCTGAACGCCGCCCGCCCGCTGCTTGCGGTCAACCCGCGCCGGCAGTGGCGCGAGCTGATGGACGCGCGGCGCCATCTGTACACCGAAGTCGCCCGTGCGGTCGTCGCGACCGACGGACGCACCCCCGAAGAGGTCGCCCAGGCGGTCCTCGACGCACTGGAGTTGAAGGACGCATGACGGAGCAGGCACCCACCCGGATCCAGGTCGCGGGCACGGCGGGCACGGACCCGTACGACGTACTCGTCGGCCGCAACCTGCTGGGCGAGCTCGCCGGGCTGATCGGCGACCGGGCCAAGCGGGTCGCGGTCATCCACCCCGAGGCGCTGGCCGGCACCGGTGACGCGATCCGCGACGATCTCGCGGCGCAGGGCTACGACGTCATCGCCATCCAGGTGCCCAACGCCGAAGAGGCCAAGACCGCCGAGGTCGCCGCCTACTGCTGGAAGGCGCTCGGCCAGTCCGGCTTCACCCGCACCGACCTCGTCATCGGCGTGGGCGGCGGCGCCACCACCGACCTCGCCGGCTTCGTCGCGGCCACCTGGCTGCGCGGGGTGCGCTGGATCTCGGTGCCGACCACCGTGCTCGGCATGGTGGACGCGGCCGTCGGCGGCAAGACCGGCATCAACACCGCCGAGGGCAAGAACCTGGTGGGCGCCTTCCACCCGCCCATCGGCGTCCTGTGCGACCTGGCCGCGCTCGACTCGCTGCCCGTCAACGACTACGTGTCGGGCATGGCCGAGGTCATCAAGGCCGGCTTCATCGCCGACCCGGCCATCCTCGACCTCATCGAGTCCGACCCGGCGGGCGCCCGCACCCCCGGGGGCCCGCACACCGCCGAGCTCATCGAGCGCTCCATCCGGGTCAAGGCCGAAGTGGTCTCAGGCGACCTGAAGGAAACGGGCCTGCGCGAGATCCTGAACTACGGCCACACCCTCGCGCACGCCATCGAGAAGAACGAGCGCTACAAGTGGCGGCACGGCGCGGCCGTCTCCGTCGGCCTGGTCTTCGCGGCCGAACTGGGCCGCCTGGCAGGGCGGTTGGACGACGCGACCGCCGACCGGCACAGCGCGATCCTGAAGTCCGTCGGGCTGCCGCTCACCTACCGCGGCGACCAGTGGCCCAAGCTCGTGGAGAACATGAAGCTGGACAAGAAGTCCCGCGGCAGCACGCTGCGCTTCATCGTCCTGGACGGCCTCGCCAAGCCGACCGTCCTTGAGGGCCCGGACCCGGCGGTGCTGCTCGCCGCGTACGGCGAGGTCTCCGCGTGACCCGGCCGGTGTTCGTCCTGAACGGCCCCAACCTCGGCCGGCTTGGCTCGCGCGAGCCCGACGTGTACGGCGCCACCTCGTACGCCGGCCTCGTCGAGGTCTGCGAAGGGCTCGGCAAGGAGCTCGGCTTCGAGGTCTCGGTCCGCGAGACCAACGACGAGGGCGAACTCATCCGCTGGCTCCACGAGGCCGCGGACGGTCGCATTCCGGTCATCATCAACCCGGGCGCCTTCACCCACTATTCGTACGGAATGCGCGACGCGGCGGCCCAGCGCACCGCGCCGCTCATCGAGGTGCACATCTCGAACCCGTACGCCCGTGAGGAATTCCGCCACACCTCGGTGATCGCGCCCGTCGCCACCGGCACCGTCGCCGGCTTCGGGATCGGCTCCTACCGCCTCGCGCTGCGCGCGCTCGCCGATGAACTGGCCGGCGAACTCGGCTGACGGGCACCGCCGCCGCTCCCCGGCCGTTCACACTGTGGCGGCCGGGGGAGGTACGGTTCTGCACCGGGCCGCCCCACACCGACGGGCGCCCGACCAGCGCCAGTTGCCTGTACGAGACGGAGTGGCACCGGATGCAGCACGCAGGGGGGGCTCCACTGCCGCCGCCCCACGCCCCGGGGCAGCCCCCGCACGACTGGGCCCAGGGCATCGAGTCGGAGGGCACGGCTCCACTGAGGCCGAGCGCGGCCCCGGCGGGCCCGCCCACGCCGGGCGCCCCGCCGTACCAGCCGGGCCCGCTGCCCGAGCCCGGCCCGCTGCCCGAGCCCGGCCCGGCCCGGATGCCGGCCCACCCGCCGACACCACCGGCCCAGGCCCCGCACCCCGGGGCCCAGCAGCCGCCCGGCCAGGGCTGGCACGGCCCCGCACCGCAGCACGCATCGGCCCGGCCGCCGTCCCGCGACACCACGGGGCACGTGGCCCTGCCGCCCGGCGGTCCGGTTCCGATGCCGCAGGCGCCCGAGGGCACCGGGGCCACCACGCTCGCGGTGCTGCTCATCGGCCCCGCCGGAGCGGGCAAGACGACCGTGGCCCGGTACTGGGCGCAGCACCGCCGGGTGCCCACCGCGCACATCAGCCTCGACGACGTACGCGAGTGGGTGTGCTCCGGGTTCGCCGACCCCCAGTCGGGCTGGAACGACCATTCCGAGGCCCAGTACCGCCTGGCCCGCCGCACCTGCGGCTTCGCCGCGCGCAACTTCCTGGCCAATGGGATCTCCTGCATCCTCGACGACGCGGTCTTCCCCGACCGGCCGGTCGTCGGCCTCGGCGGCTGGAAGCGGCACGTGGGCCCGGGCCTGCTGCCCGTCGTGCTCCTGCCGGGCCTCGAAGTGGTCCTGGAACGCAACGCGGAGCGCACGGGCAACCGCCGCCTGTCCGACGAGGAGGTCGCGGGCATCCACGGCCGCATGGCCGGCTGGTACGGCTCGGGCCTGCCGATCATCGACAACTCCCAGTACGACGTCCCCACCACGGCCCGCCTCCTGGACGACGTCCTGGCCCGCACGATCGCAAGCCCCCCGAACTGGTAGGGGGCCCGGTTTCCCCCACCCCGCCCCTTCCCGAAACCCTCCGGGGGTGTCCGCCCGGCGCGGGCCTGCGGGGACCAGTCGCGCAGTTCCCCGCGCCCCTGAAACCCCGTCTTCGTCTACGGCCCCCATGTGGCCGGTCGCGCAGTTCCCCGCGTCCCTCAGCTGCTCGTTGCTGGCCGGCGTGGGCATCTTCAGCCCGTCCGGCGTTTGACGACGAGCGCCCATTAGGCGCGAACGGGGTGTGGGGCGGAGCCCCAGGCGACCCCGGGTTTCGTCTGCGGACCGTGCCCGCGGCTCGCGCAGTTCCCCGCGCCCCCGAACTACTCGGCGCCGGGCCACGTTGGCATCCTCAACCCGTCCGGCGATCGAGGACGAGAGCGAAGGGGGTGTGGGGCGGGGCCCCAGGCGACCCCGGGTTACGTCTGCGGACCGTGCCGGCCTCCCCGCGCCCCCGAACTACTGGGCGCCGGCCCACGTTGGCATCCTCAGCCCGTCCGGCGATTGAGGACAAGGACGGACCGACTACCGGGGCGGCCCCCGGTCGGACGCGCTGAAACGGCCGAACCCCGCCCCCGCTCATACGCTCGGGGCATGTCAGAGGTGTTCGCGGTGCGCCGCGCCTGGCTGCGGGACCGCTCGGCGGCCGCAGGCAGCGCCGCCGCCCTGGTATCGCGCCCGGCCAATGTCCGTTACCTGGCGGGCGGCGCCCCACCGGGCGCAGTCCTGCTGCTAGGTCCGGCCGAGGACGTACTGCTGTGCCCGCGCACACCGTCCGGCGACCTCATCGAGGGCCATCTCGACGAGCACCTGCGGCTCACCGTGCTGCCCGCACCCGGCGGCGACCCGGCCGTGGCGGCCGCCGACCTCGCCCAGGCCAGCGGCGCCGACTCGCTCGCCGTGGAGGAGCACCACTTGTCCGTGGCCCGCCACCGCGCCCTCGGCTCGGTGGCGCCCGGGCTGCTCCTGAGCGACCTCGGCGGCGCCGTCGAGCAGCGCCGCCTGGTCAAGGACGAGGAGGAGATCGCCTGTCTGCGGATCGCCGCCGAGATCACCGACCAGGCCCTGGGCGAGCTCCTGGAGTCGATCCTGGTCGGCCGCACCGAGCGCCACCTCGCCCTGGAACTGGAGCGCCGTCTGGTGGACCATGGCGCCGACGGGCCCGCCTTCATGACGTCGGTCGGCACTGGCCCGAACTCCGGCCGCGCGGGCCACCGTCCGGCCGACCGCCGGGTCGAGGAGGGCGACTTCCTCTCGGTCTGCCTGGGCGCCACCTACCGCGGATACCGCTGCGAGATCGGCCGTACGTTCGTGATCGGCACGACCCCCGCCGACTGGCAGATCGAGCTGTACGACGCCGTTTTCGCAGCCCAACGGGCAGGCCGTGAGGCCCTGGTACCCGGCGCCGAGTACCGCTCGGTGGACCGCGCGGCCCGCCAGGTTCTGGACGCCGCGGGCCACGCCGAAGCCGTGGGGCCGCTCACCGGACACGGGGTCGGGCTCGAAATCGACGAGGAGCCGCAGCTCGCACCTGGAGCCATGGGTAAACTGGACACGTGCGTGCCGGTCACGGTCGAACCGGGGGTCCACCTCCCGGGGCGGGGCGGCGTCCGGATTGACGACACGCTCGTCGTACGCCCCGAGGCGGACGGCGGCCCCGAGCTACTCACCATCACGACCAAGGAGCTGCTAGCGCTCTAGCACGCGTACGTGCCCCGGGTACGTACCCTCGGTCGTCCACCAGCTTTCAGTCCAGGAGATTCCGCAACCGTGGCTTCCACGAACGACCTCAAGAACGGCCTGGTGCTCAAGCTCGACGGAGGCCAGCTCTGGTCCGTCGTCGAGTTCCAGCACGTCAAGCCCGGCAAGGGCCCGGCCTTCGTGCGCACCAAGCTCAAGAACGTGCTCTCCGGCAAGGTGGTCGACAAGACCTTCAACGCCGGTGTGAAGGTCGAGACGGCCACCATTGACCGCCGCGACATGCAGTTCTCGTACATGGACGGCGAGTACTTCGTCTTCATGGACATGAGCACGTACGACCAGCTGATGGTCGACCGCAAGGCTGTCGGCGACGCCGCCAACTTCCTGATCGAGGGCTTCACCGCCTCGGTCGCGCAGCACGAGGGCGAGGTGCTGTACGTCGAGCTGCCGGCCGCCGTCGAGCTGACGATCCAGCACACCGACCCGGGCGTCCAGGGCGACCGCTCCACCGGCGGCTCCAAGCCGGCCACCCTGGAGACCGGTTACGAGATCGGCGTCCCGCTCTTCATCACCACCGGTGAGAAGATCAAGGTCGACACCCGCACCGGCGACTACCTCGGCCGGGTGAACAGCTAACCGTGGCTGCCCGGAACAAGGCCCGCAAGCGCGCCTTCCAGATCCTCTTCGAGGCCGACCAGCGCGGTGAGTCCGTGCAGACGGTCCTCGCGGACTGGGTGCGGCACTCGCGGTCCGACGACCGTCAGCCGCCGGTCGCGGAGTACACGATGCAGCTCGTCGAGGGGTACGCGGGCTATGTGGACCGCATCGACGACCTGATCTCGACCTACTCGGTGGACTGGACGCTCGACCGGATGCCGGTCGTCGACCGGAACATCCTGCGGCTCGGCGCGTACGAGCTGGTGTGGGAGGACGAGACGCCCGACGCGGTCGTCATCGACGAGGCCGTCCAGCTGGCGAAGGAATTCTCCACGGACGATTCGCCGGCGTTCGTGAACGGGCTGCTCGCCCGTTTCAAGGAGCTCAAGCCGAGCCTGCGCCGCGACTAGCCTCCGGCGGAACAGGTTAACGAAGGGCCCGCGGCATGTGCCGCGGGCCCTTCGGCATCCCGGAGGAGCCGCAAATCCCCCGGAGCCCCGAGCCCCCGCGGAGCCCCGAGCACCCCCGGAGCCCCGAGCCCCCCGGAGTCCCGAGTAAACCCCCGGAATCCCGGGCCCCCCGGAGCCCGGAGCCCCCGGAATCCCGGGCCCCCCGGAGCCCCGAGCACTCCCCGGAACCCCGAGCACCCCCAGAACCCCGAGCAAACCCCCGGAGCCCCGAGCACTCCCCGGAACCCCGAGCACCCCCAGAACCCCGAGCAAACCCCCGGAGCCCCCCGGAATCCCGAGCCGCCCCCGGAATCCCGAGCCCCCCGGAGCCCCGAGCACCCCCGGAGCCCCGAGCACCCCCGGAATCCCGAGCACTCCCCGGAGCCCCGAGCCCCCCGGAGCCCCGAGCCCCCCGGAGTCCCGAGCCCCCGAGCCCCCCGGAGTCCCGAGCACCCCCGGAGCCCCGAGCACCCGGAACCCCGGCAGCACTGGGAGCCCCCGGGAGCCCCGGAAACGCCTCCGGGCCTGGTGGGAGCCGCTTGCTCCCACCAGGCCCGGAGGCACGTTTCTGCTGAAAGGCCGTCAGGCCTCTTCGTGGGCGACCGCGCGGCGCGCGTCCGCGTCCAGGACGCCCCAGCTGATCAGCTGTTCGGTCAGCACCGAAGGCGACTGGTCGTAGATCACGGCAAGCGTGCGCAGGTCGTCCTGGCGGATCGACAGCACCTTGCCGTTGTAGTCGCCGCGCTGCGACTGGATGGTCGCCGCGTAGCGCTGCAACGGGCCCGCCTTCTCCGGCGGGACGTGCGCAAGGCGCTCAAGGTCGAGGACCAGCTTCGGCGGCGGCTCGGCGGCCCCGCCCGGCGTGGTGCCCGGCAGCAGCTCCTGCACCGGAACCCCGTAGAAGTCCGCCAGCTCGGCGAGGCGCTGTACGGTCACGGCGCGGTCGCCACGCTCGTACGACCCGACCACCACGGCCTTCCAGCGGCCCTGGGACTTCTCCTCCACACCATGCAGAGAGAGGCCCTGCTGGGTGCGGATGGCGCGGAGCTTGGCCCCGAGCTGTTTTGCGTATTCGCTGGACATATAGCTCCCCGGACGCTGTGACAACGTGCGGCTCCGCCGCGCGGCTGTAACTCACTGTGAGGTTACGCAGCGTTACTTGGCCGCGTCAAGCCGAATGGTCCACACCCGGGCCCCTCAGGAGTGACAGGCTCCGCGCGGGGCGCGCCCTTACGGGTCACGGCGACCGTCGAGGCGGGCTCACCCGTTCGAGTGAGGGGGCGGTACGGGGCGCCTCCCGGCCCCTGGTAACGTGGAAAACGCAATTTTGACGTCCTTTAAGATCCGTCCCGTGAGGCGGAGAAGGAGGTCCGTTTCGTATGGACACGCAGCACCCGAACCCCCAGCAGGATCCGGCGCACACCGATGCGGCGCGGCCCGTTCTCGAAGGCCCCGACATCGCCCGTGTCCTGACCCGCATCGCCCACGAGATCGTCGAACGCGCCAAGGGCGCCGACGACGTGGTGCTCCTCGGCATCCCGACCCGCGGTGTCTTCCTCGCCGAACGGCTCGCCGTCAAGCTCCAGGAGATCACCGGGCGCAAGACCCCGGTCGGCTCGCTCGACATCACCATGTACCGCGACGACCTGCGGCTGAAGCCGGCGCGTGCGCTCGGCCGTACCGAGATCCCCGGTGAGGGCATCGACGGCCGCCTGGTCGTCCTGGTCGACGACGTCCTCTTCTCCGGCCGCACCATCCGCGCCGCCCTGGACGCGCTCGGCGACATCGGCCGCCCCCGCGCCGTCCAGCTCGCGGTCCTCGTCGACCGCGGCCACCGCGAACTCCCGATCCGCGCCGACTACGTCGGCAAGAACCTCCCCACGTCGCTGCGGGAGACGGTCAAGGTCCAGCTCGCCGAGGAGGACGGCCGCGACGCCGTGCTGCTCGGCGTCAAGCAGACCGCTCCGGCCGGCGAGCAGTAGACCCCGCACGGTCGTACGGCCCCCACCGAGCCGTACGGCCTGCTTCTGCGCGCCCGCACGCCCCACCCTCCATCCCACCTGGAGAACCCCCCGATGATGCGTCACCTCATCTCGGCCGCCGACCTCACCCGCGACGACGCCGTGCTCATCCTCGACACCGCCGAGGAGATGGCCCGGGTCTCCGACCGGCCGATCAAGAAGCTCCCCGCGCTGCGCGGCCGGACCATCTGCAACCTGTTCTTCGAGGACTCCACCCGCACCCGGATCTCCTTCGAGGCCGCCGAGAAGCGCCTGTCGGCCGATGTCATCAACTTCGCCGCCAAGGGCTCATCGGTCTCCAAGGGCGAGTCCCTGAAGGACACCGCGCAGACCCTGGAGGCGATGGGCGTCGACGCCGTCGTCATCCGGCACAGCGCATCCGGCGCCCCCTACCGCCTGGCCACCTCCGGCTGGATCGACGCCCCCGTCATCAACGCGGGCGACGGCACCCACCAGCACCCCACCCAGGCCCTGCTCGACGCGTTCACCATGCGTCGGCGCCTGGTCGGCAAGGACGCGCTCGGCCAGGACCTGGCGGGCAAGCGCATCACCCTGGTCGGCGACGTACTGCACAGCCGCGTCGCCCGCTCCAACGTCGACCTGCTGCACACCCTCGGCGCCGAGGTCACCCTGGTGGCCCCGCCCACCCTGCTCCCGGTGGGCGTCGAGCACTGGACCTGCGACGTGTCGTACGACCTGGACGCCGTGCTGCCGAAGTCCGACGCGGTGATGATGCTGCGTGTGCAGCGCGAACGCATGAACGCCGCCTTCTTCCCGACCGAGCGCGAGTACTCGCGGCGCTACGGGCTCGACGGCGAGCGCATGGCCAGGATGCCCGAGCACGGCATCGTGATGCACCCCGGCCCGATGGTGCGCGGCATGGAGATCACCGCCGAGGTCGCCGACTCCGACCGCTGCACGGTCGTCGAGCAGGTCGCCAACGGCGTCCACACCCGTATGGCGGTCCTGTACCTGCTCCTGGGCGGCAACGAGCCCGCCGTCAGCCACGCCCGTCCCACCGATGCGGAGAACAAGTAACCATGAGCACGATCCTTATCCGTGGTGCGAAGGTCCTCGGCGGCGACGTCCAGGACGTCCTGATCGACGGCGAGACCATCGCCGCCGTCGGTACCGCTCTGGACGCGGGCGACGCGACCGTCGTCGACGGAACGGGCCAGATCCTCCTGCCCGGCCTCGTCGACCTGCACACCCACCTGCGCGAGCCCGGCCGCGAGGACTCCGAGACGGTCCTCACCGGCACCCAGGCCGCCGCGCGCGGCGGCTTCACCTCGGTCTTCGCGATGGCCAACACGTTCCCCGTCGCCGACACCGCGGGCGTCGTCGAGCAGGTCTGGCGGCTCGGCAAGGAGTCCGGCTACTGCGACGTGCAGCCGATCGGCGCCGTCACCGTGGGCCTTGAGGGCAAGCAGCTCGCCGAACTGGGCGCCATGCACGACTCCGCCGCCGGCGTCACCGTCTTCTCCGACGACGGCAAGTGCGTCCACGACGCGGTGATCATGCGCCGCGCCCTGGAGTACGTGAAGGCCTTCGGCGGCGTCGTCGCCCAGCACGCCCAGGAGCCCCGCCTGACCGAGGGCGCCCAGATGAACGAGGGCGTCGTCTCGGCCGAGCTCGGCCTCGGCGGCTGGCCCGCCGTCGCCGAGGAGTCGATCATCGCCCGCGATGTGCTGCTCGCCGAGCACGTCGGCTCCCGTGTGCACATCTGCCACCTCTCCACGGCAGGCTCGGTCGAGATCGTCCGCTGGGCCAAGTCGCGCGGCATCGACGTCACCGCCGAGGTCACCCCGCACCACCTGCTCCTCACCGACGAGCTGGTCCGCTCCTACAACCCGGTCTACAAGGTCAACCCGCCGCTGCGTACGGAGAAGGACGTCATGGCGCTGCGCGAGGCGCTGGCCGACGGCACCATCGACATCGTCGCCACCGACCACGCCCCGCACCCCCACGAGGACAAGGACTGCGAGTGGGCCGCGGCCGCCATGGGCATGGTCGGCCTGGAGACCGCGCTCTCCGTCGTCCAGCACACGATGGTCGAGACCGGCCTGCTCGACTGGGCCGGTGTCGCCGACCGCATGGCGCACAAGCCGGCCGAGATCGGGCAGGCCACGGGCCACGGCCGCCCCGTCTCGGCAGGCGAACCCGCCAACCTGACCCTGGTGGATCCGGCATACCGTGGTGAGGTGAACCCCGCGGGCTTCGCCTCCCGCAGCCGCAACACCCCCTACGAGGGCCGCGAGCTGCCCGGACGCATCACGCACACCTTCCTGCGGGGCCGGGCAACGGTCGTGGACGGGAAACTGGCGTGACGTACGCAGCACTGATCAATCTGGCCGCCGAGGAGAAGTCCGCCGAGGTGACCAACTGGGGTGGACGCATCGGCTGGCTCGTCGGTCTCGCACTCTTCGTGGCGCTCCTCTACTGGCTGATGCGCCAGGGCTGGCAGTGGCGCCGCCGCCTCCAGTCCGACCTGCCCGCCCTCCCCGCCGCGCCCCAGGAGCCCGGCGAGGCGAAACTGAAACTGAGCGGCCGCTACCACGGCTCCACCACCGCCGGGCAGTGGCTCGACCGCATCGTGGCGCACGGCCTCGGCGTGCGCAGCAAGGCGGAGCTCACCCTGACGGACGCGGGCCTGGTCGTCGTACGCCCCGGCGCGAACGACTTCTTCGTCCCGGCCGCGCAGCTGCGCGAGGCCCGGCTCGACAAGGGCATCGCGGGCAAGGTCCTCACCGAGGGCGGGCTGCTCGTCGTGACCTGGAGCCACGGCGACAGGCTCATCGACTCGGGCTTCCGCTCCGACCGGGCCGAACAGCACCCGGCCTGGGTCGAAGCCATCAACTCAATGATCATCACCACCACCACGACGGAAGGCGCCGCACGATGACGACCTCCACCCGGGGAATCGCCCCCTCAGGAAAGGCGACTCCCGCCGTACTCGTCCTGGAGGACGGCCGCATCTTCCGCGGCCGTGCCTACGGGGCCGTGGGGGAGACCTTCGGCGAGGCCGTGTTCTCCACCGGCATGACCGGCTACCAGGAGACCTTGACCGACCCGTCCTACCACCGCCAGGTGGTCGTGATGACCGCCCCGCACGTCGGCAACACCGGCGTGAACGACGAGGACCCCGAGTCGCAGCGGATCTGGGTGGCCGGCTACGTCGTGCGCGACCCCGCCCGCATGCCCTCCAACTGGCGCTCGCGCCGCACCCTTGACGACGAGCTCGTCAAGCAGGGAGTCGTCGGCATCTGCGGCATCGACACCCGCGCCCTCACCCGCCACCTGCGCGAGCGCGGCGCGATGCGCGTCGGCATCTTCTCCGGCGAGGCGGTCGCCGACGACGCCACGCTGCTCGCCCGCGTCAAGGAAGCCCCGCAGATGGCCGGCGCGGACCTCTCCGCCGAGGTCGCCACCAAGGAGACGTACGTCGTCCCCGCGATCGGCGAGAAGCGCTTCACCGTCGCCGCCGTGGACCTCGGCATCAAGGGCATGACCCCGCACCGGATGGCCGAACGCGGCATCGAGGTGCACGTGCTGCCCGCCACCGCCACCGCCGATGACGTCTTCGCGGTCGCCCCCGACGGCGTGTTCTTCTCCAACGGCCCGGGCGACCCGGCCACCGCCGACGGCCCCGTCGCCATCATGCAGGCCGTCCTCGAACGCAGGACACCGCTGTTCGGCATCTGCTTCGGCAACCAGATCCTCGGCCGCGCGCTCGGCTTCGGCACCTACAAGCTGAAGTACGGCCACCGCGGCATCAACCAGCCGGTGCAGGACCGCACCACCGGCAAGGTCGAGGTCACCGCGCACAACCACGGCTTCGCCGTCGACGCGCCCCTCGACAAGGTCTCCGACACGCCCTACGGTCGCGCCGAGGTCTCCCACGTCTGCCTGAACGACCAGGTCGTCGAAGGCCTCCAGCTGCTCGACCAGCCGGCCTTCAGTGTCCAGTACCACCCCGAGGCGGCCGCGGGCCCGCACGACGCCGCGTACCTCTTCGACCGCTTCGTATCTCTGATGGAGGCCGAGCGTGCCTAAGCGCACCGACATCCAGTCCGTCCTGGTCATCGGCTCCGGCCCGATCGTCATCGGCCAGGCCGCCGAGTTCGACTACTCCGGCACCCAGGCCTGCCGCATCCTCAAGGCCGAGGGCCTGCGGGTCATCCTGGTCAACTCCAACCCCGCGACGATCATGACCGACCCGGAGATCGCCGACGCCACGTACGTCGAGCCGATCACCCCGGAGTTCGTCGAGAAGATCATCGCCAAGGAGCGCCCCGACGCGCTCCTGCCCACCCTCGGCGGCCAGACCGCGCTCAACACGGCGATCTCCATGCACGAGCAGGGCGTCCTGGAGAAGTACGGCGTCGAATTGATCGGCGCCAACGTCGAGGCCATCAACAAGGGCGAGGACCGCGACCTGTTCAAGGGCGTCGTCGAAGCCGTCAAGGAGAAGATCGGCTACGGCGAGTCCGCCCGCTCGGTCATCTGCCACACCATGGACGACGTCATCAAGGGCGTCGACACCCTCGGCGGCTACCCCGTCGTGGTGCGCCCCTCCTTCACCATGGGCGGCGCCGGATCCGGCTTCGCGCACGACGAGGAGGAGCTGCGCCGCATCGCCGGCCAGGGCCTCACGCTCTCGCCGACCACCGAGGTGCTTCTGGAGGAGTCCATCCTCGGCTGGAAGGAGTACGAGCTGGAGCTGATGCGCGACAAGAACGACAACGTCGTGGTCGTCTGCTCCATCGAGAACTTCGACCCGATGGGCGTGCACACCGGCGACTCCATCACCGTCGCCCCGGCGATGACGCTGACCGACCGCGAGTACCAGCGCCTGCGCGACATCGGCATCGCGATCATCCGCGAGGTCGGCGTCGACACCGGCGGCTGCAACATCCAGTTCGCGATCGACCCGGCCGACGGCCGCGTCATCGTCATCGAGATGAACCCGCGCGTCTCGCGCTCGTCCGCGCTCGCCTCCAAGGCCACCGGCTTCCCCATCGCCAAGATCGCGGCCAAGCTCGCCATCGGCTACACCCTCGACGAGGTCCCCAACGACATCACCGAGAAGACGCCGGCGTCCTTCGAGCCGAGCCTCGACTACGTCGTGGTGAAGGCCCCGCGCTTCGCCTTCGAGAAGTTCCCCTCCGCCGACTCCACCCTCACCACCACCATGAAGTCGGTGGGCGAGGCCATGGCGATCGGCCGCAACTTCACCGAGGCGCTGCAAAAGGCCCTGCGCTCCCTGGAGAAGAAGGGCTCGCAGTTCGACTTCACGAGCCCCGTCGGCGACAAGGCCGCCCTCCTGGAGCAGGCCAAGCGCCCGACCGACGGCCGGATCAACACCGTCATGTACGCGATCCGCGCGGGCGCCACCCCCGAGGAGGTCTTCGAGTCCACGAAGATCGACCCCTGGTTCGTCGACCAGCTCTTCCTCATCAAGGAGATCGCCGACGAGCTGGCCGGCGCCGACAAGCTCGGCCCCGAGCTGCTGGCCGAGGCCAAGCGGCACGGCTTCTCCGACACCCAGATCGCCGACATCCGGGGTTTGCGCGAGGACGTCGTGCGCGAGGTCCGGCACGCGCTCGGAGTGCGCCCGGTCTACAAGACGGTCGACACCTGCGCCGCCGAGTTCGCCGCCAAGACCCCGTACTTCTACTCCTCCTACGACGAGGAGAGCGAGGTCGCGCCGCGCGAGAAGCCCGCGGTCATCATCCTGGGCTCCGGCCCCAACCGCATCGGCCAGGGCATCGAGTTCGACTACTCCTGCGTCCACGCCTCCTTCGCGCTGAGCGACGCGGGCTACGAGACCGTGATGGTCAACTGCAACCCGGAGACCGTCTCGACGGACTACGACACCTCCGACCGCCTGTACTTCGAGCCGCTGACGCTCGAAGACGTGCTGGAGATCGTCCACGCCGAGACCCTTGCCGGACCGGTCGCGGGTGTCGTCGTGCAGCTCGGCGGGCAGACCCCGCTGGGTCTCGCGCAGGCGCTCAAGGACAACGGCGTCCCGGTCGTGGGCACCCCGCCCGAGGCCATCCACGCCGCCGAGGACCGCGGCGCCTTCGGCCGCGTGCTCGCAGAGGCCGGCCTGCCCGCGCCCAAGCACGGCACCGCCACCACCTTCGCCGGCGCCAAGGCCATCGCCGACGAGATCGGCTTCCCCGTCCTCGTACGCCCCTCGTACGTGCTCGGCGGCCGCGGCATGGAGATCGTGTACGACGAGGAGCGGCTGGCCTCGTACATCGCGGAGTCCACCGAGATCAGCCCCACCCGGCCGGTCCTGGTCGACCGCTTCCTGGACGACGCGATCGAGATCGACGTGGATGCCCTCTACGACGGCACCGAGCTCTACCTCGGCGGCGTCATGGAGCACATCGAGGAGGCCGGCATCCACTCCGGCGACTCGGCGTGCGCGCTGCCCCCGATCACGCTCGGCGGCCACGACATAAAGCGCCTGCGCGCCTCGACGGAGGCCATCGCCAAGGGCGTCGGCGTCCGCGGCCTGATCAACATTCAGTTCGCCATGGCCGGTGACATCCTCTACGTCCTCGAAGCCAACCCGCGTGCCTCGCGCACCGTCCCCTTCACCTCGAAGGCGACCGCGGTGCCGCTCGCCAAGGCCGCCGCCCGCATCTCGCTCGGCGCGACCGTCGCCGAGCTGCGTGCGGAGGGCATGCTGCCCAGGGAGGGCGACGGCGGCACGCTGCCGCTGGACGCGCCGATCTCCGTCAAGGAGGCCGTGATGCCGTGGAGCCGCTTCCGCGACGTCCACGGGCGCGGCGTCGACACGGTGCTCGGCCCGGAGATGCGCTCCACCGGTGAAGTGATGGGCATCGACTCGGTGTTCGGCACCGCGTACGCCAAGTCGCAGGCGGGCGCCTACGGTCCGCTGCCGACCAAGGGCCGCGCGTTCATCTCGGTCGCCAACCGCGACAAGCGCACGATGATCTTCCCGGCGCGTGAACTGGTCGCCCACGGCTTCGAGTTGCTGGCCACCTCGGGCACCGCGGAGGTGCTGCGCCGCAACGGCATCAACGCCACCGTGGTGCGCAAGCTCAGCGAGGGCGAGGGCCCGAACGGCGAGAAGACGATCGTCCAGCTCATCCACGACGGCGAGGTCGACCTCATCGTCAACACGCCGTACGGCACCGGTGGCCGGCTCGACGGCTACGAGATCCGCACGGCGGCCGTCGCCCGCTCCGTGCCCTGCCTGACCACGGTCCAGGCGCTCGCCGCCGCCGTCCAGGGCATCGACGCCCTCAACCACGGTGACGTGGGGGTGCGTTCCCTCCAGGAACACGCGGAACACCTGACCGCGGCCCGCGACTAGCAGACGGGGAAGCAGGGGGACACCGGAACCGGTGTCCCCCTCTTCATGAGCCCTCTCCCCGAGCCACCGAGGACACCGAGGACACCGAGGACACCGACCATGTACAAACTCTTCTTCCACCTCGTCTTCAAGCGCATGGACCCCGAGCAGGCCCACCACATGGCCTTCCGCTGGATCCGTCTGGCGGCCCGCGTCCCCGTCCTGCGTACGTTCGTCGCCGCCGCGCTCGCGCCTCGCCACAAGGAGCTGCGCACCGAGGCCCTGGGCCTGCGCATGCACGGCCCGTTCGGCCTCGCGGCCGGCTTCGACAAGAACGCCGTCGCGGTCGACGGCATGTCGATGCTGGGCTTCGACCACATCGAGATCGGCACAGTCACCGGCGAGCCCCAGCCCGGCAACCCGAAGAAGCGCCTGTTCCGTCTCGTGCCGGACCGCGCGCTCATCAACCGCATGGGCTTCAACAACGAGGGCTCCGCGGCCGTGGCCGAGCGCCTGGCGGCCCGCAAGGCGGTGTTCCGCACCACGGTCGGCGTCAACATCGGCAAGACCAAGGTCGTGCCCGAGGCCGACGCCGCCGCCGACTACGTGAAGTCGACCGAGCGCCTGGCCGCGCACGCCGATTACCTCGTGGTCAACGTCTCTTCGCCGAACACGCCGGGTCTGCGCAACCTCCAGGCCACCGAGTCCCTGCGCCCGCTCCTGACGGCCGTGCGCGAGGCCGCCGACCGCAGCGTCCAGGGCCGCCGCGTGCCGCTGCTCGTGAAGATCGCACCCGACCTCGCGGACGCCGACATCGACGCGGTCGCCGACCTCGCCGTCGAGCTGGGCCTCGACGGCATCATCGCCACCAACACCACCATCGCCCGCGACGGTCTCGGCCTGATGTCCCCGGCAGGCCTCGTCAAGGAGACCGGCGGCCTGTCCGGCGCCCCGCTCAAGGAGCGCTCCCTGGAAGTGCTGGGCCGCCTGTACGCGCGGGTCGGCGACCGCCTCGTCCTGGTGGGCGTCGGCGGCATCGAGAACGCCGAGGACGCCTGGCAGCGCATCCTCGCCGGGGCCACCCTGGTCCAGGGCTACAGCGCCTTCATCTACGAGGGGCCCTTCTGGGGCCGCGCGATCCACAAGGGCCTCGCGGCCCGGCTCGCCACCTCCCCGTATGCCACGCTCGCCGAGGCCGTCGGCGCCGAGACCCGGAAGAAGGCCGCCGCATGATCCCCTTCGGTACCCGCCTGCGCGAGGCGATGGACATCCGCGGCCCGCTGTGCGTGGGCATCGACCCGCATGCCTCCCTCCTCGCGGACTGGGGCCTGAGCGACGACATCGCGGGCCTGGAACGCTTCACCCGGATCACCGTGGAGGCCCTGGCCGACCGGGTGGCCGTGCTCAAGCCGCAGTCGGCGTTCTTCGAGCGGTTCGGCTCGCGCGGCGTCGCCGTCCTGGAGAAGGCGGTCGAGGACGCCCGCGCGGCCGGAGCCCTGGTCCTGATGGACGCCAAGCGCGGCGACATCGGCTCCACGATGGCGGCGTACGCGGCCACCTACCTGGACCCGGCATCCCCGCTGTTCTCGGACGCCGTGACCGTGTCGCCGTACCTGGGCTTCGGCTCGCTGCGCCCCGCGCTCGACCTGGCCGCGAAGTCCGGCTCGGGCGTCTTCGTGCTGGCCCTTACATCGAACCCGGAGGGCGCCGAGGTCCAGCGCTCGACCGCGGCCGACGGCCGTCCCCTTGCCCAGCTGATGCTGGACCACATGAAGGCCGAGAACGCGGGCGCCTCGCCGCTCGGCTCGGTCGGCGCGGTCGTCGGCGCCACGCTCGGCGACGCCGGGGTGGACCTCGACATCAACGGCCCGCTGCTGGCCCCCGGCATCGGCGCCCAGGGCGCGACCCCGGCCGATCTGCCCGGCGTCTTCGGCTCCGCCGTGCGCAACGTGGTGCCGAGCGTCAGCCGCGGCGTCCTGCGCCACGGACCGGACGTGGGCGCCCTGCGCGAGGCGGCGGCCCGCTACGCCGACGAGGTCCGCGCGGCGGTCTCTCCGGCCTGATCCGACAAGTCCCCGGATGTGACATGCGTCGCATCCGGGGCGCCGGCGCCGGACGTGCCGGAACGCCCCACGGCCCTTCGGGGAACACCGGAGCCGGCTCGTCGTGCGGGCCCCGGAGCGCGCGCACACGGAACGTTGACATTTTCCTTACGCAAAACCAGGGTGTTTTGTCTGAAAAGTCCTGATCAGTTGAGGCTGACCAGGACTTTTCGTCTGTTCTCGCTGACTGGAGCGGCCTTGGCCGCTAGTCTCCGACGAGAGCAGACGAGCACGTGCGCGAGTGCGTAGGACGCTGCTCACCTGGTGTGGAGCGCTCAGGTTCCGCACCGGTCCGTATCCGACAGTTCGACATCCGAGGTGACGT
The DNA here is from genome assembly GCF_043200435.1 of Streptomyces sp. NPDC048416. NCBI lineage: Bacteria > Bacillati > Actinomycetota > Actinomycetes > Kitasatosporales > Streptomycetaceae > Streptomyces > Streptomyces sp. NPDC048416. The sequence continues at coordinate 145,280 of NZ_JBICXU010000011.1, forward strand.
AGGCGTGGCTCTTCCGCCCCTTACCCCTGAACAGCGCGCAGCCGCGCTCGAAAAGGCCGCCGCGGCTCGCCGGGAGCGGGCCGAGGTCAAGAATCGACTCAAGCACTCCGGCGCCTCCCTCCACGAGGTCATCAAGTCGGGCCAGGAGAACGACGTCATCGGGAAGATGAAGGTCTCCGCCCTGCTTGAGTCCCTGCCCGGCGTGGGCAAGGTCCGTGCCAAGCAGATCATGGAGCGGCTGGGGATCTCCGAGAGCCGCCGCGTGCGGGGGCTCGGCTCCAATCAGATCGCGTCCCTTGAGCGTGAGTTCGGCGGCTCCGGGGCCTGACGTCTCGGGCATACCCGAGAAGCTGGAATAATCGCCGCATGGCAGCAACACTCCGGGGGACCACCCCCGTACCCCCGGACGCACGTCCGCGGCTGACCGTGCTCTCCGGCCCCTCCGGGGTCGGCAAGAGCACGGTCGTCGCTCATATGCGCAAGGTCCACCCCGAGGTCTGGCTCTCGGTGTCCGCGACGACCCGCAAGCCACGCCCCGGCGAGCGCCACGGCGTGCAGTACTTCTTCGTGGACGACGAGGAGTTCGACAAGCTCGTCGCCAACGGCGAGCTGCTGGAGTGGGCGGAGTTCGCGGGCAACCGCTACGGCACCCCGCGAGCCGCCGTCCTCGAACGCCTGGAAGCGGGCGAGCCCGTCCTTCTGGAGATCGACCTCCAGGGCGCGCGGCTGGTCCGCGAGTCGATGCCCGAGGCGCAGCTCGTCTTCCTCGCGCCCCCGAGCTGGGACGAACTGGTCCGCCGGCTCACCGGCCGTGGCACCGAAGCGCCCGACGTCATCGAGCGCCGGCTCGCCGCCGCGAAGGTCGAACTGGCCGCCGAGGCGGAGTTCGACACGACCCTGGTCAACACCTCGGTCGAGGACGTGGCCCGGGAGCTGCTAGCCTTGATGCGAGTTGTTTGATCGAGACGTGTGACGTCAGCCGCTTTCAGCAGCAGACGCAGCCCGGCTCAGCGCACCAGCAGCACAGCTCACATCTTCGATCCCCATCGGAAGGCCAAGAGTGTCCTCTTCCATTACCGCGCCCGAGGGCATCATCAACCCTCCGATTGATGAGCTCCTTGAGGCAACCGACTCGAAGTACAGCCTGGTGATCTACGCGGCCAAGCGTGCCCGCCAGATCAACGCGTACTACTCGCAGCTCGGTGAGGGTCTTCTTGAGTACGTCGGCCCGCTGGTGGACACCCACGTCCACGAGAAGCCGCTCTCGATCGCACTGCGCGAGATCAACGCGGGCCTGCTGACCTCCGAGGCCATCGAGGGCCCCGCCCAGTAGGCAGCCGTGTAGGCGACAGACGTTCCACCACAGGCCCGGCAGCGCGACTGCCGGGCCTGTGGTGTGTCATGGGTACACACACGCAGTCCGAAGATGACAGCGCGCGGGGAGAGGCGAGTTTTTTGATGGCCAAGCCGAAGGTCGTTCTGGGGGTCAGCGGCGGCATCGCCGCCTACAAGGCGTGCGAACTACTGCGCCGGCTGACCGAGTCGGGGCACGACGTCCGGGTGGTGCCGACCCAGTCGGCGCTCCACTTCGTCGGGGCGGCCACCTGGTCGGCGCTCTCCGGTCACCCCGTCTCGACCGAGGTGTGGTCGGACGTCCACGAGGTGCCGCATGTACGGATCGGCCAGGGCGCCGACCTGGTGATCGTGGCCCCGGCCACCGCCGACATGCTGGCCAAGGCCGCGCACGGGCTCGCCGACGACCTGCTGACCAACACGCTGCTCACCGCGCGCTGTCCCGTCGTCTTCGCACCCGCCATGCACACCGAGATGTGGGAGCACCCCGCGACGCAGGAGAACGTGGCCACACTGCGCCGCCGGGGCGCCGTCGTCATCGAGCCGGCCGTGGGGCGCCTCACCGGCGTCGACACCGGCAAGGGCCGGCTGCCCGACCCGGGCGAGCTGTTCGAGGTGTGCCGCCGCGTGCTGGCTCGGGGAAGCACCGAGCAGGACCTCGCGGGGCGGCACTTCGTGATCAGCGCGGGCGGCACGCGCGAGCCGCTCGACCCCGTGCGCTACCTCGGCAACCGCTCCTCCGGCAAGCAGGGGTACGCACTCGCCAGGACCGCCGTCGCCCGGGGGGCCAGGGTCACCCTGATCGAGGCGAACACCGGACTGCCGGACCCGGCGGGCGCGGACATCGTGCGCGTCGGCACCGCCGTACAGCTGCGCGAAGCCGTCCTGAAGGCCGCAGCGGACGCCGACGCCGTGGTCATGGCGGCCGCCGTCGCCGACTTCCGCCCCGAGGCGTACGCCGCCGGGAAGATCAAGAAGAAGGACGGCGAGGAACCGGCCCCGCTCGCCCTGGTCCGCAACCCGGACATCCTGGCCGAGATCTCGGCCGACCGGACCCGTCCCGGCCGGCTGGTCGTCGGCTTCGCCGCCGAGACCGACGACGTACTGGCCAACGGCCGCCTCAAGCTCCGGCGCAAGGGCTGCGACCTGCTCGTCGTCAACGAGGTCGGCGAGCGCAAAACGTTCGGCTCGGAGGAGAACGAGGCGGTCGTCCTGGGCGCCGACGGCTCCGAGACCCCGGTGCCGCACGGCCCCAAGGAGGCCCTGGCCGACACGGTGTGGGATCTCGTGGGCCGCCGTTTCGGACAATCCGGTGACACTTCCCTGGACCGCGACTAGCTTGTTCGAGCCGGTCCCGAACCCCCGGGACCGGTCTCCGGCCATGCCCCAGAGCCCGCGCGGGGCCCCGTCCCGGGCCTTCGTCGCACGTCACGACGGCCGGATCCGGAGATCTTCGGACTCCACGGAGCGAGACACCTGGTCCATCGAACACAACCGACCGATAAACTGGTCCACGGAACGCCGCCGGGCGCAGCTCCCGGCGCGACCTACCATGATCAGCCAGCAGCCGCTGCAACCCCAGGGAGCGTTGTGTCCCGTCGTCTCTTCACCTCGGAGTCTGTGACCGAAGGTCACCCCGACAAGATCGCTGACCAGATCAGCGACACGATCCTCGACGCGCTCCTGCGCGAGGACCCGACTTCTCGCGTTGCCGTGGAGACCCTTATCACCACGGGCCAGGTGCACGTGGCCGGTGAGGTCACGACCAAGGCCTACGCGCCGATCGCGCAGCTGGTCCGCGACAAGATCCTCGAAATCGGATACGACTCCTCCAAGAAGGGCTTCGACGGCGCCTCCTGCGGCGTGTCGGTGTCCATCGGCGCCCAGTCCCCGGACATCGCCCAGGGTGTCGACACCGCGTACGAGAAGCGGGTCGAGGGCGATGAGGACGAGCTCGACAAGCAGGGCGCGGGCGACCAGGGCCTGATGTTCGGCTACGCCTGCGACGAGACGCCCGAGCTGATGCCGCTGCCGATCCACCTGGCGCACCGGCTCTCGCGCCGCCTCACCGAGGTCCGCAAGAACGGCACCATCCCCTACCTGCGCCCGGACGGCAAGACCCAGGTCACCATCGAGTACGACGGCGACAAGGCCGTCCGTCTCGACACGGTCGTCGTCTCCACGCAGCACGCGAGCGACATCGACCTGGAGTCGCTGCTCGCCCCCGACATCCGCGAGTTCGTCGTGGAGCACGTCCTCAAGCAGCTCGTCGAGGACGGCATCAAGCTGGACACCGACGCCTACCGCCTGCTGGTCAACCCGACCGGCCGCTTCGAGATCGGCGGCCCGATGGGCGACGCCGGCCTGACCGGCCGCAAGATCATCATCGACACGTATGGCGGCATGGCCCGCCACGGCGGAGGCGCCTTCTCCGGCAAGGACCCGTCGAAGGTGGACCGCTCGGCCGCCTACGCGATGCGCTGGGTCGCCAAGAACGTGGTGGCCGCGGGTCTCGCCGCGCGCTGCGAGGTCCAGGTCGCGTACGCGATCGGCAAGGCCGAGCCGGTGGGCCTGTTCGTCGAGACGTTCGGCACGAACACGATCGACAACGAGAAGATCGAGACGGCCATCACGCAGGTCTTCGACCTCCGTCCGGCCGCGATCATCCGCGACCTCGACCTGCTCCGCCCGATCTACGCCCAGACCGCGGCGTACGGTCACTTCGGCCGTGAGCTGGACGACTTCACGTGGGAGCGCAAGGACCGCGTGGACGCGCTGCGCGAGGCCGCGGGGCTCTAGGCACGACAGCAACGCCCTTGCGGGGGCCCCGGACCGGCCATCGACGGCCATCGGTCCGGGGCCCTCGCGCGTGCGTGAACGGCCGCCGCCGTCGTGGGCGGGGCCTTTGCGCGTGCCTTGTACGGGCGTCGTCGCGGGCGGGGCCCTTGTGCGTGCCTGTACGGCCGTTATCGTCGCGGCGGGGCCTCGCGCGTGCGTGTACGTACGGCCGTCGTCGTCGCGGCGCAGCCTGGCGCGTGCGTGTACGGCCGTCGTCGTCGCGGGCGGGGTGGGTCCTAGCGCGTGCCTGTCGGGCGCCGTTGCGAGTGGGGCCTTTGCGCGTGCTGTACGGGCGTCGTCGCAGGCGGGGCCCTCGCGCGTGCGGGTACGGTCGCCGTCGCGGGCACGGGCGCTGTCAGTGGCCGGTGCGAAAATCGGGGCCATGGACCACGGAACCCTCCACCTGCGACAGATCACGGCCCCGGGCGACGTCACTGCGGAGCTGAGGCGAGCGCTCGTCGAGTGCTGGGTCGAGGTCACCAACGCCGGCGGGGCGGCGGGGTTCCCCTTCCCGCCCGTCGACGCGGGCGAGGTCGCGCCCGTGGTCGATTCCCTCGTCGCGGGGCTTGCCCCCACCACGAGCCGGCTCGTGGCCGCGTCGCTCGACGGCGCTCTCGCGGGATGGCTGAACGTCCGGCGCGACCCCTTCGAGCTCATAGCGCACTGGGGGACGCTCCACCACGTCCAGACGCGGACCGGCCTGCGGGGCCGTGGCATCGGCGCGGCCCTCATGCGTCATGCACGGGACATCGCGCGTGACGAGATGGGACTCGAACAGCTCCGCCTGGCCGCACGCGGCGGCGCCGGACTTGAGGACTTCTACGGCCGCCTGGGCTGGCAGGAGACCGGCCGGTGGCCTGGCGCGCTGCGCTTCGGCCGGGGCGACGACCGCGACGAAGTCCTCATGATCCTCACGCCCCTCTGAGGACGAGTCTCCTGCCGGGCGGGCCGCGACGGGAGCCTGTCATCGGGGCGCGCCGCGTTGTCAGTCCCGTCTGGTAGGAATTTGGCTGTGAGCAGCGAGAACGAACGGCAGGGCGGGGGCGCCGAGGGCGCCGGGCCGGAGCAGCTTGCGCTCATTCGGGAGACGGTGCGCAAGGCCAAGGTGCCCAAGGCCAAGCCGCGGACGTGGCGGGGGGCGGCGCTCGCCAAGGAGCTGCCGGTCGCCCGGGTCGTGGTGAACAAGGGCGTGCTGCACCTTGACCAGTTCTTCGACTACGCGGTCCCCGAGGAGCTGGACGGCGAGGCCCAGCCGGGTGTGCGGGTCCGGGTCCGTTTCGGCGCGGGCGCGCGCAATGTGCGGGGCGGCCGGCGCGAGGGCGGCGGCCTGATCGACGGGTTCCTCGTCGAGCGCCGTGCCGACTCCGACTACTCCGGCCCGCTGGCCGCGCTCGCCAGTGTCGTCTCGCCCGAGCGGGTGCTCAGCGCGGACACGCTGTCGCTGGCCAGAGCAGTGGCCGACCGGTACGCGGGCAGTCTCGCCGATGTGCTGCAACTCGCGGTCCCGCCGAGGAACGCCAGGGCCGAGGCCAAGCCGTCGCCCGAGCCGCCCGCGCCGCCGGCCGAGCCGGAGCCCGGGACCTGGGAGCGATATCAGCAAGGGCCCGCCTTCGTACGGGCGTTGGGGAGCGGCGGATCGCCCAGGGCGGTGTGGACCGCGCTGCCGGGGCCCCACTGGGCCCAGGAGATCGCGCGGGCCGTCGGGGCCACTCTCGCCTCGGGCCGCGGCGCCCTCGTCGTCGTCCCGGACGGGCGCAGCGCGAGCCGGGTGGACGCGGCGCTGACCGCGCTGCTCGGCGAGGGAAGGCACGCCCTGCTGACCGCCGAGTCGGGCCCCGAGCGGCGCTACCGGCAGTGGCTCGCGGTGTGCCGGGGCGCGGTGCGGGCCGTGGTCGGCACCCGCGCGGCGATGTTCGCCCCCGTGGCGAACCTGGGGCTCGTCGTGGTGTGGGAGGACGGCGACTCCAGCCACAGCGACGACAACGCGCCGTTTCCGCACGTACGGGAAGTGCTTGAACTGCGGGCCGCGCACGACAAGTGCGCCTTCCTGCTGGGCAGTACGAGCTGCACCGTCGAGGCCGCCCAGCTCGTGCAGAGCGGATGGGCCGCCCCGCTCGTCGCGGACCGGACGGTGGCACGCGCCGCCGCCCCCCTCGTACGCACCGTCGGCGACGGGGAACTGGCGCGTGACGAGGCGGCCCGGGCCGCCCGGCTGCCGAGCCTCGCCTGGCAGGCCGTACGCGAGGGCCTGAAGAGCGGTCCCGTGCTCGTGCAGGTGCCGAGGCGGGGGTACGCGCCGCGGCTCGCCTGTGCGCGCTGCCGTACGCCGGCCCGGTGCGGCCGGTGCGCGGGCCCACTGGAGGCGCCGGACGAGCGGGCGCTGCGGTGCGCGTGGTGCGGGACGGCGGAGGCCGACTGGCACTGCGCCGAGTGCGGCGCGCACCGGCTGCGCGCCCAGATCGTCGGCGCCCGGCGGACCGCGGAGGAACTGGGCCGCGCCTTCCCGGCGGTGCCGGTGCGCACCTCGGGGCGGGACCACGTCCTGGACAGTGTGCCGGGACAGCCCGCGCTCGTGGTGTCCACGCCGGGCGCCGAGCCGGTCGCCGACGGCGGCTACGCGGCCGCGCTGCTCCTCGACGGCTGGGCCATGCTCGGCCGGCCCGACCTGAGGGCGGGCGAGGAGGCCCTGCGGCGCTGGATCGGGGCGGCCTCGCTGGTGCGGGGCCAGGAGGAGGGCGGCACGGTGGTCGTGGTCGCCGAGCCCACCCTGCGTCCCGTGCAGGCGCTGGTGCGCTGGGATCCGGTCGGCCACGCCCTGCGCGAACTGGCCGAGCGGGCCGAGCTCGGTTTTCCGCCGGTCTCGCGGATGGCCGAGGCCATCGGCCGCCCCGAGGCGGTCGATGCCTTTCTGCGGGCGGCCCAACTGCCGCCCGACGCGCAGGTGTTGGGCCCCGTCCCGCTGCCGGTCGCCGACCCCGGCAGGCCGCGCAGACCCGGTGATCCCCCGGCGGGGGAGCAGTGGGAGCGGGCGCTGGTGCGGGTGCCGCCGGGCAGCGGCGCGGCGCTGGCCGCCGCCCTCAAGGCCGCCCAGGCCGCACGGCTCGCCCGCGGCGGCGGCGACCCGGTGCGCATCAGGATCGACCCGCCGGACATCGGCTGACCGCCGGAACCCGGCGGTGCCCTGCGGCACGCCGCACATGGTGTGCGCCCCCTGCGGTGGGGCGGACCCGGCGGTGCCTCTGCGGCACGCCGCACATGGTGCGCGTCCCCGCGGTGCGGCGGACACGGCTGTGCCCCCGCGGTACGTACGGACGCGAGGGCACGAAAGGGCGGAAGCGGGTCAGCCGTTGCGGGGACCGGGGAACGCGCTGGTGCGGACCTCCTCGCGAAGGGCGTGGCTGCTCGCCGTCGGCTGGGGGGGCATCGAACGGGCGGCGGGGACGGCGGGCATGGGGGACATCGGGGGCAGCGGCGGCAGCGTGCGGGTCACCGCGGTCTCGGCCGGACGCTCGGCGTCGGCCTGGCCCGAGGTCTGGGCGGTCGTCCGGCGGGACCCGTAACGGCGGTGCACCGCCTGCTTGGTGACGCCGAGCGCGGAGCCCACCGCGTCCCAGGAGAAGCCGAGGGAGCGGTCGAAGTCCACGGCGGCGGTCACCAGGGTCTCGACGCTGTCCCGCAGCTCCTGGGCGAGCCGCACGGTCGGCGCCGGGGCCCGCCCGTACACGACGAAGCCCGTGGAGGGACCGGAGCGGCGCGGGCGGTAGACGTTGCCCAGCTGCGCGGTGAGGGTGCGCAGTGCGTCCACCTGCCGGCGGACCCGCTCGATGTCCCGCACCAACAGGTGCAGGCTGGCCCGCGCTTGGGCGTCGTGGGTTGCGTGGTCGGCCATGAGCAAGCCTCTCGAACCGGCGATGAAAGGGAGGGTGAAAACGGTACTGATACTGCGTGATGCCAAGTTGTGCCGTGTTGACGTGGTGCGGGTGCGGAAAGCGCGCGGGCCGCACAAGCGGCCCGGTCAGGTCAATCTCTCTTGACCAACGCGCTACCGGCTGTTGTGGTCACGCTGCGGGGGCGTATGGGCATATGCACAGGGCGCACGAGCCGTCATGCGCCCCTGCCGGTCGGCCCTCGCCGGGGGCGCGGGCAGCGCGGGACACCTGTGCGTACGCCCGCCGCCCGGGGCCCATAGACTGAGACGCTGCTCTCGACAAAGCGAGGTAACTCCCAGTGAAGCTCGTCTTCGCAGGCACCCCCGAGGTCGCCGTCCCCGCCCTGGACGCCCTGATCGCCTCCGGCCGGCACGAGGTCGCCGCGGTCGTCACCCGGCCCGACGCACCCGCCGGGCGTGGCCGCAGGCTGGTGGCGAGCCCGGTCGCCGAGCGCGCCGAGGAGGCGGGCATCGAGGTGCTCAAGCCCGCGAAGCCGCGGGACGAGCAGTTCCTGGCCCGGCTGCGCGCGATCGCGCCCGACTGCTGCCCGGTCGTCGCCTATGGCGCGCTGCTGCCCAAGGTCGCGCTCGACGTTCCGGCACGGGGCTGGGTCAATCTGCACTTCTCGCTGCTGCCCGCCTGGCGCGGCGCCGCGCCCGTGCAGCACGCGGTCATGGCGGGCGACGAGATCACCGGCGCCGCCACCTTCCTGATCGAGGAGGGCCTGGACTCGGGGCCGGTGTACGGGACGGTCACCGAGGAGGTCCGGCCCACGGACACCAGCGGCGACCTGCTGACCCGGCTCGCGTTCGCGGGCGCCGGTCTGCTCGCCGCGACCATGGACGGCATCGAGGACGGCTCCCTTAAGGCCGTTCCGCAGCCCGCCGACGGGATCTCGCTCGCCCCGAAGATCACCGTGGAGATGGCGCTCGTCGACTGGGCGGCCCCCGCGCTGCGGGTGGACCGCGTGGTGCGCGGCTGCACCCCCGCGCCCGGCGCCTGGACGGTGTTCCGCGGCGAACGTCTCAAGCTCATCCAGGCGGCCCCCGTCACCGACCGCACCGACCTCGCGCCCGGCGAGCTCTCCGTCGCCAAGAACAACGTGTACGTCGGCACCGGTTCGCACGCCGTGGAACTGCTCTGGGTCCAGCCGCAGGGCAAGAAGCCGATGCGCGGGGCCGACTGGGCCCGCGGCGTGCGCATCGCCCCGGGTGAGCGCGTGGGGGCGGCGGACGTACGCTGAGGGGGTTCGCCCCATCTGATCCGCGGAGCACCTTTCACGTGAACGATTCGCCACGTCGCAGCCCGAACCCCCACGCGGCCAAGGCCGGCAAGCCGTACCGCCGGCCCAAGAAGGACCCGGTCCGCATCCTCGCCTTCGAGGCGCTGCGGGCCGTGGACGAGCGCGACGCGTACGCCAACCTCGTGCTGCCCCCGCTGCTCCGCAAGGCGCGCGAGGGCGGAAACTTCGACGCGCGGGACGCGGCGCTCGCCACCGAGCTCGTCTACGGCACGCTGCGCCGCCAGGGCACCTACGACGCGATCATCGCGGCCTGCATCGACCGGCCGCTGCGCGAGGTCGACCCGCCCGTGCTCGACGTCCTGGCACTGGGCGCCCACCAGCTGCTCGGCACCCGGATCCCGACGCACGCCGCGGTCTCGGCGAGTGTCGAGCTGGCGCGGGTGGTGCTCGGCGACGGGCGGGCCAAGTTCGTGAACGCCGTGCTGCGCAAGATCTCCGCGGACGACCTCGACGGCTGGCTCCAGAAGGTCGCGCCCTCCTACGAGGACGACGCCGAGGACCACCTCGCCGTGGTCCACTCGCATCCGCGCTGGGTCGTCTCCGCGCTCTGGGACGCCCTCGGCGGCGGCCGGGCCGGCATCGAGGACCTGCTGGAGGCCGACAACGAGCGGCCCGAGGTGACCCTGGTCGCCCGTCCGGGCCGCTCCACCACCGATGAACTCCTCGACGCGCTCGGCGAGGAGGCGGCCCTGCCCGGCCGCTGGTCGCCCTATGCGGTGCGGATGGCCGAGGGCGGCGAGCCCGGGGCCCTCGACGCCGTACGCGAGAACCGCGCGGGCGTCCAGGACGAGGGCAGCCAGCTGGTGGCCGCCGCCCTCGCGGGCGCCCCCGTCGAGGGCCGCGACGAGCTGTGGCTCGACGGCTGCGCGGGCCCCGGCGGCAAGGCCGCCCTGCTGGCCGCGCTAGCCGCGGGCCGCGGCGCGACCCTGCTCGCCTCCGAGAAGCAGCCGCACCGGGCCCGCCTCGTCGAGCGCACGCTCGCCGGCAATCCCGGCCCGTACCAGGTCATCGCGGCCGACGGCACCCGCCCGCCGTGGCTGCCCGGGTCCTTCGACCGCGTCCTGATGGATGTCCCCTGCTCGGGCCTCGGCGCCCTGCGCCGCAGGCCGGAGGCACGCTGGCGCCGGCGGCCCGAAGACCTGGAGGGCTTCGCGCCGCTCCAGCGCTCGCTGCTGCGTGAGGCCCTGTCGGCGGTGCGGATCGGCGGCGTGGTCGGGTACGCCACCTGCTCACCGCATCTGGCCGAGACCCGGATCGTCGTCGAGGACGTCCTCAAGGGGCGCGGCGGCGCCGAGCCCGTCGAGGCCGAGTGGATCGACGTACGCCCCCTGATGCCCGGCGTCGCGGGCCTGGGCGAGGGCCCCGATGTCCAGTTGTGGCCGCATCTGCACGGCACCGACGCGATGTACCTGGCCCTGCTGCGGCGCACCGCCTGACGGGACGGCGCCCCGCGACCGCGGGGTGTCGCCTCCCGCACACCCAGCGCCACCCTCTCGAACTCCGCGCCCGCATACGGCAGTTGGGGCGCGTCACGGTTCGGCCGCCACCGCGCCGCCGGGGCGCAGAAGAGGTTCCGGTCGTGGTGCCCGCGCGCGAGCGATCATGCGTCGAGACCCCGGCCCCACGCCAGGATCGCCCGCCTCGCCCGGATCCGGTCAGGCTTCGCCCCGCACCGTGGCAGGCAAGTCGCCCAGGGCATGGCAGGCTTGGGGCATGGCTCAGATCAACCCCAGCATCCTCTCCGCGGACTTCGCCCGGCTGGCCGAAGAGGCCAGGGCCGTCGAAGGCGCCGACTGGCTCCACGTCGACGTGATGGACAACCACTTCGTGCCCAACCTCACGCTCGGGGTGCCCATCGTGGAATCCCTGAGCAGGGCGACGAACACGCCGCTCGACTGCCATCTGATGATCGAGGACCCCGACCGCTGGGCCCCGCAGTACGTGGAGGCGGGGGCCGGCTCGGTCACCTTCCACGCGGAGGCCGCCGCCGCCCCCGTACGGCTCGCCCGCGAGATCCGGGCCAAGGGCGCCCGCGCGTCGATGGCGCTGAAGCCCGCCACCCCGATCGAGCCCTACGAGGACCTGCTTCCCGAGCTCGACATGCTGCTGATCATGACGGTCGAGCCCGGCTTCGGCGGCCAGTCCTTCCTCGACATCATGCTGCCGAAGATCCGCCGGACCCGTGAGCTGATCGTCAAACACGGACTTGAACTGTGGCTCCAGGTCGACGGCGGCGTCTCGGCCTCCACCATCGAGCGCTGCGCGGAGGCAGGAGCCGATGTCTTCGTCGCCGGCTCCGCCGTCTACGGCGCCGAGAACCCGGCCGAAGCGGTGCGCGGCCTGCGCTCCCTGGCCGAGCGGACCACGGCTGGCGCGCCCTGGGCGTGCGCGCACTGAGCCGCCACTGAAGGAACGGAACCCGCCGGGGCTGATCAAGGACCGTGGGATCTGACAGGATGAACAGCGAGTCCGGTGCGTGAACAGCAGTGTGAACAGCAGTGAGGAGATCGCGGTGTCTGCAATGTCGGCGGGTCGGTCAGCCCTGCGGATGGGACCCGCGGAGCTGGTGCAGGCGGCGGCCATGGCCCGCCGCTTCTACCTGGAGGGGAAGTCCAAGATCCAGATCGCCGAGGAGTTCGGCGTGAGCCGCTTCAAGGTGGCCCGGGTCCTGGAGACCGCCCTGGAACGCGACCTCGTACGCATCGAGATCCGCGTACCGGCCGAGCTGGACGCGGAGCGCTCCGACGCCCTGCGCGCCCGCTACGGACTGCGGCACGCGGTCGTCGTGGAGTCGCCCGCCGAGGGTGAGGAGAGCTCGCCCGACCCGGAGAACCTGGGCGAGGTCGCCGCCGACCTGCTCGGCGAGCTCGTCAGCGAGGGCGATGTGCTCGGCCTCGCCTGGGGCCGCTCCACCATCCACATGGCCGCCGCGCTCGACCGGCTGCCGCCGTGCACGGTCGTCCAGCTGACCGGGGTCTACGACGCGGGCACCGCCGAGCGGGGCTCCGTCGAGGCGGTGCGCCGGGCCGCCCAGGTCTCCGGCGGCGAGGCCCACCCCATCTACGCCCCGATGCTCCTTCCCGACCCGGCCACGGCCGCCGCGCTGCGCAACCAGACCGGGATCGCCCGCGCCTTCGAGTACTTCGACAAGGTGACCGTCGCCGCGGTGTCCATCGGCTCCTGGGAGCCCGGCATCTCCACCGTGCACGACATGCTCAGCGACGAGGAGCGGGCGCACTACGCCTCGCTCGGCGTCGCCGCCGAGATGTCCGCGCACCTCTTCGACGCGCAGGGCCGCCGGGTCGGCCGTGACCTGGGGGAGCGCTGCATCACCGTCGAGGCGGACCGGCTGCGCCGCATCCCGGAGGTCGTCGCGATCGCCGGGGGTCAGCGCAAGGCCGCCGCCATCGACGCCGTCCTGCGGTCGGGGCTCGTCACGAGCCTCGTCACGGACACCGCCGCCGCCGACTTCCTCCTCAACGAGACGGGCTCCAAGCCCCGGCCCGCCCTGGACCGCGCGGACCCGGACGGCGTCTGAGACACCGGACGGGCCCGGGGCGCCGAGGGCGAAGAGCCCCCGGCGCCCCGCGCCTCACGTGCCGTACACCCGCTCGGCGTTGCCGGCCGACACCAGCGCGGCCACGCGGTCCGCGTCGGCGGCCGACCACGCCCCGGACCCGGTCCAGCCGTTCAGGAGCTGGTCAAGGGCCTCCCGGTAGAGCCGCGCCCCCACCACGTACAGCTCCGCGAGGCCGTACGCGTCCGTCGAGAACAGCAGCTTGCCGAACGGCGCGAGCTCCAGGAACTCGGCGAGCACCGCGCCGGCCCGCGCGCCGGTGTGCCCGAGCGAGAGACCCACGTCCGCATACACATGCGGGTGGACGTGCGCCAGATAGCCCGCGTTGCGGTGGTACGGGTAGCCGTGCAGCAGGACCAGCCGGCAGCCGGTCGGGCGCACGGCCCGGATGAAATCGGTGAGCAGCAGCGGATCGCAGCGGTGCAGCCTGAGGTCGGGGTCGCCGAACCCGGTGTGGATCTGGAGCGGCAGCCCCGTCCCGGCCGCCGACCAGAGCAGATGCCGCAGCAGCACGGGCGAGGTGATCCGCCCCGCCCCTTGGGCCAGCCAGTCGGCGGTGGCCGCGCGCAGTTCCGCCGGACCCGGCGGCTCGGGGGCGACGTCCAGGCCGTAGCGGTACCCGACGACCGATTTGAACCCCGCGGCGGTGTCCGCCGCCGCGCCGACGGCATCGGCGAGCACCGCCAGGAACTTGTCCGGATCCCGCACCCCCTCGGCGGTGCGCTCCGCCAGGTGTTCCAGGCGTACGATCTCGCGCGCCTGGGCCCCGCCGAGGCGGGCCAGCTCGGCCGGACCGGTCAGATCGCCCGGCAGACCGGTGTCCACCAGATACGTACCGATGCCGGTGGCGCTCAGGAGCAGCCGGTTGGCCTCCTCGGCGCCGAGTTCGCGCCGGCGCGCCAGATAGCGCTCCGGCGGGCAGTGCGGTTCGAGGCCGAGCAGCGGCGGGCACCAGCGGCGCACCGCGAAGCCCAACTGGGTGTCGAAGAAGCTGGTGCCGGGCGCGGCCGGCGCGTCGGACTCGGTCAAAAACGCCTCGAAGGCGGCCGCGTCCGGATCGGAGCGCAGCACGCCATGGCAGTGGTGGTCCACCAGCGGCAGCACTCAGTACCTCCCGCGGGTGGCCTCGGCGATCTCCTGCGGGGTACGGCCGGCAAAAAGTTCCGTCTCGGCCCGGCGCACCGCGGCGATCGCTTCGAAGAGCGGGTCGCCGAGCGCTTCGCGCAGCACCGCCGACTTGGTGAAGTGTTCAAGGGCCTCGGGCAGCGAGGCAGGCAGCCGTTGCGCTCCCGTGTCGACGGGGTCGCCCGCCACCGGCTCGGGCAGGCGCAGCTCCGCGTCGAGCCCGGCGAGCCCCGCGGCGATCACCGCGCCGGTCACCAGATAGGGGTTGGCCGCCGGGTCGAACGACTTGACCTCGGCGTTCGCCGCGTCCTCGGCGCCGGGCGGACCGGGCACGAACCGCAGCGCCGCCTCCCGGTTCTCCGCTCCCCAGCACTGGAAGGCGCCGGCCCAGCGCGAGGGCGCGAGGCGCAGATAGCTCGCGGGGCTCGGGGCGCCGATGGCCAGCAGCGCGGGCAGCGCGTCGAGGATCCCGGCGAGGAAGCCCTCGCTGGTCGCCGTCATCGCCGAGGACCCCGCACCGCCCCGGCACAGATTGCGGCCCTTGTGCCACAGGCTGAGGTGGAGATGGCCGCCGTTGCCGACGCCCTCGGGGTCGATGACCGGACCGAACCAGGGGGTCAGGCCGTGCTGGAGCGACACCGCCCTGATCGTCTCGCGCACCAGCACCGCGAGGTCCGCCGCGCCCACCGGATCCGCCGGCGCGACCGACACCTCGAACTGGCCCGGTGTGTACTCCGGGTGGATCTGCAGCACCTCCACGCCCTGCGTCTCCAGCGCGCCGAGCACATCGCCCACGTACTGCGCACGCTCGACGACCCGCGCCATTCCGTACGCGGGTCCCGCAAGCGGCGGGTCGAGGACCCACTCCGTCTCGAAGCCCATCCGCAGCTCGATGCCGCGCTCGGCCGCGCGCTCGGTCATCCGGCGTGCGAACCGGCGCTGGCAGGCGGTGTACGGCTGCCCGGACTGCTCGAAACGGTCGGCGGGCGCCCACGCCCAGCCGGGCTGGGCGGCGAGCACGGTGAGCCGGTCGAGGTCGGGGATCAGACGCAGATCGCCGTCGGGGCCGCCGATGTGCGCGCTGGTGGTGACCGAGTCGTCCACCAGGTACACGTCGAAGACCGGCGACATGCCCACGCCCCGTGCCGCGACCTCGGCGAGCCGCGTGGTCGGCACGACCTTCACCCGGGTCAGACCGGCGACGTCCACCCAGGTCAGCGCGACCGCCCGCACCCCCTCCGCGGTGAGCCGGGCAGCCGCGAGTCCGGCTTCCTGCGCCCGTCGTTGTGCCTGCTCCCGCTGCCCCGCATCGTGACCCTGCTCCACCGGTTCAGTCCCTCCCGTCGCGGTCGGGACCCCCCTCGTCCGGCCGGAGCCGAGAACTCGGGGCAGCGATCACCGCCGCGACCGTGTCCGCTTCCGAGGCCCTCTTGTCCTCGCGATAGCGCACTACCCGTGCGAAGCGCAGTGTCACCCCTTCCGGGTAGCGTGATGATCTTTGTACGCCGTCGAAGGCCACCTCGACGACGAGTTCCGGCCGCACCCGCACACCCCACGGCTCCTCGGCCACCGTCAACTCCCGCAGCCGCTCGGTCTGCCAGGCGAGCAGCGCGTCGGTGAGACCCTTGAACGTCTTGCCCAGCATGGCGAACGTGCCGTCCTCGCGGCGCGCCCCGAGGTGCAGGTTGGAGAGCTTGCCGGTGCGCCGGCCGTGGCCCCACTCGGCCGCGAGGACCACCAGATCGAGGGTGTACACGGGCTTGACCTTCAGCCACGACGAGCCGCGCCGGCCCGCGGCGTACGTCGAGTCGAGCGCCTTGAGGACCACGCCCTCGTGCCCGATGTCCAGCGTCTTCGCGGCGAACTCCTCGGCGCCGCGCCGCTGTTGGGGATCCGCCGGATCCCGCACCACGTACCGCCGTACGCGCCGGGGCTCGGGGGCGATGCGGGCCAGCTCCGCCTGCCGTTCGTGCACCGGCAGATCGAGAAGGTCCCGCCCGTCCACCGACAACAGGTCGAAGAAGACGGGGGAGAGCGGCAGCCGGTCCTGGGCGCCCGCGACGTCGAGGCGGGATCCGACGCGTCCGGCGATGTCCTGGAAGGAACGGGGCCGCCCGTCGGGGCCGAGCGCGATCACCTCCCCGTCGAGCACAGCCCGTTCGGCGCCCAACTCCCGTGCCGCGGCCACCACTTCGGGCAGCCGCTCGGTGATCTCGTCCAGGGTACGGGTGAACACCCGCACCACGTCCCCGCCCTTGTGCACCTGGGCACGGATGCCGTCGAGCTTTTCCTCGACGGCGCAGGGGCCGAGCCGGTCCAGCGCATCGGCGACGTCCTTCGCGCTGTGCGCGAGCATGGGCAGGACGGGCCGCCCCACATCGAGCCGGAACGCGGCGAGCGCGGCCGGATCGCCCGCGAGCAGCGCCTGCGCCACCGTGCCGAGCGAACCGCCCAGCATCACCGCGCGCCGCACGTCCGCCGCCGGGGCGCCGGCCGCCGCCGCAAGCCCCTCGACGGCCGCCGCGTCCAGCGCGCCCTGCCGCACCTCACCGATGATCAGCGCGACCAGGAAGTCCTGCTCCTGACGGGTGGCCGCCGCCATCAGCTCGCCGACCAGTCGCCTGCGCTCGCCCTGTGCGCCCTTCCCGGCCACGGCCGAGAGGGCGTCCAGGCGCTCGTCGACCTCCCGGACGGTCAGGCCGGGCGTAGCGGCCGGCGCCGGCCGGTCCTTGAGGGTGCTCCAGCCGAGCCCGGTGCGCCGCTGCGGGAGCCGCCCCGCCAAATAGGTCACCACCAGCGGCGCCTCGTCCGGTTCGGTGGCCGAGAACAGCCGGGCCAGCAGCTCGGATTTCCGCGAGCGGGAGGAGGTGGCGGCGATTTCGGCCGAGGTTCTGGCCACGTCGGCGAGCAGCATGCCTCCATCGTGACCCGACATCACCGGCCCACGCATTCGCTCGCGCCGCCGCCGGATGGGAGCATCGGAACATGATCACCAGGTGTGTCCGGCTCGTCCTCGCCGCGGTGCTGGCCTGCCTCGCCGTGCTGCTCGTCGGCTGCGCAGGCAAGGGCGGCGCTCAACCGGACGGCCCCGGCTCCTCCGCGCCCGCCCCGGCCTCGGCTCCCGGCTGGGCCAAGGGCATGGCGACGGTCGCGGCGGACCGGCTGCCGTCCGAGGCGCGGCGCACGCTCACGCTCATCGACAAGGGCGGCCCCTTCCCGTACAGCAAGGACGGTGTGGTGTTCGGCAACGTCGAGAAGCTGCTGCCCCCGCACAAGCGCGGCTACTACCACGAGTACACCGTCGACACCCCGAACTCCCGCGACCGCGGCGCACGGCGCCTCGTCACCGGGCAGAGCGGCGAGTTCTACTACACCGGCGACCACTACAAGACGTTCAAGGCGGTGCTGCGATGACGGCCCAACCGTACGACGCGCTCCGCGCCGCCGGATGGCAGGTCGACGTCCTCGACCTCGGCGGGGTCACCGGCAAAGCCGCCTTCATGGACCGCGCGGCGGCGGCGCTGCGGCTGCCCGACTGGTTCGGCCGGAACTGGGACGCCCTCGCCGACTGCCTGGGCGACCCCGACTGGGGCCCGGCCGATCCCGGCCGCCTCCTCGTGGTCACCCGCTGGCAGGAGTACGCCGCCCGGCGGCCCGAGGAGTGGGCGACCGCACTGGAGATTCTGGACGCCTCGGCGGCGCCGGGACCGTACGGGAGCTTGGCGATCCACCTGGCGCTAGGAGGATCGCACCAGCCCCCGGGCCCCGTCCCTGGATGATCGGCCCGGGCAGCGCAATCGTACGAACATGGGACAATGAACTACGTGCTTTTCCCCTGGCTGAAATGCCCGGGGCCACCTCGAACGACTGGGATGTTCAGCACGTGCGTTTCCTCAACGACATCAAGCCGCCGTACGACCTGACGTACGACGATGTGTTCATGGTGCCGAGCCGCTCCGCGGTGGGCTCCCGCCAGGGCGTCGACCTGGCCTCCCCCGACGGCACGGGCACCACCATCCCGCTGGTCGTCGCCAACATGACCGCGATCGCCGGGCGCCGCATGGCCGAGACCGTGGCGCGCCGCGGCGGCATCGTCGTGATCCCCCAGGACATCCCGATCGAGGTCGTCACCGAGGTGATCTCGTGGGTCAAGACGCGTCACCACGTGCTCGACACCCCGATCGTCCTCGCCCCGACCCAGACCGTCGCCGACGCGCTGGCCCTGCTGCCCAAGCGGGCGCACAACGCGGGCGTCGTCGTCGACGCCGACCAGAAGCCCGTCGGTGTCGTCACCGACGCCGACCTGACCGGCGTGGACCGCTTCACCCAGCTGTCCGAGGTCATGGCCAAGGACCTGCTGCTCCTGGACGCGGACATCGACCCCCGCGAAGCCTTCAACAAGCTGGACGGCGCCAACCGCCGCTATGCCCCCGCCGTGGACAAGGACGGCCGCCTCGCGGGCATCCTGACCCGCAAGGGCGCCCTGCGCGCGACGCTCTACACCCCGGCCACCGACGCCGAGGGCAAGCTGCGCATCGCCGCCGCCGTCGGCATCAACGGCGACGTGGCAGGCAAGGCCAAGCAGCTCCTGGACGCGGGCGCGGACACGATCGTCGTGGACACCGCGCACGGTCACCAGGAGTCGATGATCGCCGCGATCAAGGCCGTGCGCGGCCTGGACCCGCAGGTCCCGATCGTCGCGGGCAACATCGTCGCCGCCGAGGGCGTGCGCGACCTCATCGAGGCCGGCGCGGACATCATCAAGGTCGGTGTGGGCCCCGGCGCCATGTGCACCACCCGCATGATGACGGGCGTCGGCCGCCCGCAGTTCTCCGCGGTCCTGGAGTGCGCCGCCGAGGCCAAGAAGTTCGGCAAGCACGTGTGGGCCGACGGCGGGGTGCGCCACCCGCGCGACGTCGCCATGGCGCTCGCGGCCGGCGCCTCCAACGTGATGATCGGCTCCTGGTTCGCCGGCACCTACGAGTCCCCGGGCGACCTGCACACCTCCGCCGAGGGCCACCTGTACAAGGAGTCCTTCGGCATGGCGTCGGCCCGCGCGGTGAAGAACCGTACGAGCGACGAGTCGGCCTACGACCGCGCCCGCAAGGCCCTGTTCGAGGAGGGCATCTCCACCTCGCGCATGTTCCTCGACCCGGCCCGCCCGGGCGTCGAGGACCTGATCGACTCGATCATCGCGGGCGTCCGCTCGTCCTGCACCTACGCCGGTGCCTCCTCGCTCGCCGAGTTCGAGGAGAAGGCCGTCGTCGGCATCCAGTCCGCCGCCGGTTACGCCGAGGGCAAGCCGCTGCACAACAGCTGGAGCTAGGGGGTGTCTGGTGGATCATGGCCGGGGGTGCGGCGCCTGGCACGGCACCTCGCGGCGTTGCCGAAACGCCCCGATAGCTCCGCTATCACGACGTTCCGGCGCCTTGCGATGCGCCGCACCAGGCGCCGCACCCTGACCGACCCTGATCCACCAGACACCCCCTAGGGCGACTCGCCCGCCCGCTGTACGGTCCTGAGCCCCCGCGAGTCCTCTCGTGGGGGCTTCGGCACGTGCGGGGCCAGCGCCCGTGCCACCGCCGCCCCGAGCACGGCATGGCCCTCGTCGGTGGGATGCAGGCCGTCGGCGAGGTGGTCCGGGGTGAGCAGGTCGCGCCCGGGCAGCAGATGGAGGTGGCCGTCGCCCTCGGAGACGAGCTCAAGGGCCGCGTCCTCCATGGCGGTGCGCAGCTCCGCGAGCGTCGCGCCCAGCGCGTTCGGGGTCCGCTCGGCCTCCGGGTGCAGCAGCGGGGAGACCAGGAGCAGCGGGGTCTCGCGGTGCCCGCGGCGCAGGAGCCGCACGAACGCCAGGGTCGTCTCGTGCATCAGGGCGGCCGAAAACGGCACCGGTGACCAGCAGTTGGTGCCGAAGGCGAGGGTCAGGACATCTGCGGGGAGCCGCGCGAGCTGTTCGGCGATCGGGAGTTCGCCGCGTCCGCCGCCCGCGTAGCCGAGGTTCACCGTGTCGAGCCCGAGCGCCCGGCCGGCGACGGCGGGCCAGGCGTGTGCGGGCCGCGTCGACCACCAGCCCTCCGTGATGGAGTCGCCGTGCACGAGCCAGCGCGCCGTGCGCCGGGCCGGCGCGATCGTGCCGCCGACCGCCCGCACCCCGATGATCCGGGGCGCCTGCGTCTCGGGCGGGTGGATGGTGAACGGCCCGGGGGAGTGCGGCAGTTGGAGTCGTATGCGCCCTTCCTCGTGCGGGGCCACCGTGGTCTCGGCGAGGCAGTGGTCGCCCTGCCAGAGCGCGAAGGTGTGCGCCAGATCGTGCAGGGCCGCGTCGCGCTCCGGCACCCGGGCGCGGTAACGGATCTCGACGGCGTGTGCGCCCCGCGCGGTGAACTCGATCCGCATGCCGATGGGCAGCGCGGCCCGCTCCCCGGTGTCCCACGGCAGCCGCATCACATCGTCGGGATCGGCGCGGACGGGCTGCCCGTCGGCGTCGAGCCAGGCCACCCCGCGCAGGAAAGGCGCCGGGTCAAGCCAGCCCGTGGCCGGCTGCCCGGCGATCTCGTGCGGCACGTGCGGCTCCATGGGGCGCGACCCTGTATCAGGGCTGACGGCGTGTCAAGGCGGCCCCGTGACCAGGACCACTGCTCAGGGCCGCGAACAGGGCTCTGAGCAGGGTATACGCACGGATCGAACGTTGAAGTGCAACAAAGACGCATCCGCTGCACTTGCGCGCAATGATCAGCCGCCGATGCGCAAGGTTGCTGCATTACGACTGGGAAGGAGAACCCCATAGGGTTCTCGCCGTACGTGGAGTGGCGGGGACCGCCTGCTCGGCGGAACCGGCCACGGAAGGCTCCATGCTGCCCGGAATGTCCCCCTGCGGGGGAAGGCCGGACCGTCGCGGTCACCCGCCGTCCGATTGGCAGCGATAAGGAGCCACCTCAGTGTTGGATCACGGCGCAGCGCCACCCTCGACCGAAGCCCCCGCCGCCGGGGGCCCGCGCCCCGGTCGCGGTCTGATGCGGCGCAAGCCGGTGGAAGCGCTGGTCGCAGAGGGTGGCCAGGGCGAGGGCGGTTCGCTCAGGCGCTCGCTCGGCATGTGGCAGCTGACCATGATCAGCATCGGTGCGACGCTCGGCACCGGCATTTTCGTGGTGCTGGGCGAGGCCGTTCCCAAGGCCGGACCCGCCGTCACGATCTCCTTCGTGCTGGCCGGCATCACGGCCCTGTTCTCCGCGCTCTCCTACGCCGAACTCGCGGGCTCCATCCCGGTCGCGGGCTCTTCGTATTCGTACGCTTACGCAACGCTCGGCGAACTCGTCGCGTGGATCTGCGGCTGGTGCCTGATCCTGGAGTACGGCGTCTCGGTGGCCGCCGTGGCCGTGGGCTGGGGCCAGTACCTCAATGAGTTCCTGGACGGCACGATCGGCGTCACGATCCCCGACGCGCTGTCCGCCCCGCCCGGCGACGGCGGGATATTCAACCTGCCGGCATTGATCGTCGTGGTCCTCGCCATGGGCCTGCTGCTCGGCGGCGCCCGCGAGTCCGCCCGCATCAACACGATCATGGTCGGTGTGAAGATCGCGGCCCTGGTCCTGTTCTGCGTGATCGGCTTCATGGGCTTCAAGTCGGGCAACTACTCCGACTTCATGCCGCTGGGCAAGGCCGGGGTCAGCGGTGCGGCCTCGACGCTGTTCTTCTCCTACATCGGTTTCGACGCGGCCTCCACCGCGGGCGAAGAGGCGAAGAACCCCAAGAAGGACCTGCCCCGCGCGATCATGCTCTCGCTGGTCATCGTCACCGCGCTGTACGTGCTCGTCGCGTTCGTCGCCGTCGGCGCCCGCCCCTGGAAGCAGTTCGAGGGCTCGGAGGCCGCGCTCGCCGGAATCATGAAGGACGTCACCGGACACTCCTTCTGGGCCACGCTGCTCGCCGCCTGCGCCGTGATCGCCATCGCCAGCGTCGTCCTGACCGTGCTCTACGGCCAGACCCGCATCCTGTTCGCGATGTCACGGGACGGCCTGGTCCCCAAGGTGTTCGCCAGGGTCAGCCCGCGCAGCGGAACCCCCGTCGCCAACACCGTCGCCGTGTCGCTCTTCTGCGGCGTGCTGGCCGCCGCGGTGCCGCTCGGCAAGCTCGCCGACGCCACCAGTATCGGCACCCTGTTCGCCTTCGGACTCGTCAACATCGCGGTCGTCGTGCTGCGACACACCCGGCCCGACATGCCGCGCACCTTCCGGGTGCCGCTCGGCTGGACCGTGCCGGTGCTCGGCTTCGTGACCTGTGCCTACCTGATGTGGAACCTCGACCTGATCACCTGGGAGTACTTCGGAGGCTGGATGGCCGCCGGTCTCGTGATCTACTTCGGATACGGCTACCGCCGTTCCAGGCTGGCCACCGCCTCACAGAAGTGATCCACCCGCAGTGCGACTCAATGACCTCGATGAACGCATCGTCCACGCGCTCGCCGAAGACGCCCGCCGCTCCTACGCCGACATCGGCTCGCTGATCGGCCTGTCCGCGCCGGCCGTCAAGCGGCGCGTCGACCGGCTGCGGGCGGAAGGCGCCATCACCGGGTTCACCGTCCGCGTGGACCCGGCGGCGCTGGGCTGGGAGACCGAGGGTTTCATCGAGATCTACTGCCGTCGCAACACCTCGCCCGACGCGATCAGGCGCGGCCTTGAGCGCTACCCCGAGGTCGCGTCCGCCTCCACCGTCACCGGTGAGGCGGACGCGATCGTCCAGGTCTTCGCCTCCGACATGCGGCACTTCGAACGCGTCCTTGAACGCATCGCAGGCGAGCCGTACGTGGAACGGACGAAGTCCGTGCTTGTGCTGTCCCCCCTGCTCCGCCGCTACACCTCAGGCAGCCCCGCCTGACGGGTGCACCGATGCGGCTGGGCTCCGCCTCGGACCCCGTTTCGGGCCTGGACGGCCCTCGTCCTCAATCGCCGGACGGGCTGGGGTGTGCCGATGCCGCCAGGGGCGCGGGGAACTGCGCGAGTCGGGGGCACGGTCCGCAGGCGTGAGGCGGGGTTGCCTGGGGCTGCGCCCCGGACCCCGTTTCGGGCCAGGACGGCCCTCGTCCTCAATCGCCGGACGGGCTGGGGTGTGCCGATGCCGCCAGGGGCGCGGGGAACTGCGCGACCGGCCACGCCCGATCCGCACGTGGCGACGCGGCGCAACGAATCGCCGCCACGAGCCGATCATGCGCAACGAATCACGCGGCGACGCGCAACGCTGCCGCCTTGTCCGCGCCGAACGGCGGAACGTACCGTCTAGTGAAACCCACCCCGCACTTCCGCCCCTCCCGAGGACTGCCCATGCCCGCGTTGCGCACCGCCCTGCTCCAGAGCTCCGGCCGTCTCTCGGACGTCGCCGCGAACCTGACGGTGCTGGACGAGGCGGCCGGACGGGCGGCCGGGACCGGCGCCGGGCTGATCGTCTGCCCCGAGCTGTTCCTCACCGGGTACGCCATCGGCGACGACGTGGCCAAGCTGGCCGAGGCCGCCGACGGCCCCTCCGCCCGCGCCATCGCCGAGATCGCCCTGCGCCACGACGTGGCCGTCGTCTACGGCTACCCCGAGCGCGACGGCGACGCCGTCTACAACGCGGCCCAGCTCATCGGCCCCGACGGCGCCCGCCTCGCGAACTACCGCAAGACGCATCTCTTCGGCTGCTTCGAGCAGGAGGCGTTCACGCCGGGCGAGCGGAGCGTCGTCCAGGCCGAGCTGAACGGCCTCCGGATCGGCATGATGATCTGCTACGACGTGGAGTTCCCCGAGAACGTGCGGGCCCACGCGCTGGCCGGCACCGACCTCCTCCTGGTGCCCACCGCCCAGATGCACCCCTTCCAGTTCGTCGCCGAGTCCGTCGTGCCGGTGCGCGCCTTCGAGAACCAGCTGTACGTCGCGTACGTCAACCGGACCGGCCCCGAGGGCGAGTTCGAGTTCGTCGGGCTGAGCTGCCTGGCCGGCCCCGACGGCGTCGCGCGCGCCCGCGCCGGGCGCGGCACCGAACTGGTCGTCGGGGACGTCGACCCCGAGTTCCTGGCCGCCTCGCGCGCGAACAACCCGTATCTGCGTGACCGCCGCCCCGGCCTCTACGCCTCGCTCGTCTGAGTCGCCCCCTCGTCCGAGCCCCCACCCCCCTCACCTTCCGTACTGTGCAAGGAGTCCGTACCCCATGACGTCCACGGTGCCCACCGCCGTCCAGCACATCGACGAGCAGCCGCCCGTCACGATGTTCGGGCCGGACTTCCCTTACGCGTACGACGACTTCCTCGCGCACCCGGCCGGGCTCGGCCAGATACCCGCGACCGAGCACGGCGCGGAGGTCGCGGTCATCGGCGGCGGCCTCTCCGGCATCGTCGCCGCGTATGAGCTCATGAAGATGGGCCTCAAGCCCGTCGTGTACGAGGCCGACCAGATCGGTGGCCGGCTGCGCACCGTCGGCTTCCCGGGCTGCGACCCCGAGCTGACCGCCGAGATGGGCGCCATGCGGTTCCCCCCGTGCTCCACCGCGCTCCAGCACTACATCGACCTGGTGGGTCTGGAGACCAAGCCGTTCCCCAACCCGCTCGCGGAGGACACCCCCTCCACGGTCGTCGACCTCAAGGGCGAGTCCCACTACGCGACCTCGGTCGACGAGCTGCCCGCCGTGTACCGCGAGGTCATGGACGCGTGGAACGCCTGCCTCGAAGAGGGCGCCGACTTCTCCGACATGAACCAGGCGATCCGCGAGCGCGACATCCCGCGCATCCGCGAGATCTGGGCCAAGCTCGTCGAGAAGTTCGACAACCAGACCTTCTACGGCTTCCTCTGCGACTCCGAGGCCTTCAAGTCCTTCCGGCACCGCGAGATCTTCGGCCAGGTCGGCTTCGGCACGGGCGGCTGGGACACCGACTTCCCGAACTCCATCCTGGAGATCCTGCGCGTCGTCTACACCGAGGCCGACGACCTCCACCGCGGCATCGTCGGCGGTTCCCAGCAGCTGCCGCTGCGGCTGTGGGAGCGCGAGCCGGCCAAGCTGGTGCACTGGGCGCCGGGCACCTCGCTCTCCTCGCTGCACGGCGGCGCGCCCAGGCCCGCCGTGACCCGGCTGCACCGCACCGCGGGCAACCGCATCACCGTGACGGACGCGGACGGCGACATCCGCACCTTCCGCGCGGCGATCTTCACCGCGCAGTCCTGGATGCTGCTCTCCAAGATCGCGTGCGACGACTCGCTCTTCCCGATCGACCACTGGACGGCGATCGAGCGGACCCACTACATGGAGTCCTCGAAGCTCTTCGTGCCGGTCGACCGGCCGTTCTGGCTGGACAAGGCCGTCGACAACGAAGGCAACGAGACCGGCCGTGACGTCATGTCGATGACGCTCACCGACCGCATGACGCGCGGCACCTACCTGCTCGACAACGGCCCGGACAAGCCCGCCGTCATCTGCCTCTCCTACACGTGGTGCGACGACAGCCTCAAGTGGCTCCCGCTGTCGGCGAGCGAGCGCATGGAGGTCATGCTCAAGTCGCTCGGCGAGATCTACCCGAAGGTCGACATCAGGAAGCACATCATCGGCAACCCGGTGACGGTGTCCTGGGAGAACGAGCCGTACTTCATGGGCGCGTTCAAGGCGAACCTGCCGGGGCACTACCGCTACCAGCGTCGTCTGTTCACGCACTTCATGCAGGACTCGCTGCCCGAGGACAAGCGGGGGATCTTCCTCGCGGGGGACGACATCTCCTGGACGGCGGGCTGGGCCGAGGGTGCGGTGCAGACCGCCCTGAACGCCGTGTGGGGCGTCATGCACCACTTCGGTGGCACCACCGACGCGTCGAACCCCGGCCCGGGCGACCTGTACGACGAGATCGCACCGGTCGAGCTTCCGGAGGACTGAGCCGGTCAGGTCCGGGCGGACAGCGGGGTCAGCAGGCACCGGGTCACCAGGCCCACGCCCGCGTCAAGGCGCTCGGTGAACTCCTCGGCCAGGGAGGGGAGTTCACGCTCCCACAGGACCTTGGCGGCCGACCACGAGGCGTCCCGTGCCCGCTCCAGGCTCCAGGACGCCAGCAGATGCGTCATGGGGTCGGCCACCTGGAACAGATCGGGCCCCGGCATGAGCTCTTCCCTGATCCGCTCCTCAAGCAGCGTCAGGGCGTCGCCCACCCGGTCGAAGTCCCGCTCCAGGAAGGCGGGTTCACAGTCGAGGGCCCGGCAGCTGTCGACCAGGGCGAGCGTCAGATCGTGCCCGATGTGCGCGTTGATCCCGGCAAGCGCGAACTGAAGCGGGCGTACGCCGGGGTGACGGCGGTACTGGAACAGGGGACGCCAGCAGTCCGGCGGGCGCCGCCCGGCCGAGGCGGCCTCCACCGCCGCGAGGTAGCGCCCGGCGAAGAGCACGTCCAGGGTGGCCGCGGCGCGAGGATCGGCGAAGCCGCCGTGCGCGATGAGCCGGGAGATCTCCTCGGTCACCGTCAGATAGACGCGGTTGAAGACCGCGATGCCGTCCCGGGCCGGCAGGTCGGCCCGCAAGGCACGCATGCGCCGCACCACGGGATCGAGCGGGCCGCCGAACCGGCCGACGTGCTCGCCGGCCGGGGTCGGCGTCCACGCGCTGGGCGTCCATCGGGTCTGCGTCATGGGGGCAGCGTCCCAGCGATCCGCCGCGCCGAGCACCGCCGGAAGGGGGCATGACCGGAACGGATGAATGGACCGGCGTGGAGCGCGCCGCCGCCCCGGCGAGCGGCTATGAACGCCCCCGGCGGCCACTGCCGCCCCCGCCGCCTAGGCCTGCTCCTCCTGCGCCTGCTCGTAGGAGGAGGTACCGGAATCAAGCAGCGGCTCCTGCTGCTTGAGGTGGGCCGGAGCCAGCGCGCGCAGCACGTGATAGCCGGTGATCACCACGATCGTGCCCAGCGCGATACCGCTGAGCTGGAAGGTGTCGGTGAACTTCAGCGTGACGTTGCCGATGCCGATGATGATGCCCGCCGCGGCCGGCACCAGGTTCAGCGGGTTGCGCAGGTCGACCTTGGCGTTGATCCAGATCTGCGCGCCGAGCAGGCCGATCATGCCGTACAGGATGACGGTGATGCCGCCCAGCACGCCGCCCGGGATCGCCGCGACGACCGCGCCGAACTTCGGGCACACACCGAAGAGCAGGGCGAATCCGGCGGCCGCCCAGTAGGCGGCGGTCGAGTAGACGCGGGTGGCGGCCATGACGCCGATGTTCTCGGAGTACGTCGTGTTCGGCGGGCCGCCGACCGCGGTGGACAGCATGGAGGCGGCGCCGTCGGCGGCGATCGCGGTGCCGAGCTTGTCGTCGAGGTCGGTGCCGGTCATCTCGCCGACGGCCTTCACATGACCGGCGTTCTCGGCGATCAGGGCGATGACGACCGGCAGCGCGACCAGGATCGCGGACCACTCGAAGCTCGGGGCGTGGAAGGTGGGAAGCCCGATCCAGTCGGCCCGGCCCACACCCGAGAGGTCCAGACGCCAGTGGTCCACCGCCGCCGCGCCGCCGTGCACCGAATGGATCTTCCCGAAGACGCGGTCGAGCAGCCAGGACAGGCCGTATCCGAAGATCAGCCCGAGGAAGATCGCGATGCGGGACCAGAAACCGCGCAGGCACACCACGGCCAGGCCGGTGAACAGCATCACCAGCAGAGCCGTCCACTGGTCCTGGGGCCAGTAGGTGGAGGCGGTGACCGGCGCCAGGTTGAACCCGATCAGCATGACGACGGCGCCCGTGACGATCGGAGGCATCGCGGCGTGGATGATCCGCGCGCCGAACCGCTGCACGGCGAGACCGGCGAAGAACAGCACCACGCCCACGACGAAGACCGCGCCGGTCACGGTGGCGCTGGTGCCTCCGGTGGCCCGGATCGCCGCGGCGACACCGACGAAGGAGAGCGAGCAGCCGAGGTAACTGGGCACCCGGCCCTTCGTGGCGAGCAGGAAGATCGCCGTCGCGATGCCGGACATCATGATCGCGAGGTTGGGGTCGAGGCCCATGAGGACCGGCGACACGAAGGACGCGCCGAACATGGCCACCACGTGCTGGGCGCCGAGGCCGACCGTGCGGGGCCAGGAGAGCCGTTCGTCGGGGCGTACGACGGCTCCCGGAGCGGGGGTCCGCCCGTCGCCGTGCAGGGTCCAGCGCACGCCGAGGCGCATGGTCGCTCCAGTTCGTCCGTAGGGGTCGGTGATGCGAAAAGATCAGGCCAAATGCTAATGCCGGACCGGGTGCGGCACTTACCCGAGCGTCGACGGCCGGCGGTCCCGTGCGTGCATTCGCGCCGGGGCATGGCCGGTTGGAGACGCGGGCCCTCCGCTCACACGGCCCTGTCGAAGCCGGCCCCCGGCGGCGGTCCGGCCGGCCGACCTGCGGTCCGGCCGACTGCGGTCCGACCGGCCGATCTGCGGTCCGGCCGACTGCGGTCCGACCGGCCGATCTGCGGTCCGGCCGACTGCGGTCCGACCGACCTGCCGTCGGGATGCGCGGTGCCGGTTCAGCTCTGGCGGGCCGGCGCCGCGCCCACGGCCTCCCGCGGGCGGGCTCCCGCCCGCAGCACCCTCGCCCCCGCCACCAGCCCCAGCGCGAGCACGGTCACCAGGCCGAACGACACCATGAGGGAGGTCAGATCGGCGACACCGCCGATCGCGGAGGGGGCGACAAGGCCCGAGGTGTACGTGATCGTCGCGACGCCCGCGATGGCCTGGCTCGGCCGGGGGCCGCTGCGGCCCGCCGCCGCGAACGCCAACGGCACGACGACCGCGACGCCGAGACCCATCATCGCGAAGCCGCCCATCGCGACGGCGGCGCCGGGCGCCCACACCACCAGCACACCGCCCAGGGTGGCGAGAAGCCCGCCGGCGCGCACCGTGCGCACGGCGCCGAAGCGGTCGACGCCCTTGTCGCCCATGAGCCGCGCCACCGCCATCGTCAGCGTGAACCCGGTGGTGCACGCGGCGGCCGTGCCGGCCGACGTGTCGAGTACGTCACGCAGGTAGACCGCCGACCAGTCCAGGCTCGCCCCCTCGGCGAACACCGCGCAGAACCCCACCAGGCCGATGATGAGCGCCGACTTGGGCGGCAGCGCGAACCGGGGCGGCGGCTCCTCGTCCGGCGCGCTGCGCAGATCGAGGACGCCCTGGCAGGCCACGAGGCCGAGCACCGTCAATGCGGCCGCCGCGACCGCATGGTGCAGCCGCGCGTCGGTCCCCAGGTGCGCGGCGAGGGTGCCGGCCGCCGAGCCGATCAGCGCGCCCACGCTCCACATGCCGTGCAGCGAGGACATGATCGAGCGGCCGAGCCGGTTCTCCGTCTCCACGCCGAGCGCGTTCATCGCCACGTCCGCCATGCCGGAGCTCGCGCCGTACACGAAGAGAACGGCACACAGGGTGTAGACGTTCGGCGCGAGCGCGGGCAGCGCGAGGCCCAGCGTCCACAGGGCGAGCAGCCCGCGCAGCGCGTTGCGTGCCCCGAACCGGTGGGTGATCGCGCCGGACAGCGGCATCAGGAGCGACGAGCCGATCGCCGGGAAGGCGAGGGCGAGCCCGAGCTGTCCGGCGGAGACCCCGGCGTGTTCCTGGATCCAGGGGACCCGGGTGGCGAAATTGCCGGTCACCGCGCCGTGCACACAGAAGACCGCTGCGACCGCGATCCTCGCTCGCTTCAACTGCCGTTGATCCAGAGCCGGTTCGGCTTCCATCGCCCGGTCCCTCCCTCGCTGCGGGGCGGCTCGGCGGCCGCCGGGGCGTAAACTATCAGGAACCCTGCCTGATAAATAGGACGGGTCGCAACCCGCTTTCGGCGATCTGGAAGGATCCCCGGTATGCCCGCATCCCCGAGCACCGCCCGGGCCATCAACGACCGGCTCGCCCTGCGTCTCCTGCAGGACGAGGGCCCGTTGACGGCAGGCCAGCTGAAGAATCTCACCGGGCTCTCCCGGCCCACCGTCGCGGACCTCGTCGAACGCCTCCAGAGCTCCGGCCTCGTCCATGTCGTGGGGGAGTCGGGCGCCGACCGGCGCGGCCCCAACGCGCGCCTCTACGCGATCGTGGCCGACCGGGCCCACCTGGCGGCCCTGGACGTACGGACCCATGGCGTCTCGCTCGTGGTCGCCGATCTGCTGGGCACGACGCTGGCCGAGGCGACCTGGCCGGTCGAGCCGGGGGCCGGGACCGGGCCGGCCGTCGAGCAGGTCGTGGCGCTCCTGGAGCGCACCGCGAAGGAGGCGGGCGCCGAGCGGCTGCACAGCGTCGGGATCGGCGCCCCCGGCCTCATCGACCCGGCGAGCGGCGAACTGCGCGACACCACCGGGCTGCCCGCCTGGCACCGCGAACTCGTCCGCGTCCTGTCCCGGCGGCTGCCCGCCACCGTGCTCGTCGAGAACGAGACCAATCTGGCGGCCGTGGCCGAGCAGCGGCTCGGCGCGGCGCGCGGGCAGGACACCTTCGTCCTGCTGTGGCTCGGCCAGGGCATCGGCGCGTCCGTCGTCCTGGACGGAAAGGTGCGCAAGGGCGCTTCGGGCGGCGCAGGCGAGATCGGGTTCATGCCGGTGCCCGGCACCGGAGGGCTGCCCTCCGCGACCGGCTGCGACGGAGGCTTCCACGCGCTGGCACACGCGGGAGCGGTGGCCCGGCTGGCGGCCGAGCACGGCAGGACCGGCAGCGCGGAGGAGGTGGTGCGCGACGCGGACGGGCCCTTCCTCGACGCGCTGGCCGCGCGCCTGGCGATCGGAGCGGCGAGTGTGGTCGCTGTCCTCGATCCCGGCCTGCTCGTGCTCGGCGGTGAACTGGGCCATGCGGGCGGCCCGTTGCTGGCCTCCCGGGTGCAACGCGCCCTGTCCGCCCTCACCCCGCTCGCCACCGAGGTCAGACCGAGCGCCCTGGGCGACCGCGCGGTTCTGGGCGGCGCCCTGCTGACCGCGAGGGACGCCGCTCAGGACGAGCTCTTCGCACCCAGGGCGTGAGAGCACGCCCCATGGGAGGAGCCCGACGGCGGCCAAGGGCCGGGAGACCGCCGCCGGGCGTCTGGACGGAGGGCCGGATCAGCAGGCGCCGAGATCCTGCCAGACCCCCCAGTCACCGGTAGTACCCGGTTCTTCGCCCTTCGTCCACCACTTGGACTTCCAGGTGTGCGACGCGTACGAGACGGTCGTGCCGCCGCCGTACGACGCGCCCGCCGACCAGAGCGGCGCCGCGCACGTGCCGCCGGACGGCGTCGGGGACGGTGAAGGGCTCGCCGAGCCCGAGGGCGTCGGCGTCGTGGTCGGTGTCGTGGTCGGTGCCGGGGACGGCGAAGAGGTGCCCGGATCCGTCACGGTCGCCCCCCGGGTGTGGTCGCCTGCCAGCGCGTAGGTCGTGCCACCGAAGGTCACCGTCCAGTTCGAGGGGGTGGAGACCGGCAGGTAGTAGACGAAGTCGAGGGTGACCGAGGCGCCCGGCGCCAGCGACTGCCGGCTCGGCAGCTTCAGCGAGACGCGGTTGTAGTCGCCCTTGAGGCCGCCGATGTTGTTCGCGGCGGTGCGGTCGCTGCGTACCACCGTCGTGCCGAAGCCGGACTGGTCCTTGGCGTTGGCCGGCGCGGAGGTGCCGTAGTCGAACTGGAACTCCGTACCGCCGGGCAGCGTCGCCTTCGTGTGGTTGGTGAGCGTCACCTTGGGGCTGATGGGGTAGTTGGAGTCGCCGAGCGGGAACTGCCCGAAGTCCACGCCGATGTCGAGCGCCTTCGAGGGCAGGTCGATGGTGGAGCGCCTGTTGCCGTACGGCGTGGCCGACTTGAATGTGTCGTACATCGCGCTGGTCAGCGTCGAGCCCTGCTCGTACTGGCCCTTGGCCGCGTTCCACCCGTAGTCGCCGGCCAGCTCCCAGACCATGGTGCCGCCGATGCCCTGGTCCACGACGTAGTCGGCCTTGGCGTTCACCGACTGCTCGTCCTCGGTGGACAGGAAGACCTTCTTCTGGTCGTTCCAGAGCCAGGGCGCCACCAGCGTGGAGTCGTAGTTGCGGACGTAGGTGCCGGTCAGCCTGGTGTCGGCGGGCAGGCCGTACTGGGTGACGTAGTCGCCGACGATGCCCTTCTCCAGGTTCTTGGCGTGCCACATCGGGTTGGAGCCCGCCGGGGCCTCCTTGCCGTTGGCGTCCAGGTCGTGCCAGAGGTTGTCGATGCCGACGGCCCCGTCACCGCAGGTGGTGAGCCCGGCGCCGGCCGGGCAGGTGGTCGAGGGCGCCTTGCCCCACAGGCCGTTGGTGCCGCCCTGCACGTTCTCGAAGCCGCGCGTGTAGTACGGCAGGCCCATGTTGATGCGCCCGGCCGGCATCGAGCCGCGGAAGTAGTGGGAGGCCCAGTCGGCGTTGAGATAGCCGATCCCGCCGTACTGGGAGGTCGAATAGACGCCGGCGGCCGCGAGTTCGGGGTCCTTCCCGTCGTCGAAGAGCGAGGCGTTGGGGCCGACGTACTGGTTCCAGGCGCCGTGCAGGTCGTAGGACATGATGTTGACGTAGTCCAGGTACTGCTGGACCTGGAAGGTCTCCATGCCGCGCAGCAGATAGCCCGACGAGGGCGCCGCGACCGAGAGCAGGTAGTGCTTGCCGTCGGCCGCCCCCGCGCGGTCGAGCTTCTCGCGCAGTGACTTCATCAGGGCCGCATACCCCTTGACGAGCCCGGCCCTGCGGGCGTTGGAGATCGTCAGGTCGAGCGGGTTGCCCGCGTCCTTCATGGTCGTCGGGTACTCGTAGTCGATGTCGACGCCGTTGAAGCCGTACTTCTTGATGAAGGCGACCGCCGAGTCGGCGAACGTGTCGACGCCGGTCTGGTTGACGGAGCTGTCCGCGTTGGTGGCCATGGCGTAGAAACCGCCGGAGTCCACGCGCTTGCCGTCGTCGCCGAAGTAACCGCCGGTCTCGGCCCAACCGCCCACGGAGATCAGGGTTTTGACGTCGGGATGCTGCTTCTTGAACTTGTTGAGCAGATTGAAATGGCCCTTGTAGGGGAGTGCGGGGTCCATCTCGGCGCCCGCCACGCCCGGCCAGGTCATGCCGGTCGCGGCGTTCTTCTCGCTGTCGCTCCCGACGGAGATCTTGTTGTCCGGACCGACGTGCGCGAAGGCGTAGTTGATGTGGGTGACCTTGTCCCACGGGATGTCGGAGGCGAGGTAGGCGGGCGTCCCGTCCTGGCCGGTGCGCCAGCCGGTGAAGTAGCCGATGACACGGCGCTGGTGGTCGGCGCCCATCTTCTCGCGGCCGTCGGTGTCGTACACGGAGCAGTACGGGACGTCGACGCCGGGAGTCTTGTAGAGCCCGTCGGGCCGGCAGGCCTCGTTGTCCACGGCGGCCTGCGAGACGCCGGTGGACAGCGAGCCGAACAGCAGCCCCGCGACCACCGTGGCGGTCGTGAGCAGCGCGGCCCGTCTGCGGGTGGGGGTGAGCACGAGCGGTTCCTCCTGGGAGGTGGGACGGAACACAGCGAACAGGGCGGTGGTCGTGCACGGCCCCGGCGTGCGCACACCGTCGGGCCTCTCCTCGGAGGTGACGCAGAGATTAAGAGGACTAGACCAGTACGGTCAATAGGTATGGACCAATGGGGTCGCGGCGGCCCCGGCAGGTCCGCGCCGGAGGCGGCCCCGAGGCGTCGGCCGGGCTGTGAGTCAGGCCACATCGCCTCGCCCGTATGGCTTTCCGTCAGCCGTGGCACACTGACCCTGTACCAGCAGCAGCGCACTCCGGGGTCGGTGTAATTCCGAACCGGCGGTTACAGTCCGCGACCCGTCCGCATCCAGCGGCCGGTTGACCAGGTGAAACTCCTGGACCGACGGTGAAAGTCCGGATGGGAGGCAGTGCGCGGCGGGCGGACCGTTCCACGGTCGCGCCGGCCGTCTGTTACCGGTCGCCATCCATGGCACCGGTCTCTTTCGGCCGTGGCGTGAGCTGTGCGCGATGGTCTGTTGTCCCGCTCTCTGTCGTCATCGACAGGCCCCGGAGTCCGTGCCCGAAGAGGCAGGAGGACCCGGTGACCACCGCAGCCGACGCAGACGCCATGCGCCGAGCCATTGGGCTCGCGGCGCGCGGGCTCGGCTCCACCAGCCCCAACCCGGTCGTCGGGTGCGTCATCACCGACGCATCGGGCACCGTCGTCGGCGAGGGCCACCACCAGCGGGCCGGGGGGCCGCACGCCGAGGTCCACGCCCTGCGGGCCGCGGGTGAGCGCGCTCGCGGCGGCACCGCCTACGTCACCCTCGAACCCTGCAACCACACCGGCCGCACCGGCCCCTGCGCCCAGGCGCTCATCGAGGCCGGCGTCACCCGCGTCCTGTACGCGGTCGCCGACCCGAACCCGCAGGCCACCGGCGGCGCCGACACCCTGCGCGCGGCCGGCGTCCAGG
Source organism: Streptomyces sp. NPDC048416 (assembly GCF_043200435.1). Lineage (NCBI taxonomy): Bacteria > Bacillati > Actinomycetota > Actinomycetes > Kitasatosporales > Streptomycetaceae > Streptomyces > Streptomyces sp. NPDC048416. Next base: position 179,779 of record NZ_JBICXU010000011.1, read on the forward strand.
TCGAGCTCGGGCTGCTCGGCGACGAGGCCGAGGCCGGCAACACCGCCTGGCTCACCTCCGTACGCCTGGGCCGCCCGCACGTCACCTGGAAGTACGCGGCGACCCTGGACGGCAGGACCGCCGCCGCCGACGGCACCAGCCGCTGGATCACCTCCGCCGAAGCCCGCGCCGACGTCCACCGGCTGCGCGCCGAGTCCGACGCCGTGATCGTCGGCTCCGGCACCGCCCGCACCGACGACCCGCACCTGGCGGCCCGCGGCATCGAGGGGGCAACTCAGCCCCTGCGCCTGGCAGTCGACACCAACGCGAGCGCCGTCAAGCCCGGCGCCCGCATCCTCGACGGCGCGGCGGACACCCTGATCGCGGTCGCCGAGGACGCCGACGCGGCCCACCTGCCGAAGGACGCGGTGCTGCGCCTGCCGCGCGCCGCCACCGGCCTCGACATCCCCGCGCTGCTCGCCGCCCTGCACACCCGGGGCGTGCGCTCCGTACTCCTCGAAGGCGGGCCCACCCTGGCCGGCGCCTTCGTCGCCGCGGGCGCCGTCGACACGGTCGTCGGCTACCTCGCGCCCGCCCTGCTCGGCGCCGGGCCCACCGCGCTCGCCGACGCGGGAATCCCCACCATCACCGAGGCGTTGCGGCTCACCATCACCGAGGCCGTGCGCCTCGGACCCGATCTGCGCATCACCGCCACCCCACTCGCCAAGGAGCGCTGACCGTGTTCACCGGAATCGTCGAAGAGCTGGGCGAGGTCGCCGCCATCGAGACCCTGGGGGACGCCTCCCGCTTCCGTCTGCGCGGCCCCCTGGTCACCGAGGACGCCAAACACGGCGACTCCATCGCCGTCAACGGGGTGTGTCTGACCGTCGTCGAGTTCGGCGACGGCGAGTTCACCGCCGACGTGATGGACGAGACGCTGAAGCGCTCAAGCCTCGGCGCCCTGGAGGTCGGCTCCCGGGTCAACCTGGAGCGGCCGATGGCCGTCGGCGACCGGCTCGGCGGCCACATCGTGCAGGGCCACGTCGACGGCACCGGCACGGTGCTGGCCCGCACGCCCTCGGAGAACTGGGAGATCGTCAAGATCGCCCTCCCCGGTGACCTGGCCAAGTACGTCGTCGAAAAGGGCTCCATCACCGTCGACGGCGTCAGCCTCACGGTCGTGGACGCCGCCGCCGACCACTTCACCATCAGCCTCATCCCGACCACCCTCGCCCTGACCACGCTCGGCATCAAGCAGCCCGGCGACCCGGTCAACCTGGAGGTCGACGTCATCGCCAAGTACGTCGAGCGGCTGCTCGGCGCGAGCCACGGGGGGACCGACAAGTGAGCGCAGTGAACTGGCTGAACGGCGAGGCCTTCACCCTCTTCGGGCAGCACATCAAGTGGTCGGACATGACCGGCAACACCATCGGCCTGATCGCCCTCGCGCTCGGCTGGCGCCGTTCGATATGGACCTGGCCCGCCCAGTTCGTCTCGGGCCTGATCCTGTTCGTGGCGTTCGCCGCCGGGCACCTCACCGGCAGCGCGGGCAAGCAGGTCGTGGTGATGGTCGTGGCGGCCGGCGGCTGGCTCGCCTGGACCCGCGGCAAGCAGCAGGCGCAGGACGGCTCCATCGCCGTACGGTTCGCCACCTGGCGCGAGCGGGCCGTCCTGCTCGGCGCCGCCGCCGTCGGCACGGTCGCCGTGGCCGGTCTCTTCACCGCCTACCCCGCCCTGTCGTGGGACCCGTGGCCCGACGCGTACGTCTTCGTCGGCACGATCGTCGCCATGTACGCCCAGGCCCGCGGCATGGTCGAGTTCTGGTTCGCCTGGCTCCTGGTCGACCTCGTGGGCGTCCCCCTCAACTTCGCCAACGGCTACGCCTTCTCCGGCTTCGTCTACGTCATTTACGGCGCGCTCGTCCTGTGGGGCATGCGCGACTGGTGGCTGCGCTCGCGCATGAGCGTCAAGCCCGTCCTGGAAGGAGCGACGGCATGACCACGCACGCACCCACCTGGTACTCCACCGACAACCGCGAGGACCTGTCCCTCGACCCCGTCGAGCAGGCCATCCGCGACATCGCGGCCGGCCGGCCCGTGGTCGTCGTCGACGACGAGGACCGCGAGAACGAGGGCGACCTCGTCATCGCCGCCGAGAAGGCGACCCCCGAAATCGTCGCGTTCATGATGAGCGAGTGCCGCGGCCTGATCTGCGCTCCCATGGAGGGCGACGACCTCGACCGGCTCGACCTGCCGCAGATGGTCGAGCACAACACCGAGTCGATGAAGACCGCCTTCACCGTCTCCGTCGACGCGAGCGCCGCGCACGGCGTGAGCACCGGCATCTCCGCCGCCGACCGCGCCACCACGCTGCGCCTGCTCGCCGACGGCCGCTCCGCCTCCGGCGACTTCGTCCGCCCCGGCCACATCTTCCCGCTGCGCGCCAAGCCCGGCGGCGTCCTCGTGCGCAACGGCCACACCGAGGCCGCGGTCGACCTCGCCCGGCTCGCCGGGCTCGCCCCGGCCGGCGCCATCGTCGAGATCGCGGGCGAGGACGGCGTCATGCTGCGCCTGCCCGAACTCGTGCCGTTCGCCCGCAAGCACGGCCTGACGATCATCTCCATCGAGGACCTGATCGCCTACCGGCGCTCCGCCGAGCCGACCGTGCGCCGCGAGGCCGAGGTCCATCTGCCCACCGCCGCAGGCGAGTTCACCGCGTACGGCTACCGCTCCACCGTCGACGGCGTCGAGCATGTGGCCCTGGTGCACGGTGACATCGGCGACGGCCAGGACGTCCTGGTCCGCGTCCACTCCGAGTGCCTGACCGGTGACATCTTCCACTCCCTGCGCTGCGACTGCGGGCCCCAGCTCCAGGCCTCCATGGAACGCATCACCGAGGCCGGCCGCGGCGTCGTGGTCTACCTGCGCGGCCACGAGGGCCGCGGCATCGGCCTGCTGTCCAAGCTGCGGGCGTACGAGCTCCAGGAGCGCGGCCGTGACACCCTCGACGCCAACCTGGAACTCGGCCTGCCCGCCGACGCCCGCGACTACGCCGCAGGCGCCCAGATCCTCGCCGACCTCGGCGTGCACAGCCTGCGGCTCATGACCAACAACCCCGACAAGATCACCGCACTGGTCCGGCACGGCCTGACGGTGTCGGGCCGCGAGCCCATGCCCGTCCAGGCCGGCGAGCACAATCTGCGGTACCTGCGCACCAAGCGGGACCGCATGGGGCACGACCTGCCCTGGCTGGACGGCGCCCCGTCGCCGATGTCGGCCTGCGGCAACCAGTAAGCCAAGTAAAGCCAGACAGCACACCGGAAACACCTGAAGGAGAGCACGTGAGCGGCAAGGGCGCACCCGAACTGTCCGTACGCAACTGCGGAGACCTCCGTGTCGCCGTGATCGCGGCACAGTGGCACGAGAAGGTGATGGACGGACTCGTCGACGGCGCCCTGCGCGCCCTGCACGAGCTCGGCATCGACGAGCCGACGCTGCTGCGCGTCCCCGGCAGCTTCGAACTGCCGGTCGTGGCAAAGGTGCTCGCGGGCCGCGGCTACGATGCCATCGTCGCGCTCGGCGTCGTCATCAGGGGTGGCACCCCGCACTTCGAGTACGTGTGCCAGGGTGTCGCCAACGGCCTCACCCAGGTCACCGTGGACACCGGCGTACCCGTCGGATTCGGCGTGCTGACCTGCGACACCGAGGAGCAGGCCCTGGACCGGGCCGGCCTCGAAGGGTCGAACGAGGACAAGGGGCACGAAGCGGTCACCGCCGCCGTCGCCACCGCGGCCACGCTGCGCACGGTCAGCGAACCCTGGCGCTGAGCGACCGGAAACCACCCCTTACCCTAAGAAGCATCATGGCGAACAAACCTTCCAAGAGCTTCGAAGAGCTCTTCACCGAGCTCCAGCTCAAGGCCGCCAACGGCGACCCGTCCACCTCCCGCACCGCCGAGCTGGTGGACAAGGGCGTCCATGCCATCGGCAAGAAGGTCGTCGAGGAGGCCGCCGAAGTCTGGATGGCCGCCGAGTACGAGGGCAAGGCAGCCGCCGCCGAGGAGATCTCGCAGCTGCTGTACCACGTCCAGGTGATGATGGTCGCGCGCGGGATCTCCCTCGACGACGTCTACGCCCACCTCTGAGCACGCCCGCACCGCACCACCCTCTCCGAAGCGAAGGAAGCCGATCTCATGCTGCGCATCGCCGTCCCCAACAAGGGTTCACTGTCCGGACCTGCGTCGGCGATGCTCCATGAGGCCGGCTACCGGATGCGCAAGGAGTCGAAGGAACTCGTCTGCGTCGACCCCGTCAACGAGGTCGAGTTCTTCTATCTGCGCCCCAAGGACATCGCGATCTACGTGTCCGCGGGCAAGCTCGACATCGGCATCACCGGCCAGGACCTGCTGATCGACTCGGGCGCCGGCGCCGAGGTGATCCTGCCGCTCGGCTTCGCCCGCTCCACCTTCCGTTTCGCGGCCAAGCCCGGCACCGTGTCGGGCGTCGCGGACCTGGCGGGCAAGACGATCGCCACCTCCTACGAGGGCATCGTCGGCAAGTACCTGGCCGAGTCCGGCGTCGACGCCTCCGTGGTGCACCTCGACGGCGCCGTGGAGACCGCGATCGAACTGGGCGTCGCCCAGGCCATCGCGGACGTCGTGGAGACCGGCACCTCGCTGCGCAACGCGGGCCTCGAGGTCTTCGGCGAGCCGATCATGAAGTCGGAGGCGGCCGTCATCCGCCGCACCGGCGCCGAGCCCGACAGCGCCGTACAGCTGAAGGTCGAGCAGTTCCTGCGCCGCCTCCAGGGCGTCCTGGTGGCCCGCAGCTACGTGATGATGGACTACGACTGCCGAGCCGAGCACCTGGAGCGGGCCGTCGCGCTCACGCCGGGCCTCGAATCGCCGACGATCTCCCCGCTGCACAACGAGGGCTGGGTCGCCGTCCGCTCGATGGTCCCCGCCAAGGACTCCCAGCGCGTCATGGACGACCTGTACGAGCTGGGTGCCCGCGCGATCCTCACCACGGCCATCCACGCCTGCCGCCTCTGACGCCACCCGGTACCGCGACAAAGACGAAAGCGAACGACACCGTGTCCGCCCCCGCACCTCAGCCGCCCGCCCTGCCGGTCACCTTCAGGCCGACCGTCACCCGGGCCGTCCTCCTGAGCAGCGCAGCCGCCATGCTTATCGCGATGACGGTGATGTCGCTGCTCCTTGAGACCCTGAGCGGGGGCGAGCGGGGCAGCTTCATCCTGATGGCCGCCCTGTTCGCCGGGGTGCTCCTGCTGCTCAGCCGGCCCAAGGTCGTCGCCGACGACACCGGCGTCACGGTGACCAATCTCACCGGCGGGCGCCGACTGGCCTGGGCGGAGATCGTCCGGGTCAACCTCCGCCAGGGCGACCCCTGGGTCTTCCTCGACCTCAGCGACGGCACCAGCCTGCCCGTCCTCGGCATCCAGCCCGCGAGCGGCCGGGCGCGCGCCATCCGCCACGCCAAGGCGCTGCGCGCGCTCGCGGAAACCCACGGCACGCGCACCGACGCACCCGGCGCGGCTCACGACAACGGCTGAGCCCCCTGCCCCACCTGGCACCATCTTGATTACCCTGATGTCGGCGGCGCCGAGCGCGCCCCGCCCCGCACACGGGCCAGCGTCATCGGCCGCGGGGCACCTGCGACCCGAGGAGTGACTCCCTCCAGCAATGGACGGATCGTCCGGTAGTACTTGCGCCGCCCCCTCCCAGGAGGCGGCGGCATGACCATCTCACTCGTGCTGCTCTGTGCGGCATTCCTTCTCATCCTCGCCAACGGCTTCTTCGTGGCGGCCGAATTCGGCCTGGTCACCGTCGACCGGCCGGACGCCGAGCGCGCCGCCGCCGAGGGCGACCGCAGGGCCCGCACCGTGGTGCGCGCCCTGCGTGAGCTGTCCTTCCAGCTCTCGGGCACCCAGCTCGGCATCACCATCACCTCGCTCGTCGTCGGCATGCTCGCCGAGCCCGCGCTCGCCGACCTGCTCGACGGACCGATCGGCGCCACCGGCCTTCCGGCGGGCGCCGCATCCGGCATCAGCGTCGTGCTCGGCATGCTGCTCGCCGCCGCCGTGCAGATGGTGATCGGCGAACTCGTACCGAAGAACTGGGCGGTGTCCAAGCCGCTCCAGGTGGCCAGGTTCGTGGCCGGACCGCAGGGCCGTTTCTCGCGGCTCTTCCGGCCGGTCATCGCCCTGCTCAACACCGTCGCCAACCGTCTGGTGCGGGCGCTCGGCGTGGAGCCCGCCGACGAGCTGGCCTCGGCCCGCACGCCCGGCGAACTGGTCTCCCTGGTCAAGCACTCCGCGCAGGCCGGCGCCCTGGAACAGGACACCGCCGACCTCTTCGTACGGACCCTCTCGCTCGGCCACCTCACCGCGGAGAACGTGATGACCCCCCGCGTCAAGGTCAGCGCCCTGCAAACCACCGCGACCGCCGCCGACGTCCTCAACCTCACCCGGGCCACCGGGCTCTCCCGCTTCCCCGTCTACCGGGAGCGGATCGACGAGGTCGTCGGCATGGTCCACCTCAAGGACGCGCTCGCGGTGCGCCCCGAGGAGCGGTTGCGCACCGCGGTCGGTCTGATCGCCGTGCCGCCGCTGCTCGTCCCCGAGACGCTGCCCGTGCAGCAGCTCCTTGGACGCCTGCGCAGCGAGCAGCCGATAGCCGTCGTCGTCGACGAGTACGGCGGCACGGCCGGCGTCGTCACCCTCGAAGACATCGTCGAGGAGCTGGTCGGCGAGGTCCGCGACGAGCACGACGGCGCCGACGCCGGCCGGCCCGAGCTCGCCGCGGTGGCGGGCGAGGACGGCAGGCCCGCGTGGGAGGCCGACGGCAGCTGCCGCGTCCTGCACCTGGGCCGGATAGGACTGGAAGCACCCGAGGGCCCCTACGAGACCGTGGCCGGCCTCGTCGCCGACCTGCTCGGCCGCATCCCGGTCCCCGGCGACCGGGTCGAGCTGCCGGGCTGGCGGATCCAGGTCCGCCAGGTCGAGCGCTACCGCGCCGAGCGGGTCCGCTTCGTACGCGCGGCCGACGCACCCGTGGCGGAGGCGGCTCGATGAGCGTGCTCCAACTCCTGTTCGCGCTGCTGCTCGTGCTGGCCAACGGCTTCTTCGTCGGCGCCGAGTTCGCGCTGGTCTCCGTGCGCCGCAGCCAGATCGAACCGCTCGCCGCCTCGTCCTCGCGGGCCCGCCAGGTGCTGCACGGCCTCGAAAACCTGCCGCAGATGATGGCCGCCGCCCAATTCGGCATCACCATCTGCTCTTTGACGCTCGGCGCGGTCGCCGAACCGACGGTGGCCCGGCTTCTCGAACCCGCCTTCCAGGCGGTCCGGATCCCCGAGGGGCTGGTCCATCCGCTCGGCTACGTCATCGCGCTGGCCCTCGTGGTGTCGCTGCACCTGGTCATCGGGGAGATGGTCCCCAAGAACCTGGCGATGGCGGCGCCCGAGCGGACCGCGCTCTGGTTCAGCCCGGGCCTTGTCGCCTTCGCCCGGGTCTGCAAGCCGGTGACGATCGCGCTCGGCGCGTGCGCGCGCCTGATCCTCAAGCTGTTCCGGGTCGAGCCCAAGGACGAGGTGGAGGCCGTCTTCACCAGCGTCCAGCTCGGCCGGCTCGTCGAGGACTCCGGCCAGGCCGGGCTCCTGGAACCCGAAGCGCAGGAACGCCTGGAGGACGCCCTGGAACTGGGCAGCCGCCCGGTGACGGACGTGCTGCTCGACCGGGACTCGCTGGTCACGGTCGGCTGCTCGGTGACACCGCGCGAGCTGGAGGAGCTGACGGTACGCACCGGCTACTCCCGCTTCCCGGTGTGCGCCGAAGGCGGTGCCTACGGCGCCTTCATGGGGTTCCTGCACGTCAAGGACGTACTGGACGTGGAGGAACGGGAGCGCGCGGTGCCGCAGCAGCTGTGGCGCCCGCTCGCCACCCTGCGGGCCGAGCTGCCCCTGGACGACGCCCTGACGGTGATGCGCCGCGCGGCGACCCACCTCGCCCAGGTCACGGACGGCTCCGGGCGGGTGATCGGTCTGGTCGCCCTTGAGGACATGCTGGAAATGCTGGTGGGCGAGGTCCGCGACCCCGCGCACCGCGAGGAGCCCACCCCGCTGACGCGTTTCGCCGAGCCCCGCGGCGAACAGGCGCAGCAGGCGCTTGCCGGGTAGCTAGGGGGTGTCCGGCGGGTCGCGGCGGACCGGGCCGCGACCCGACAGGACCTCTCCGTAGGCCTGCATCAGATCGGGCAGCCGTAGCGTGGACAGATCGTCCCTGGTGGGCGTCGAGGGATACATCGACAGCCTCAAGTCCCGGTAGGCGCAGCTCTTCTCGTACAGGGTGCGCAGGAAGCGGCCGTTGCCCAGCTCGTCGATCCAGCCCTGGTCGACGACGTGACCGCTGATCGAGCGCAGCTCGTCAAGGGCCTCCTCGTCCCAGGCGTCCCCGTTCTCGGCGGCCAGCACCTCGCCGATCGAGGTCAGCTCCAGGGGACGGTAGGACGGGAAGTCGACGCGGGTGGTGAACCGGGAGGACAGGCCCGGGTTGGCGGCGAGCAGCCGGTCCATTCCCTCGGGGTAGCCGGCCAGGATGACCACCAGGTGGTCGCGGTTGTCCTCGGCGCGCTTGAGGAGCACCTGAAGGGCCTCGTCGCCGTACGCGTCGCCCTTGCTGTAGCCGGAGTTGGAGAGCGAGTACGCCTCGTCGACGAAGAGCACGCCGCCCAGTGCCGAGTCGATCAGCTCGTTGGCCTTGACCGCGGTCTGGCCAAGGAACTCGCCGACCAGGTCGGCCCGTTGGGCTTCCACGAGGTGGTCGCCGCCGAGCAGGCCGAGCGCGTAGAAGACCCGGCCCAGGATGCGGGCCACGGTGGTCTTCCCGGTGCCCGAGGGACCCGAGAAGACGAAGTGACGCTTCGGCGGCTGGACGGGTAACCCCTGGCTGGCTCTGAGCCGCGCCATGTTGAGCTGCGCGGAGAGCGCCTTGACCTGACGCTTGACCGGTTCGAGGCCGACCATCCGCTCCAGCTCGGCCAGCGCTTCGGCGAGCAGGGCGGAGTCGGTGGGGCCGGCCGGGAAGCGCGGGGCTCCTGGCTGTGCCGGCAGACCCGGCTTGTCCCGTGCGCCGTCGCGGGCGGCGCCGGACGCACCGGGCAGCGGCGCCTGGGTCTCCGGGGCGAGCCTGAGCTCGCGCCCGTCCGGCGGATCGAGCCCGAGGACGGATTCGGCCTCGGCCTCCACGGTGTCGCCGAAGCCGGACAGGGCGACCGCGGCGAGGTCGGGGGAGTCGTCGGAGCCGTCGAACCCGTCGTTCTCGGTGATGGCGGTGAGCCGCGCCGCGGTGTCCATGAACGCCGGGTCGACGCGGTGCACCGCCCGGTACAGGGGAAGGGCGGCCGCCGAGCGCCCGGTGCCCTCGTGCGCGCGGGCGAGCCAGTACCGCAGTTCCTTGCGCTGGGGCTGTTCGCTGCGGCAGCGCATCAGCGCGGCCGAGAGCAGGGGTTCGGCCTGGCCGAACATGTCGAGCCGGACCCGGGCCATGCCGCCGAACAGGCCGGCCTCGATGCCGAGCAGAGGGTCGTCCACCAACGGCTCGGTGTGGCGCACCAGTTGGTCCCAGTCCTTGACCAGGTAGGCCCGGCAGGCGTGCAGGAAGCGCACCTGCGGGTCGGTGTCCACGGGCGGAAGGCCGGCCAACGCCCGGTCGAGCTCGGGGACATGGCGTCCGTCCAGCCAGTGCGACGCGTGGGCGAGCAGCAGATCGCGCGGGCTTTCCAGGACCGGCTGGACCCACCAGCCGAGCCAGTACCAGGAGTTGAGGGTCCGGTGGTGGCTCGACCGCTGTTCGCCGAACCGTTCGCGGTGGCGATACATGCGCAGCAGCGCCGTCGTCGTGTCCACGCGCAGGGCGTGCAGCCCGAGCCAGCCGTCCGCCATCGAGGGGTCGAGCCGCACAGCCGTGCGGAACTCCTCCTCGGCCTGCGGATACGCGCCCATGGTGTACGCATCCACGCCGCGCAGCCAGGCGAGATCGGCCGGGGCGTGCGCGCCCGTAGTGCCGAAGTCCATCACGTCCCCCACACCGTGCCCCGTGCTGAACCGCCAATTCGCCCATGGGAATTGACGGGAGTTGACCGCACCGAGGGCATCGTACCCGCGGGGGGCCTGCGGCCGTAGGGGGCGCGAAGGGGGCATTGGCGGTGACCGAGGGTGAGCGAAAGGCGCTGCTCGGTGGCCCAGAAGGGGCGGAAGGGACAGAACGAAGCCCCCGATCACGGGGGAACAACCGGGGGCTTCGCGTCCGCGGCGACTTCGGAAAGCCGCACAATGAGAACGTAAGACCTGTATGGCCCCTGGGTCAAGCGGAGTTGAGGCACTGTGTGGGCTGATTTGCGACTGTTCAGCGAGGCGGGGTGAGGCCGTTACGCAGGGTGAGCGAATGGGCCGCACGATGCGTCGACTCCGGCCCCTCACGCCACTCGTACCCCTCCGGTACCTGGCGTACCAGGGCGTCCGCGAAGGGACGTGAGGGATCTTCGGCGAAATGGCACATCTCCGCCGCCGTCCACTCGTCCCAGAAGGCGGAGAGCCCCCTCCCGTCGCGGCGCCGGCCCCGCGCCCAGGACGTCTCCGCGTCCAGCTCCATCCAGGCGAGCAGGGTTAGCGAGGACCGCAGCGCCCTGCGGCCGGCCCCGACGCCCTCCACCAGCACCACGGGCGCCGGCCGCAGCGGCCGCGGGTCGGTGAAGCGCCGCAGGTGCCAGTCGTACGGCTCGAACCGGGCGGTCTCGCCGCGCGCGAAGGGGTCGAGCACCTGGCCCCGCAGCCGCTCCGTCCAGCCGAAGAACTCCTCGTGGCTTGCCAGGTCGTCCAGGTGCAGTACCGGCGCCCCGCCCAGCGCCTGCGCGAGCCGCCCCGCGAAGGTGGACTTGCCCGAGCCCGCGTGCCCGTCCACCGCGACCAGCCGTACCGGCCCGCAGGACGGCGGCAACGCCTGGACGAGAGCGGCCAGTTGCTGCACGGAGGTACCGGGGTGCGGCGTGCTGTTCATGGCATCCTGCCTGGTGCTGGTGCTGGTGCTGGTGCTGGTGCTGGTGCTGGTGCTGGTGTCCGTGCCGGTGCGGGGTGGTTTCGTATGGTTCGGGTGCCGGCCCTGGCGCGGTCGCGGTCGGCGCCCCCGGGGTCCGCCCTCGGGGTCCGCCCCCGGGTCCGGGACCGGAGGATTTCCGTCCGCCAAGGTTACGCCAGTGGTCGAGACCAATGGGGGACGGATATTGGCGGCGTGACGCGTGCCGAAGCACTGGCAGAAGGACGCCCCGACCCGAGATAGTTGGCCCGCTGTCGTGCACGCACCACCCCATACGTAACCGACTGGGGGTCCTCTTCATGACCAGCCCCACCCCGCGCAGAACCGTCCTCGCCGCGGCCGTCGCCCTCGCGGCCGGCGCCGCCGTGACCGCCTCCGGTGCGCCTGCGCTCGCGTCCGGCGGCGCGTCCCGACCGAGACAGGGCCCGCAACTCGTGGACAACCAGGCCTGGACCTCGTACGCGCAGTGGCGCTCGGGCACCGCGCACGGTGTGCGCGCCACAGCCGGCCACCGCCCCGGCATCGTCATCGCCCGGCCCGCCGGGAGCACCGCCTACACCGACCCGCACACCGGCAAAAGCGCCACCTGGGAGTACGCGAGCTGGACCTCCCCCCAGCACATCACCCGCGTCCCCGCCACCGAAGCGGTCGCCCACTGGAACGCGCACACCCCCGCCGGAACCTGGCTCCAGATCGAACTGCTGGGCACCTACACCGACGGCACCGCCACCCCGGCGTACGTCATGGGCCGCTGGACGGCGGGCGACGGCGACGCCGACATCCGGCGCACCTCCGTCGACGGCCAGGGCGACGGCAAGAGCTCCATCTCCACGGACACCTTCGCCATCGACGCCCCGGCCACCGGTCTGCGCCTGGCCGCCTACCGGCTGCGCGTCACCCTCTACCGCCCACCCGGCAGCCGGCTCACGCCGACCGTGTGGCGGGTGGGCGCCATGGCCTCCGACATCCCCGACCGGTTCACGGTGGACGCCTCGGTCCCCGCCTTCGCGGGCGAGCTGACCGTGCCGAGCTATTCGCAGGAGATCCACAAGGGCCAGTACCCCCAGTACGACAACGGCGGCGAGGCCTGGTGCAGCCCCACCTCCTCGCAGATGATCATCGAGCACTGGGGGCGCCGGCCGAGCCCCGCCGACCTCGCCTGGGTCGACCCGTCCTACACCGACCCGCAGGTCTGCCAGGCGGCCAGGGGGACCTACGACTACCAGTACGCGGGCTGCGGCAACTGGCCCTTCAACGCCGCGTACGCCGCCACCTACCGGGACCTGAGCGCGGTGGTGACCCGGCTGCGCTCCCTGAACGACGTGGAGACGCTGGTGCGCGCCGGCATCCCGGCCATAACGTCCCAGTCCTTCCTCGCGAGCGAGCTGACCGGCGCCGGCTACGGCACATCGGGCCACCTGATGACGGTGACCGGCTTCACCGAGGACGGCGACGTGATCGCCCACGACCCCCCGGCGCCCGACGACGCGTCGGTGCGCCGGGTCTACCTGAGGCGCGAGTTCGAGAACGTCTGGCTGAGGACCAAGCGCTACAACGCGAGCGGCAAGGTGTCCTCAGGGTCGGGCGGCGTCTGCTACCTGTACTGGCCGTCCGACCCGACCCCCGGGCAGCGGCACGCGTTGGCCGAGGTGGGCGTGGTGTGACGACGGCGGGTGGACACGACGGCCGTCGCCGAAGTCTCGCCCGCGGGGGGGCCAGGTGGGGCCGCGGAACTGGGTGGGACGCGGAACGTGGTGTCCGGCACAGGCGGTGTGCGTCATCGCCGCGTGACCGTGGCCCCGCTGCCCGGGCGGCGCAAGGCCCGCACGGCTGTCGGTGTCCGCCGCGCGGGGGGACCGCGCGGCGGGGCAGTGATGAACGTCTCTACCCCGGGGGCCCGGTCCGCTGGCACTGTGGAACGGTCACCGGGGGGACCGTGCACCGCCACACGACCGAGTGAGTACCCATGACCCTGCCTGCCACCACACTCGACGACCCCCGCGCCCTGGCCGAGCTCCGCGCCCGTACCGGCGGCCCCAAGGACACCGGCCCCAAGATCCTTGAGCACGTCCTGGGCTGGACCCTCGTGGTGGTCGTCGCCATGCTGGTCACGCAGCTGGGGCTGCTGTAGCCGGACGAGGCGGTACGGCGCGGCCCGAGGCGTTGCGAGGCCGCGCCCCGGCCCGGCCGGACCACGCCGGCTGCCGATCACGGCGCCCCCGAGCACGAGCAGTGCGAGGCACGTCCCCGAGGTCACGAAGTGCAGCAGGTTGTTGACGACGCATCTTGATCACGATGCCCCCAGGGTCAGTCCGTTCGCGACGATCGAGTCCGAGGTGACCAGGGCCTGTTCGGCCGTCACCCGGGTCATGAAGACGAAGGGCGGCACGATCGGCGGAACCGGGAGCGTGTTGGGATCGAAGGTGACGCAGAGCAGCCCCTCCAGGCAGCCGCTGAACTTGCTGAGGTAGAGCGTCACGTTCCCGCTGAGGTCCAACGAGCGTGCGCCCAGGGCGAGTTCGTCGTGTCCGTCGTGGGTGTCGAGCCGGTAGTAGGTGAGCGAGGCCGATGTCATCCTGAGGACCATGACCTTGAGGGGGCCGTGCGCGGTGGGCACGGTCGTCACCCCGGCGAACAGGAAGCCGTTGGGGGCGAAACGGGTGGTGGTGACCGTCGGCGCCACCACGGGCGCGACGACGACGCCGGGTTGTGGCGCCTGCGTCGCCGGCCGCGGTCCGAGAGTGGCCAGCAGGGCCACCGGCAGGGCCGCGGCGAGCGTGCGCTGGGTGCGCTGGGTGCGCGCGCCGCGTACGCGTCCCGCGTTCGCCTCCTTCGGTGTCCAGCCGAACCCCATGGCGCTGCCCGTGATGCCGAGCGCCATCCCGACGAGGAACCCGCCCAGGTTGGTGGCCGCGAAGGAGAGCACCGAAAGGATCAGGGCGTTGAGGGAAACGTAGTGCCGGGTGTGCGGCAGGAACCAGAGGAAAAGACCGGCGACGACGAGCGCGAGACCGATGCCGATCGCGGCGATCCCGCCGATCCCGAGGCTGACCAGGATGGTGAGCGGGGACAGCGGCACAGCGAGCAGTTCGGCGCCGCCGAGGACCAGGAAGAGCCCCGCCCAGAACGGCCGTGTCCGCCGCCAGCCCCGCAGTGCCCGCCGTGCCTCGGGCAGCGGCAGCCGCTTGTCCAGCCACCCGGCCCGCACCCGGCCCGGGCCCTCGCCCGCGGCGCGGTGAACGGGCGCGCCCCAAGGGGTGCCGGCGTGCCCGCCGGTGCGGGGCCCCACCCCCTTACCGCTGCGGGGCCCCGCACCCTGGCCGGTCCGCACGCCGACCCCGAACGCAGCGAGCGGCCCGACATCCGCGCTGGGCCCCGCAGCACGGGGGGCCTCGGCCGCATCGGACAGAACGGTGGCACCGACCCCACGGGGCACACCGGCCGCACCGGCCCCACCGGGGGCACTGGCCGCCACACCCGCACCGGCCGCACTGGCGGCACCGGCCGCACCGGCGGCCGCCTCGCCGCGGCGGGGGAGCCTGAGCAGGTTCAGTCGTCTCAGAAGCACTTCTTGCCGCCGATGCTCACATCGACCCTCATCCCCTTCAGCCGGAAGTCGCCGCCGGTCGCCGACCAGGCGTGCGACCTCACTCCGTCGACCTCGATGTCCCCGGCCTGGAGACCGAACTTGCCCGGCTCGCCATGAACTCCCTTGACGGCGTCCAGGGTTGAGGCGTCCCGGCCGATCTCGGCCGTGCCGAAGCGGGCGTCACCCACCAGGTCCTCGCCGTCGATGACCAGGTTGCTCGCGGTCACCTCGCCCGCGTCGCCGCCCGCCGTCAGCTTGAAGACGACCGTTCCCAGCGGGGTACCCACCTCGGCGGACTGGCAGATGTCGCTGAGCCTGGCGTCGCCGATGCCGAGCAGCGCCACCGGGTGGCCCTTCCCGTCGACGGACTTGTCGGTCCCCACGAACGAGGAGAGCCCCGAACTGGTCAGCTTCCCCGACGAGACCTGGAAGCTCGTTCCGGAGACCGCGAACGACGCGGCGAGCGCGCCCTCGGCCATGACCTGGGCCATGATCCCGACCGCGACGACCGCCGGCAGGGCGACGACCGCCGTCTTCCTCCAGGCTGTTCTTCCTTCGGCCAACGGCCGTCCGGCTGCGCTCACGTGAACCTCCCGTACGATCCGGCGAACCTTCGACGAGGCGGTGCAGGGGGAGTGCGCAAGCAGGTCTGCCATACTGCGGGCATCCTGCGGCAGTTGGAGACTAGGGCCGAATTTGAATAATAGTCAACAGGGCGGAACGACCGAGAGATCCCAGGCGCGTCGCTCCGAACTCATCGCGACCGGGCGGAAGTTGTTCGCCGACACCTCGTACGACGCACTCTCGATGGACGACATCGCCAAGCAGGCGGGGGTGGCCAAGGGCCTGATCTACTACTACTTCAAGTCCAAACGGGGCTACTACCTGGCCATCGTCGAGGACTCGGTCGCCGACCTGGTGTCGCGCGCGGGGAGCGACACCGACCTGCCGCGCGCCGAACGGGCGCAGCGCACGGTGGACGGCTACCTCCGGTACGCCGAGCATCATCAGGCGGCGTACCGCACGATCGTCACCGGCGGCGTCGGTTTCGACACCCAGGTGCAGGCCATCCGGGACGCGGTGCGCGAGGAGCTGATCGCCACCATCGCCGAAGGCGCGTACGGCACCCGGACCATACCGGCGCTCGCCCGGCTTGCGCTGCTCGGCTGGATGGGCGGCGTGGAGAGCGTCACCCTCGACTGGCTTGCCACCCTGGAGCCGCCGCGCGACACGGTGCGCGACCTGCTGGTGCGGACGCTGCGGCGCACCCTGGACACCATCGAGGAGTTCGAGCCGTCCTGTCCCTCGCCCGAACCGTCCTAGACGCGCCGAGGGGGCGGGTGGCCGCGGCCGCCCGCCCCCTCGACTCCCGTGCTAGTGAATGGACTTGATGAGCTCACCGTTGCTGGTGTCGCCGCTCAGCTCCCACACGAAGGTCCCGCCGAGCGCCTGGTTGTTCTTGTAGGTCATCTTCCCGGCGATGGTGGCGGGAGTGTCGTAGCTCCACCAGTCCGTGCCGCAGGAGGCGTACGCCGTGCCCGCGACCGTGCCGTTGGCCGGGCACTTGGTCTTGAGCACCTTGTAGTCCTCGATGCCCTGCTCGTAGGTGCCGGCCGCGGGCCCTGTCGCGGCGCCCCCGGGGGTCTTCTGCGTCACGCCGGTCCAGCCGCGCCCGTAGAACCCGATGCCGAGCAGGAGCTTGCCCGGCGGGACGCCGAGCCCCTTCAGCTTCTGGATGGCCGCGTCGGTGGTGAAGCCCTGTGTGGGGATGCCGTTGTAGGAGGTCAGCGGGGAGTGCGGGGCGGTCGGGCCCTTGGCGGCCCACGCGCCGAAGAAGTCGTACGTCATCGGGTTGTACCAGTCGACGTACTGGGCCGCGCCCGCGTAGTCGGTGGCGTCGAGTTTGCCGCCGGACGATCCGTCGGCGCTGATGGCGGCCGTGACCAGGCGGGAGCCTGTGAACTTCGAACGGAGCGCCGCCAGAAGGTTCTTGAAGGCCTCGCGCCCGCTGGTGTCGCAGGACAGACCGCAGGCGTTGGGGTACTCCCAGTCGATGTCGATGCCGTCGAAGACATCCGCCCAGCGCGGGTCCTCGACCAGGTTGTAGCAGGAGGAGGCGAACGCGGCCGGGTTCTTGGCCGCCTCGGCGAAACCGCCCGACCAGGTCCAACCGCCGAACGACCAGAGCACCTTGAGCCCCGGATGCTTCTTCTTGAGCTCGCGGAGCTGGTTGATGCTGCCCGCGACCGGCTGGTCCCAGGTGTCGGCGGTGCCGTCGACGCTGGAGGCGGCGTCATAGGTCTTCTGGTAGTCGGCGTACGCGTCGCCGATGGCGCACTTGCCGCCGGTGACGTTGCCGAACGCGTAGTTGATGTGGGTCAGTCTGGCGGCCGAGCCCGAGGTCTCGATGTTCTTGACGTGGTAATTGCGCTGGTAGACGCCCCAGTCGGTGAAATACCCGACCACCTTGGAGCCGGCCGCGGCGGCCTGGCGGGCCTGCGGGGCGTCCGGCGCTTTCTCGGGGGAGGCGGCGGCGCTGCCGGCGCCGGTGAGCAGGGTGACGCCGAGCGCGGCGGTGCACGCGGCGACGACGAGGGTCCTGAGGCGGGGGTGTGGGGGACGGGGTCCGAGCATCGCGATCTCCTCGTGGGGAGGGGAGAGTGGAGTGGGCACGACTGCTTTGACATGAACGCACTAAGTCGTTGAAGGGAACGCTAGAAGGACTAGACCAGTGCGGTCAATGGTGCGGACCAACTCCGGAGTGACCAATTCCGGGACGCCGCCCGGCGCGCGGCCCGGGGGAAATCGTGATCTTGGAGCCAGTGACGCGACGCGTCCGATCGGGCATACTCACAGCGCCACGGCCGCCCGCCTGCTACTTCTGTGACCCGGAAGGGAAGGTAACGGCCGTAGAGCAGAGTCACCGGCGGCGCCGCCACACCCTGCGCGTGCGTCCGCCGTAGCGCCCGACAGGGAGGAGAGCGCGCCATGCCCGACCGTGCCCCGCAGCCGGTGGAACGACAGCTGCCCACCGAAGAGGCCCGGGACCTTGTCACGCTGGTGCGCGACATCGTCCAGCGGGAGATCGCGCCGCAGGCCGCCGCGCAGGAGGATGCCGGCCATTTCCCGCGCGAGATCTTCACCCTGCTCTCCGCATCAGGACTGCTCGGCCTTCCGTACGACGCCGAGTTCGGCGGGGGCGACCAGCCCTACGAGGTCTACCTCCAGGTACTGGAAGAGCTCGCCTCTGCCCGACTCACGGTCGGCCTCGGTGTGAGCGTCCACTCGCTGGCCTGCCACGCCCTCGCCGGCTACGGCACCAAGGAGCAGCAGAGCGAGCACCTGCCCGCCATGCTCGGCGGCGGCCTGCTCGGCGCGTACTGCCTCTCGGAGCCGGCTTCCGGCTCCGACGCCGCCTCGCTGCGCACCAAGGCGGTGCGGGACGGCTCGGACTGGGTCATCACCGGCACCAAGGCCTGGATCACCCACGGCGGGATCGCCGACTTCTACACCGTGCTGGCCCGCACGGGCGGCGAGGGCGCCCGTGGCATCTCGGCCTTCCTCGTCCCCGGCGACGCCGCGGGTCTTTCGCCCGCCGTGCCCGAGAAGAAGATGGGCATGAAGGGCTCGCCCACCGCCCAGCTCCACTTCGACGGCGTACGTGTCTCCGACGCCCGCCGCATCGGCGAAGAGGGCCAGGGTTTCGCGATCGCGCTCTCCGCGCTCGACTCCGGCCGGCTCGGCATCGCCGCCTGCGCGATCGGCGTCGCCCAGGCCGCGCTCGACGAGGCCGTCGCGTATGCGACCGGGCGGCAGCAGTTCGGCCGGCCCATCGCCGACTTCCAGGGCCTGCGCTTCATGCTGGCGGACATGGCGACCCAGATCGAGGCGGGGCGCGCGCTGTACCTGGCCGCGGCCAGGCTCCGCGACGCCGGGCGCCCCTTCTCCCGCCAGGCAGCGATGGCCAAGCTGTTCTGCACGGACGCGGCGATGCGGGTGACCACGGACGCGGTGCAGGTACTCGGCGGGTACGGCTACACGGCCGACTTCCCGGTCGAGCGTTTCATGCGCGAGGCGAAGGTGCTCCAGATCGTGGAGGGCACGAACCAGATCCAGCGGATGGTCATCGCGCGTCACCTCGCGGGTCCTGAGACCCGCTGACCCCCGTCGGCCCGCGCCCGGGCCACACCGGGGCCGCCACGATCCGGGCCCACTCCTGGTCGCGGCGCCCCGGCAGGGTCCGCCCCGTGCTCGCCCAATGCCGCAGCAGGGACTGGTAGATGGGCGGATCCACGGACCGCAGAACCGATTCGGTGGCCGTCGGCCGGTGTACGGGGCCGGGTTCGAACGGGGCCACACGGCGGCGCCGGCCGCGGCCGGAGGCGCTCGAATAAAGCAAGCTCATGGTTGGGCAACGCGGGGTGTGGCGGGGCGGTCACCGGTGTGGGGATTCGGGAGTGCGTACGGGGTGGCCCCCGCGCCCCTGTCTTTCCGGTGTGCTCGGGGTTCGGGGTGGGAACTGGGGTTGGGTTTGAGGGTGCGGGCCGCGTGTGGCTGGTCGCGCAGTTCCCCGCGCCCCTGACTACTTGGGGCCGGCCGGCAGGGGTGTCCCTACCCCAGTCTGTCCGGCGATTGGGGGCTACTCGGTCCCGGTCGGCGTGGACATCCCCAGCCCGCCCCGGTGGTTTGTGGGCGGGTGTCTTGGTTCCTCGCGCCCCTGTAGGCCGCCCGGGGTGCGCCCCCTCACCCTGTCCGGGGACTGCCCGGTGCCGGCCTGCATCGGCATCTTCAGCCCGTCCGGCGATCGAGGACGAGCGCCCTTCAGGCGCGAACGGGGTCTGGGGCGGAGCCCCAGGGGGTTCGGCTCACCCTGGTGCATGAGGGGGCCGGGGTATGGCCTCGGGAAGATGGCTGACGTACCGTCAGATCCCCGCGCCGGACCGGAGGTTGTCCATGTCCAACAACCGCCCCATCCCCCTCGACGAGTACCCCGTCCACCAGGTCCCCCTCTCCATGGCCCACGTCGCGACCGGCGACCGCAACGCCTACGACCGCTGCATCTTCCACGTCTTCGACCACCAGGGCCGAGCCCTGCTCATCGCGGGGCTCGGGGTCTACCCCAACACCGGGGTGATCGACGCGTACGCCACCCTCCGCGTCGGCGACCGCCTGCACGCCGTCCGTGCCTCCGACGCCCTCACGGACGACCGGATGAACCTGAGCGTCGGCCCCCTGACGATCACCGTCGACACCCCGCTGCGCCGCCTCTCCCTGCACTGCGCTCCCGATCCGGACGACCCGAGTTCACTTGCGTACGACGTCGTCTGGAACGCGGACTTTCCCGCGCTCTGGGAGCCGCACCATGTGCAGCGCAAGGGGGACCGGCTGACCCTTGAGGGGCGGCGGTTCGTGCAGGCCGGGCACTGCACCGGCCTGATCCGCGTCGGCGGCGAGGAGATTCCGGTCACCGCGGGGGAGTGGACCGGGACACGCGACCGCAGTTGGGGGGTGCGGCCCATCCCCGGCGAGGAGGCCGGGCGGGGCGACGAGTACCGGCCCGATGGCTTCCACTGGCTCTGGGTGCCGGCCAGGTTCGACGACCGGTTCGTCATGGTCATCGCCCAGGAGGACGCCGACGGCTACCGCAGCCTCAACGAGGCCGTACTCGTGCGCGAGGGCCACCGCGACGCCCAACTCGGCTGGCCCCAGGCCGACATCACCTACCGCCCCGGCACCCGCCACCCCGAGCGCGCGGTCATCCACCTCACCGACCAGTCCCGCAAACCCCTCGAACTCGGCGTCGACATCCTCGCCTCCTCGCCCCTCGCCGTCGGCGCCGGCTATCCGCCGTCCGACGGCTGGCAGCACGGCACCTGGCAGGGCCGGGGCTGGACCGACCGCCAGGTCTACGACCTGTCCGACCCGTCCGCCCACCGCATGGCGGCCTACGGCGTCACCGACCACGCCGCGCGCTTCACGCTGGACGGCCGGACCGGTTACGGGATCTTCGAGCACGGCAGCTTCGGCCGCCACGACCCCAGCGGGTTCGCCGATCACACCTCCGTCGCCCGCTGACCCAGCCGCCCGTCCGTCGTGAAGGGAGCATCGCCTTGGCCACCGCGCCCCGCCCCCGCACCTCCACCCGTGACCCCGAGGAGGTCGGGCGCCGTCTCGCCGCCTGGCTCGACGTCCGGCTGCCCGGCGCCCGCGTCACCGGCATCCGGGTGCCGTCCTCCAACGGCATGTCCAGCGAGACCCTGCTCTTCGACATCGAGCACCCTGACACCCCCGTACGCGCCTGCGCCCTGCGGCTCGCCGCCGACCCGGCCGCATACACCGTCTTCCCCGTGTACGACATGGCCCGTCAGCACCGCGTGATGCGGCTGGTCGCCGAACACACCGACGTGCCCGTGCCACGGGTGCGCTGGCTCGAAGAGGACCCCGCGCCGCTCGGGGCGCCGTTCTTCGTGATGGACCGGGCCGAGGGACGCGTACCACCGGACGTCATGCCCTATACGTACGAGGGGAATTGGCTGCACGCCGCCGACGACGCCGAGCGCGCCCGCCTCCAGGACGCCAGCGTCGGCGTCATCGCGCGGCTCCACGATCAATTCCCGCCCGGAAAGGCCGAGTTCCTGCTGCCGAACGGCAACGGGTCCGCGCTGAGCCGCCATGTCGCGGCCCAACGGGAGTACTACGCATGGGTGGTTGACGGGCCCCCGCGCTCACCCCTCATCGAGGCGGCCTTCGACTGGCTCGACGCGCACTGGCCCGACGACGAGGGCCCTTCGGTGCTCTGCTGGGGCGACGCCCGCATCGGGAACATCATCTACGACGCATTCGAGCCCGCGGCCGTCCTCGACTGGGAGATGGCCGCCTGCGGCCCCCGCGAACTCGACCTCGGCTGGACCGTCTACCTGCACCGCTTCTTCCAGGACCTCACGGTGAGCTTCGGCCTGCCCGGCCTCCCGGACTTCCTGCGGCGCGACGACATCGAGCGGCGCTACGCGGAGCTCACCGGGCACACCCCGCGCCACATGGAGTTCCACACCCTCTACGCGGCGCTGCGGCACGCGGTGGTCATGCTGCGGATCGCCTACCGCCAGCTGTATTTCGGCGAGGCCGAACCGCCCGGGGACCCGGACGCGCTGATCCTGCACCGGGCGAGCCTGGCGGCCATGGTGCGGGGTACGTACTGGAGTTGAACGGTCGCCGGCCGGACGCGCCCGCGATGACGTCCGCGGTGGCGTCCGGTCCGTACCGCGTGCGCTCAGGCCGCGCGGCGCATCTGCGGCACGCGCACCGGACGCGAGCCCGGGCCGCCGACGTGCGAGAAGGGCTGGGTGCGCCAGTCGAGCTCCTGCGGGAGCGTCAGCAGCAGCGCGGTGTCCTGCTCCTGGACGTCGAGCGACGCGTCGGCGGCCTGCGCGTCCCCGGCGTGGCGCCCGGTCCCGGCGCACACGGTCAGCACGAACGGATTCCACGGGCTCGGGCACAGCGCGTGCTCGGGCAGGACGTCCTCGTCGGCGAGCAGCGCGATCGGCTGGGCGCAGTCCGGGCAGAGCACCCGGTACATCTCGAAGGTGTCGTACGCGTCGAGCGAGTCGTCGTCGATGAGTCCGGCGATATCGACAGGCTCCGGTTCGCCGCGTTCGCGTTCCGTACGTCCGGTGCGCTTGGGATTCTGCATTGGGACACTCCCCCTCGGGTGGGCCGGCATTGCGCCATGGCCACGACCAAAGCAAGCACTTCCCGCCAGGCCATGGCGGTAACCGCCCCATCCATGCCGGGCCCGCGCCAAACCTGTGGTGTTCGTCACATGCCGCCCGCAGATGCCCGTTCCGGCGCCGCCCGACTGTGCCGGAGGCGACCCGGGGCAATAGGTTGAGCGCCATGGAGGAGCTGGACCGTCAGATCGTGGAGCTGCTCGTCAAGGACGGGCGGATGAGCTACACCGACCTGGGCAAGGCCACCGGCCTGTCCACATCGGCGGTGCACCAGCGGGTACGCCGCCTCGAACAGCGCGGGGTCATCCGCGGCTACGCCGCCGTCGTGGACCCCGAGGCGGTGGGCCTGCCGCTGACCGCGTTCATCTCGGTCAAGCCCTTCGACCCCAGCGCCCCCGACGACATCGCGGAGCGCCTGGCGGACGTGCCGGAGCTGGAGGCCTGCCACAGCGTGGCGGGGGAGGAGAACTACATCCTCAAGGTCCGGGTGGCGTCCCCGCTGGCCCTTGAACATCTGCTGACCCGCATCCGCACCCTGGCCGGCGTCTCGACCCGTACGACCGTCGTCCTGTCGACCCCGTACGAGGCACGGCCGCCGCATATCTAGGCTGTCCTTCATGAGTTCCGCGAGTTCCGCACCCGAAGAGACCCCCCACCGCACCGTCCTGCTGCGCGGCGGCGACGTCCACAGCCCCGCCGACCCCTTCGCCACCGCGATGGTCGTCGAACGCGGACACGTCGCCTGGGTCGGCTCGGAGGGCGCCGCGGACGCCTTCGCCGGTGGTGTCGACGAGGTCGTCGACCTCGAAGGCGCCCTCGTCACCCCCGCGTTCACCGACGCACATGTGCACACCACCGCCACGGGCCTCGCTCTGACCGGCCTCGACCTGTCGACGGCCCGCACGCTCGCCGAGGCACTGGAGGCGGTGCGCGCCCACGCCGCGGCACGCCCCGACGACCGGGTGCTGCTCGGCGGGGGCTGGGACGCGGCGCGCTGGCCCGAGCGGCGCCACCCTTCGCGTGCGGAGCTCGACGCGGCCACCGGGGGGCGCCCCCTCTACCTGCCGCGCATCGACGTCCACTCCGCGGTCGTGACCACCGCCCTGCTCGACCTGGTTCCCGGCGTACGCGACCTGGCCGGATACCGCGACGGCGAGCCGCTGGACGGCGCCGCTCACCACGCGGTGCGGGCGGCCGCGCACGGCGCGATCACCGCGCGCCAGCGCACCGAGGCCCAGCGCGCGGCGCTTGAGCGGGCCGCCTCGCTCGGCATCGGCTCCCTCCATGAATGCGGCGGCCCCGACATCTCCGACGAGGACGACTTCACCTCGCTGCTCGCGCTGGCTCGCCACGGGGCGGGGCCGCGGGTCTTCGGGTACTGGGCCGAACGCGTCGAAGGCGCCAAGGACGCCGATCGCATCCGCGAACTCGGTGCGGTCGGCGCGGCCGGTGACCTCTTCGTGGACGGCTCGCTCGGCTCGCACACCGCCTGCCTGCACGCCCCCTACGCCGACGCCCCGGGCACCGGCACCGGCCACCTCGACGCCGACGACGTGGCCGCCCATGTGGCCGCGTGCACCGAGGCCGGGATCCAGGCGGGCTTCCACGCCATCGGCGACGCCGCCGTCAGCGCCGTCGTCGACGGGGTCAGGGCCGCCGCCGAGCGGGTGGGGCTCGCCCGCGTCCGGGCCGCAAGGCACCGCGTCGAGCACGCCGAGATGCTGACCCCCGCCACCATCGCCGCCCTCGCCGAGTTCGGCCTCACCGCCGCCGTGCAGCCCGCCTTCGACGCGCTGTGGGGCGGCGAGCAGGGCATGTACGCCGAACGGCTCGGCGTCGAGCGGGCCCGCACCCTCAACCCGTACGCGGCCCTGCTGCGGGCCGGGGTGCCGCTGGCGTTCGGCTCCGACGCACCGGTGACCCCGCTCGGCCCGTGGGAGACCGTCCGTGCGGCGGCGTTCCACCGCACCCTTGAGCACCGGGTCTCGGCCCGTGCCGCCTTCACCGCCCACACCCGGGGCGGCTGGCGCGCGCTCGGGCGCGACGACGCGGGGATCCTGGTCCCCGGGGCCCCGGCCGACTACGCCGTGTGGCGGGCCGCCGACCTCGTGGTCCAGGCGCCCGACGACCGGGTCGCCCGCTGGTCCACCGACCCGCGCTCGGGCACCCCGGGCCTGCCCGACCTCACGCCGGGAGCCGAGCTGCCGGTGTGCCTGCGCACGGTGGTGTTCGGACGAACGGTATTCGCGCGTCCGAACGAGTGACATGGGGACATTTCGTCCCATCGGCGGGCAGCCGTCACGGCATCGCCACGACCTGCGGATCTTCGGCGCTGACCTGGTGATTTGAAAAAACGTCGCAGCTCAATGGGCTGTTGACAGGAAGCGCCCAGGGGCCGGTAGGTTCGGCCGAGTCCACCACAGGACGTCCGACCGGTTGAACCTCCACGCAGTCGTCGAACGCCGCTGGGTCATGGGGTGGTGTGTCGCACCGGCGCACCACCACTGGCAGCCAGGTTCAGCGCCCGCGCCTCGGGGGCGAGGGAAGGTTTCAGCCGGAAGGGTGTCCCCCCTGCCCCCTGCGGGCTCGCGGGACGGTGCGACCCGGGTGGGGCCCGGACGCTCAGTAGACAACGGCTCTCGGTCGACCCGCAGCCAGCGGGCCCCAGGTCGGCCCGAAGGGCGCCGGGCCCCGGTACCGAACCGTGCTGCGCACTCCCGGCATTCCGGCGGATCCCCACTGCCATCCGGGCGCATCCGGCACCACCCACCCTCGCGGTACGGCCCGATCGCGACCGCTCGCTATGGTGGACCCTTGCGTACGGACAATAAGGGGCAGCAGTGAACGACGGCGGTCAGAGGCGGTACGGCCCGCTGGGCAGAGCCTTGGTGATCATTCCGACCTACAACGAGGCGGAGAACATCAAGCCGATCGTCGCCCGCGTCAGGGCGGCGGTCCCCGAGGCCCACGTTCTGGTCGCCGACGACAACAGCCCCGACGGCACGGGCAAGTTCGCGGACGAGCTCGCCGCGCAGGACGATCAGGTGCACGTGCTGCACCGCCAGGGCAAGGAAGGCCTCGGCGCCGCCTACCTGGCCGGCTTCCGCTGGGGCATCGAGCACGACTACGGCGTCCTGGTCGAAATGGACGCGGACGGCTCCCACCAGCCCGAGGAACTGCCCCGGCTGCTCACCGCCCTCAAGGGCGCCGACCTGGTGCTCGGCTCGCGCTGGGTGCCGGGCGGCCGGATCGTGAACTGGCCCAAGTACCGCGAGTACATCTCGCGCGGCGGCTCCACCTACTCCCGTCTGCTGCTCGGCGTCCCCATCCGTGACGTCACCGGCGGCTACCGCGCCTTCCGCCGGGAGACGCTTGAAGGCCTCGGTCTCGACGAGGTCGCCTCCGCCGGGTACTGCTTCCAGGTCGACCTCGCCCGCCGGGCGGTCGGCGCCGGATTCCATGTGGTCGAGGTGCCCATCACGTTCGTCGAGCGCGAGCGCGGCGACTCCAAGATGAGCAACGACATCCTGGTCGAGGCGCTGTGGCGGGTCACCGCCTGGGGAGTCGGCGCACGCGCCAACAAGCTCCTGGGCCGCAAGCCCTCCTGAGCCGTGGCCGCGCGGGCCGGCACGGCCTGCCGTACCGGCTGCCACCGGCGCTCGCCGGCCGCCTTCGGCCGACGGCCGGCCGGGACGCCCTCGTGAGCCGGGGCCGCCGGTCGGCCGAAGGCGGCCCCATGACCAGGGCGTACTGATCCTCTCCTTACGCCATCCGGATCGGCTCCCAGGCACACTGGGAGCATGACGACCGGCACTCCGCCTCCGACAGTTCCCAAGCGCTCGCGCGCACGCACCTTCGTACCCCTGGGGATCGCCGCCTGGCTGGTCCTGGAGATCTGGCTGCTCACCGTGGTGGCCGGGGCCACCAACGGGCTCACGGTGCTGCTGCTGATCATCGGTGGCCTGCTGCTCGGCGGCTACGTCATCAAACGGGCCGGGCGCCGGGCCTTTCGCAACCTCACCGAGACGGTCAGGCAGCAGCAGTCGGGCGGCGCCGCCCCCGCCGCGAAGTCCGGCAGCGAGGGCAACGCCCTGACCATGCTGGCCGGGCTGCTCCTGATCATTCCGGGGTTCGTCTCCGACGCGGTGGGGCTGCTCCTCCTGCTTCCGCCGGTACGGAAGTCCGTGGCCCGCTTCGCCGAGCGCTCGCTGGACAAGCGCATGCGCGCCGGAGGCCTCGGCGACGCCTTCCAGCAGGCCCGTATCCGCCGTCCCGACGGCAAGGTCGTCCAGGGCGAGGTCGTCAGGAACGACGCCTCGGCCTCCTACCCGCCGTACGACGACCTCGGCCCGCGCCCGCCACTGACGCGCTGAGCTCCGGGCCTCGCGCCCCACATGCCGAGGGCATCCAGCCCCCGGCCGCGCCCTCGACGCCCCGTGCCCGGCATGAGCGACGCGGCCGTCCAGGACACAGCTGGTCCCGAACACAGCTGGTCCCGAACACAGCTGGTCCCGAACACAGCTGAGGGCCGGTCACACCAGGTGGTGTGACCGGCCCTCAGCTGTTGATGTGCTGTATCGCCGAACTGCGCGATCAGGCGGACTTGCGGCTGTCGCGCGGATGCACGGCAATGTTCATGGTGCCGGAACGAAGGACCTCCAGCCTTTCGGCCAGAACCTCCTCCAGCTCCTCGCGGGTGCGCCGCTCCATGAGCATGTCCCAGTGCGTACGCGCAGGCTTGCCCTTCTTCTCTTCAGGGCCGTCGCCGTCCACCAGGAGTGCGGGGGCCCCGCAGACCTTGCACTCCCACTCCGGCGGAATCTCCGCCTCCACCGAGAAGGGCATCTCAAAGCGATGTCCCTTCTCGCATGCGTACTCCACGGCCTGGCGCGGGGCCAGATCGATGCCGCGGTCGGTCTCGTAGCTGGTCACCACGAGGCGCGTGCCGCGAAGAGCTCGCTCACTCATGAATCGTGCCTCCCGGGCTTGTCGCCCACAGGACAGGTGTCACTGTCGTCGTCATCCGGTCAACGTCCGGTCGGCGGTAAAGATTCCCGTTCTGGGTCATGCGTCGCCGTCGTGCCGCCCCTTGTTGTACCCACCAGTGACCGGTTTGTCACATCTGGCAGCAGATGTCACCCAGCGTCTTCTCAGTACGAGCACGCAGTAACGGTCCGCCTGGCAGGCCAAAGGCGTACACTACCGGCCTTTCACTTCAACGTCTAAATCCGCGCCGGAACAGGGTTCCCCGCGGCAGCCACGGCGGCTCGCACCGGCACCCGGGCGAGCAGCACGAATCCGACCGCGAAGAACACCACCAGCGAGATGATCGCATCCCGATAGCTCCCGGTCAGCTGGTACGCGAGACCGAACACCAATGGCCCCAGCCAGCTCAGCCCGCGGTCGCTCATCTCGTAGGCCGAGAAATATTCGGCCTCCTTGCCGCTGGGGACCATGTGTGAGAAGAGCGACCTCGACAGGGCCTGGCTGCCGCCGAGCACCGTGCCGATCGCCGCCGCGAGGACGAAGAAGAGGACGGGCCGGTGGGCCGGCAGGAAGAAGCCGATCCCCAAGATCGCCGCCCAGACCGCGAGCGAGCCGAGGATGGTCCGCTTGGCGCCGTGGGTCCGCGCCAGGCGCCCCATCCCCAGCGCGCCCGCCACGGCCAGGATCTGCACGAGGAGTACGGCCACGATGAGGGTGTTCTGGTCCAGGCCGAGCTCCTCGGACCCGTAGATCGAGGCCTGTGAGATCACCGTCTGCACGCCGTCGTTGTAGATGAGGTACGCCAGGAGGAAGGCGAGGGTCAGCGGTCTGGCCCGCATGTCCCGCAGCGTCGAGATCAACTGCCGCCAGCCCGCCCCGACCCTGCCCTCGGCCGCCGACACCGCCACCTTGCGGTCGCGCAGCCGCCGCAGCGGCACCAGCGTGAACGCGCCCCACCAGACCCCCGCCGACGCCAGGCAGATCCGTACCGCGGTCGACTCCGACACCCCGAAGCTGTCGTGCCCCGAGTAGAGGACGAGGTTGAGGACGAGCACGCCGGCGCCCGAGGTGTAACCGAAGGCCCAGCCCCGCGAGGAGACCTGGTCGCGCTCCTCGGGGCCGGCGATCTGCGGCAGATAGGCGTTGTAGAGGACCATCGAGACCGAGAGCGACGCGTTCGCGACGATCAGGAGCACCGCCCCGAGCAGATAGCGCTGGCCGTCCAGGAAGAACATCCCGGCCGTGGCGGCCGCGCCGGTGTAGGCGGCCGCCGCCAGGAGTGGCTTCTTGCGGCCGCTGCGGTCCGCCGCGGCGCCCACGATCGGCATGAGGATCACCGCGAAGATCACCGAGGCGGACACCGCGTACGCGAAGAGGGAGCCCGCCCGCACCGGGACGCCGAGAGGATGCACGAACCCGTCGGCGTCCGCCGCCGATTTGGCGATCGACGTCAGATAGGGGCCGAGGAACACCGTGAGCACACTCGTCGAGTACACCGAGCACGCGAAGTCGTAGAAATACCAGCCGCGTTGCTCCCGCTTGCGTTCGGCCGCGCCGGCCGGAGGGCCCTCCACCCGGTCCGCCGGGTCCGCGCGGCCCGTCCGGTCCGCCGGGTCCGCGCGGCCTGTCCGGTCCGCCGGGTCCGCGCGGCCTGTCCGGTCCGCCCGGACCAGCGGGTCGGCCCCGCCGTCCACCGGATCCGCCCGGTCCACCTCGCCCATGGATTCCGCGTTCAACCCGCGCCCCCTCGCTCGTGTTCGTACGCGAGCGGTGGCCGCCGGGGGTCAGTGCCAGGCTCCCCGGTCGGTCAGTACCGTGCGCAGTGTCTCCAGATGATCGGTCATGATGCCATCCACGCCAAGGTCGAGCAGCGCCCTCATCCGCGCGGGATCGTTGATCGTCCACACGTGGACCTGCAGGCCAAGGGCGTGCGCCGTCCGCACGAAGCGACGGTCCACGACGGGCACGCCGCTCTGGCTCTCGGGGACCTGGGCGCTGACGGCGCCCGGGCGCAGCGGTACGGGGAGGCCGTACGAACGCAGTCGCAGCGCGGCCACGCCCCGCACGCCGTACGACGTGGCGAGGCGCGGTCCCGCGAGCCGGTGCGCCCTGGCGACCCGGGCCTCCGAGAACGAGCCGACGCAGATCCGGTCCCACGCGCCGGTCCTGCGGATCAGGTCGACGAGGGGGACGAGCGCCGACTCGGCCTTGAGGTCGACGTTCCAGCGGGCCTCGGGGAACGCGTCCAGCAGGTCCTCGAAGAGCGGCAGCGGCTCACGGCCGGCGACCCGCGCCCGCTCGACCTCGGCCCAGGGCAGGTCGGCGATCCGGCCGCGGGCGTCGGTGACCCGGTCGAGCGTGTCGTCGTGGAAGGCCACGAGGCGCCCGTCGGCGGTGGTGTGCACATCGGTCTCGAAGTACCGGTATCCGGCCGCGGCGGCCCGGGCGAACGCGGCGGCGGTGTTCTCGATGCCGTCCGCCGCGCCGCCCCGGTGGGCGAACGGGATCGGCGCGGGATGGTTCAGATAGGGGTGGCGTACGCGAGTCACCCCGGAAGTATCGCGCGCGACGGCGCGGGCACCTCGACGGCGGCGCCCGGCAGCGAGGGTGAGGGCGCGCCCCGGTCCGGGAGCGCTACCTCGACGGCGGCGCCCGGCAGCGAGGGCGTGGACGCGACCCGGTCCGGGAGTGCGAAGATCCGCAGGAAGAACTGGGCGAGCGGCCCGATCGCCAGCGCGTACAGGACCGTGCCCACGCCGAGTGAGCCGCCGAGCAGGAACCCGGTCGCCACCACGGCCGTCTCAAGTGACGTACGCACCAGCCGGATCGAGCGCCCCGTGGCCTTGTGCAGCCCGGTCATCAGGCCGTCGCGCGGGCCCGGCCCGAAGCGCGCCGAGATGTACAGGCCGGTGGCCGCGCCGTTGCAGACGACGGCGGCGACGGTCAGCGCGATCTGGGCGGGCAGACCGCGCACGTCGGGCACGACGGCGAGGGTGCCGTCCATGAAGACGCCGATCGCGACCACATTGGAGACGGTGCCGAGCCCGGGCCGTTGCCGCAGGGGCACCCACAGCAGGAGCACAGCGGCCCCGACGATGATGGACACCGTGCCGATGGAGAGACCGGTGTGCCGGGCGATGCCCTGGTTCAGTACGCCCCACGGCTGGAGGCCGAGCCCGCCGCACACCATCAGTCCGCAACTGATGCCGTACAGAGCGAGACCGACGTACAGCCGCAGCAGCCTCTGGATGATGTGCGTGGACAAGGTGGCGCCCCCGGGGTGATGGTGGTGGACTGGCTCATGACACTCTGAGGCCGGAAAATGGACCTGTCCCATGGCCAATTCCGGGAAGGTGGACTGACTTCATGGCGCAGTGGACCTCGGCGATCGGGCCTGCCCAGCTCGCCCGCCAGCTCAAGGCGCAGCAGCCGCGCCCGGTCGGCGCCGGGCTGCGCAAGCCGCCCGCCTACCGGGCGCTTGCCGACGGGATCCGGCTGCTGGTGCTCGAAGGGCGTGTCCCGGCCGCCGCCCGGCTGCCCGCCGAGCGGGAACTGGCCCTCGCCCTGTCGGTGAGCCGCACCACCGTCGCCGCCGCCTACGAGGCGCTGCGCGGCGAGGGATTCCTCGAATCGCGGCGCGGCGCCGGCAGCTGGACCGCCGTTCCCGCGGGGCACCCGCTGCCGGGCCGGGGGCTCGAACCACTCCCGCCCGAGTCGCTCGGCTCGATGATCGACCTGGGCTGCGCGGCCCTGCCCGCTCCCGAACCGTGGCTGACCCGGGGGGTGCAGGGCGCCCTGGAAGAGCTGCCTCCGTACGCCCACACGCACGGCGACTATCCGGCGGGCCTGCCGGCGCTGCGCCGGATGCTCGCCGAGCGCTACACCGCGCGCGGCATCCCGACGATGCCCGAACAGATCATGGTCACGACGGGTGCCATGGGGGCGATGGACGCCATCTGTCACCTCTTCGCCGGCCGGGGTGAACGCATTGCCGTCGAGTCACCGTCGTACGCCAACATCCTTCAGCTCATGCGCGAGGCGGGCGCCCGGCTCGTGCCGATCGCCATGGCCGAGGGGCTGACCGGCTGGGACCTGCCGCGCTGGCGCCAGGTGCTCAGGGATGCCGCGCCCCGGCTCGCCTATGTCGTCGCCGACTTCCACAACCCCACCGGCGCGCTCGCCGACGAGGACCAGCGGCGCCGGCTCGTCGACGCCGCCCGCTCGGCCGGCACCGTGCTCGTCGTCGACGAGACGATGAGTGAGCTGTGGCTCGACCAGGACCTCGACATGCCGCGCCCGGTCTGTGCCTTCGACCCGGCGGGTGCCACGGTGCTGACCGTCGGTTCGGCGAGCAAGGCGTTCTGGGCGGGCATGCGCATCGGCTGGGTGCGGGCCGCTCCCGACATCATCCGCTCCCTCGTGGCCGCCCGCGCGTACGCCGATCTGGGTACTCCGGTGCTTGAGCAGCTTGCCGTCAACTGGCTGATGGAGACGGGTGGTTGGGAGCAGGCAGTGGAGCTCCGCCGCGTCCAGGCCCGGGAGAACCGCGACGCCCTGGTCACTGCGGTGCGCCGGGAGCTGCCCGACTGGGAGTTCGACGTGCCGCGCGGCGGTCTCACACTGTGGGTCCGTACGGGCGGTCTTTCGGGATCCCGCCTGGCCGAGGTCGGTGAACGGGTCGGGGTGCGGGTGCCCTCCGGGCCCCGCTTCGGGGTCGACGGCGCCTTCGAGGGGTATGTACGGCTGCCGTTCACGGTGAGCGGCCCGGTCGCCGACGAGGCCGCCGCGCGGCTGGCGGCGGCGGCTCGGCTGGTGGAGACGGGTGGCGGCTCGGGGGGCGCGGAGCAGCCGCGCACGTTCGTGGCCTGACCGGCCACCCCCTCGCCCCTCGCCCCCTTACCCCTCACCCCTCGGCCGGGACGGCCTCCACGGGCGCCGCGCCCGCACGGGCCCTGTCGGGCGCGGCCGCCTCCGGCGGGACCGTCCCGGTGAGGGTGGCTTCCCCGCCGTTCGTCTGCTTCTCCATGAGCCTGGCCTCCACCGGCTCGTCGCGGGCCGGGAGAAGGTCGAGGACGGCCTGGCGGTGGGCCTCCGTCGTCGCCTCGTCGTACGGGTCGGGAGTCGCCGGGACCTGGAGGCGCAGGACGGGCCCGGTGCCGAGGCGGGCATAGCCGCGGCCCGGCGGGGCGTCGGGGGTCGGCGTGGTGTGCGGGGGGACGCCGAGCACCGACGCGACCTGGTCGCGTGAGGCCGGGCCGAGGACCACGCGGGCCCGGGTGTGGGAGCGTACGGGCTCGGACAGGTCGTCCAGGGTGTCGAACTGCTCTGCCACCACGACCGTCACCCCGGCGGACCGCCCGTGCCGCAGCGGGACCTGGAGCAGGTGCTGCGGGTCGGTGCGGCCGTCGGCGGCGGCCAGGTCGGCGAGCACGCTGGGGCGGTCGAGCAGGATCCACAGCGGGCGCCTGGTGTCCTCGGGGGCCGGGTGGCCCGCCTGGCGGGCGCGGTTCGCCGAGATCAGCCGGCGCTCGGTCTCGTGCGAGGCCCATTCCAGGGTGGCCAGCGCCCCGGCGAGCCCGCACTCCACGGCCAGCACGCCCGGACGCCCGGTCAAGCAGGCGTACTCACCGGTCCCGCTGCCCTCCACGATCAGCAGGTCGCCGTCCTTGAGGGCCTGGAGCGCGATGGAGCGGAGCAGGGTCGTGGTGCCCGCGCCGGGCCGGCCTGCCACCAGGAGGTGGGGTTCGGTGGAGCGGGGCCCCGTGCGCCAGATCACCGGCGGGGCGTCCTGGCTCTCCTCGCCCGCAATCACCGGGACCCTGCGCTGCACGGCGTCGGCGTCGGTGAAGCCGAGGACGGTCTCGCCGGGGGAGGTCACGAAGCGCTGGGCGGCGATCGAGGTGGGCAGCGCGCCCAGGACGCTCAGGTCGAGCTGGTTGCCCTCCTGGTCCCAGGCGAAGTGGTACTCGCGGCCGCGGCCGGACTTGGCGTGCAGCAGCTGTTCGATGCGGGCGCGCGCGTCGGCCTCGCCGTCCGTGAAGTACGCCGGATAACGCACCCGGAGCCGGGTGATCCGGCCGTCGTCGTCGAAGGCGAATTCGCTGAAGGCCCTGTCCCATTCGCCGCCGTGCGCGAAGAGCGGGTTCGGGTCCTCCGGCACGGAGAAGTAGGGCACGAGCGCTTCGTACAGGGCCTGGAGGCGGGCGAGCTCCGTGTCGTCGGGGCCGGTCTTGACGACCGGCTTCTCGCGGCCCTTCCAGCCCGCCGCGCCCATCACCGTGATCAGGGCCAGGAGCGGCCCGTACGGGATGAGCGCGACGACCAGGACCACGGCCGCCGTGAGGAACAGCGCGGGACTACGCCGTTCCTTGGGAGTGGCGGCCCATTTGCCGCGCAGGGCGGCGATGATCAGCCGCAGGCCGCGGCTGATCGTGATGAGCGGATGGAGGACGTCGGTGGCACTGTCGGCGGCCGTGCGCGCGATCTCGCGGCTGCGAACGATGGATGCGCTGCTGCTGCTCAGGATGCGGGGGAGCGGTCGCCGGGCCACGTCGTTCTCCTGGAGTTGTGTCCGCTGAGGTGTCTGCCGTGATGTCTGCCGTCGTACGGAGGACAGCGGGAGGTCAGAACTTGATCCCGCCCAGCAGGCTGGCGAGGCTCGCGCCTCCGGCCGTGATGCTCGGGGCGATGGCGGTACCCGCGAGATAGAAGCCGAAGAGCGAGCACACGAGCGCGTGCGAAGCCTTGAGTCCGTCTTTCTTGAAGAAGAGGAAGCAGATGATTCCGAGCAGCACCACGCCTGAGATGGACAGGATCATTTGGGTTCTCCTGGTCGATGGGGACGGTCACCATGAGTTCTTCCAGGCTCACAGGAAGTATCTATGCGATAAAAGGTGCAAATGGGTGAAACTCTGGCAATTTCACTGGAGTGGCGGATATGAAAAGCCGCTCGGGGCGGGACACTGTGCGGCCGTCGGGGGCGCGAACCCGTCACGCGCGGTGATCTTTGCCGCCGACGCACCCCGTCATGTCGCCCGCCGGGCAGTACCCTGTCGATTCACTCGTACGGCTCTGTCGCCGTGCGGGTCTGTTCCGTTGCCCCTAAGGAGTTTTCCGATGAGTGAGGATCTGGATCCCGAGGTGGTCGACCTGGCGGCCAAGGTCTTCCAGCTGGCCCGTCAGGGGGACGCCGACGCGCTCGCCGCGTACGTCGACGCCGGGGTGCCCGCGAACCTCACCAACGACCGCGGCGACTCCCTCGTGATGCTCGCCGCCTACCACGGGCACGCCGGGGCGGTCTCGGTCCTGCTGGCCCGTGGCGCCGAGGCCGACCGGGCCAACGACCGCGGCCAGACGCCGCTCGCGGGCGCCGTCTTCAAGGGCGAGGACGCCGTGATCAAGGCGCTGCTCGTCGGCGGAGCCGATCCTTTTGCCGGAACGCCCTCCGCGGTCGACACCGCCCGGATGTTCGGCAAGACGGAACTGCTCGCCCTGTTCGGGGCCAACTGAGCGTCCACCAAGCGTTTACGGGGGATCCACCGAAGAGCCCGCGGAGAGGGGCGCCGTAAATGTGGTCGCGATGGCGAAATGGCTGGGTCATCATGACGTCGAACCCCTACATCGGGGGCAGGGTCCCTACAGCGGGGGCCGCGACGAGAGGCAGGAAGATGGTCTGCACCAAGCAGAAGACGGCGGGCGACCCCTCATGTTGCTGCGCGGCCTAGGGCAAGGCACGAATCCCGGTTGCGTCGACAGCTTGATGTGAGGCTAATTCCATGTTCGATCCAGTCATAGCGCCGAGCGGCACGCTGCTCGGCCTGCTGCAGCGGGGCCGCGGCGACGGCACCCTGCACGCGCTGGCCGCCCCGCGCGACGAGGCCCTGGCGGCCCTCAACCACTGCGTACTGAGCGACCCCCGCCACGACTGGCGGGTCGAGAACCGCTCGCTGTACTACGCGCGCCTCTTCCTGGATCTCGACGGCGAGCTCGACCAGATCGAGCACCACCTCTTCGGGGCCGAGGACATCCTCGACACCGGGGACTCCAGGACCGGGCTCGCCCTCGCCGTGCTTGGCCACCTCGCCTCGTACGGCAGGGGCGACGCGCTCGCTCTGCTGCGCCGTTACGCGGCGGCCGGGTCCAACTGGGCCTGGGCACTGGACGAGCTCGCGCTGCGCGACGACGACGCGGGCCTGCGCGGCCTCGCCGCGTCCGTGCTCGCCCGCTTCCCGGCCACGGCCGAGGGCGACGCCGAGCTGGCCACCACTGTGCGCGACGCCTATGAACCACGCCCCTGGCGGCTGTGGGCCGAGGATGCACGCGACGGCGTTGGCGCCCGGGTGCGTGCCGCACGGGAAGCCGGATCCTTCGACCGCTGGCAGCGCCAGATGCGGCCGTCGGGACCGCGCCCCGGATGGAGCGTCCAGGCGGTCTTCGACTGGGCGGATGAGGGCCTGGAGCGCGGCGCGGTCCTGCACCTGGCCGCCGCCAGGTGCCTCGGCGCCGTCGCCGGGCCCGAGGACAGGGACGCCATCGTCGAGGCGGCCAGGTCCGGCACCGACGGGGCGCGGGGCGCGGCCCTGCACTATCTCGCCGAGGCCCGCGATGCCCGGGTGCTCGACCTGATCGAGGCGGCCGTCTCCGACGCGCCGGCCGGCTCGCGCATCGCCGCGGAAGCCGCCGTCCAGGCGTTCGAGCGGATGTGTGGTCCCGAGGCGGTCGAGCGGGCTCGCGGCTGGGTCGGGCGTCCCGACGAGCTGGGCGCGTCCGCTGCCGGCGTGCTCGCGTCGAGGGGAGAGACGGGCGACGAGGAGCTGGTGCTCGGCGCGCTCCGCGAAACCGTGCGGTCCGAGGGCCCCGACGCAGTCCTGCTGCGGGCGCTCGTCGACGGATCGGGCCGGCTCGGCATCGCCTGCGCGGCGCCCGTCCTGCGGCACGTCTACCGCGAGACCGCCTCGTCCGAGCTGCGGGGCCGCACGGCCCGCGCGCTCGCCGCCACCGACCCCTCCTTCGCCACCGGCTTCGCCGTCGAATGCCTGTGGGACTGCGAGGAGACGACCCGGGAAGTGGCCGCCCAGTACGCCGAGCTCGTCGACGCCCGCGTGGCCGAGCGCCTGCGCAGGCTCGCCGCCGACCCGGCCGAGGAGGCCGAGGTGCAGAGCGCCATCCACGACCGGCTCGGCCCGGACGCCACAGCCGTGTGATCCACGGCAAAGGGTGACCGGATCGCGGTCGCCGCACGCTCGTCACAGCCCAGGCCACGGCCACGGGGGAGGGCTCTGACGCGCCGGACGCCGCCCCGCCACGCGGCTTCCCCGCACCGACGCCGCCGAAGGGCGCGAGGTCCGTGTTCTGACGGACAGCCTCTGCTGAACCTGCCGCTTGTGTGCTTCGACGGACAGCCTCTGCTGAACTTGCCGCTTGTGTGCTTCGACGGACAGCCTCTGCTGAACTTGCCGCTTGTGTGCTTCGACGGACCGCCTCCGTTGAACCTGCCGCCTGCGTGCTCCGACGGACAGCCCCCGCTGAACCCCGCCGCTTCCCTCCCCCTCCCCCTCCTCCTCCCCCCTCCGCGTCGACCGCCGCCCCGGCCGGTCCGCATCAGGCCCAGCGCTTCAGGACGAACCGCAGCGGTGTACCCGGCGCCGCCTGCGCCGCCCCCGCCAGATCGGATTCCGGTACGACGCCGATCACCGGGTAACCGCCGGTCGTCGGATGGTCGGCCAGGAAGACCACCGGGTGACCGTCGGGCGGCACCTGGACCGCCCCCAACACCAGCCCCTCGCTGGGCAGTTCGTCCTCGACGGCACGTCGCAGCGCGGGCCCCTCGCTGCGCAGCCCGATGCGGTTGCTCGCCGAGGACACCCGGTAGCGCCCGCGCGCCAGAACGGACGGCGTGTCCGCCGTGAACCAGTCCGCCCGTGGCCCCGGCAGCACGCGCAGCACGAGCTCCGGCGGCACACCCGGCGCGGGTGCCTCGTCCAGGTACGGGCAGGCCTGTTCCGGACGGCCGAGCGGCAGGACGGCGCCGTCCTTCAACAGCGCGGGGCCAAGGCCCGACAGGAGGTCGGTGGAGCGGCTGCCGAGCACCGGCTCCACGTCGATGCCACCGGCGATCGCCAGGTACGAGCGCACCCCCCGGGCCGCCGCGCCCACCTCGACGAGGGCTCCCGAGGGCGCCCGCACCGGGGCGCCCCACGCCGCAGGTCGCCCGTCGACCGTGACCGCGCAGGGCGCTCCGGTCACCGCCAGGGTCACCGCGCGCAGAGGGCGTACCGCACACCCGTCGAGCGTCGTCTCCAGGACGGCCGCCCCCACCGCATTGCCGGCCAGGCGGTTGGCGAGCCGGCTCGCCGGCAGATCCAGCGCGCCCGAACGCGGCACCCCGAGGTGCGCGTGCCCGTGTCTGCCCTCGTCCTGTACGGAGGTCAGCGCGCCGGCCCGCACGACGGACAGGGCGTGCTCGGTCACCTCGGCCCCCCGGTGACGAAGCGCACCCGGGTGCCCGGGGCGAGGAGCGCGGCCGGTTCGCGGCGCGCGTCCCACAGCACGGCCTCCGTACGCCCGATGAGTTGCCAGCCGCCGGGGGACGAGCGCGGATAGACGCCGGTGTACGGGCCGGCGAGGGCCACCGAACCCGCGGGGACCGCGGTGCGCGGCGTGGCCCGGCGCGGCACGGCGTACCGCTCCGTGAGTCCGGTGAGGTAGGCGAAGCCCGGCGCGAACCCGCAGAAGGCGACACGGAATTCGGCCGATGAGTGGATGCGCACGGCCTCCGGCACCGTGACCCGCCACAGGGCCGCGACGTCCGCGAGATCCGGGCCGTCGTAGCGCACGGGGATCTCGACCGTCTCCACGGTGCCCGTTTCCAGTGGCGGAATGTCCCAGGTCGCCAACTGGGCGGCCAGGGACGGCGGATCGTCCACGCCGTCGAGCAGGACGGTACGGGCGGCGGGCACGATCTCGCGCACCGACGGCAGCGTGCCCGCGGCGCGACGGCGCAGCAGCTCGGCATGGAGCGCCCCGGCCCGCTCGCCGCTGTCGAGCTCGACCAGCAGCGCGTGGTCCCCGACCGGCAGCATGCGCGGCGCGCTCATGAGAACGCCGCCACCCGGACGCCCGCCGCCTCCAGCGCCGCCCGTACCCGGCGGGCCAGATCCACCGCGCCCGGAGTGTCGCCGTGCACGCACAACGACCCCGCGCCGACCGGGACGTGCTCGCCGGACTCGGCCACCACCGTGCCGTCCACGGCCATCGCGACGGCGCGCGCCACGACCGCGTCCGGGTCGCTGACGACCGCGCCGTCCTGGCCGCGCGACACCAGCGTGCCGCGCGCGGTGTAGGCGCGGTCCGCGAACGCCTCCGTGACCACGGGCAGTCCGGCCTCCTCCGCCGCCGCGAGCAGCCGGGAGCCCGGCAGCCCGAGTACCGGAAGTGCCCCGCCGGCCAGGAGCACCCCCTCGACGACGGCGGCCGCCTGTTCCTCGTCGTGCACGGCGCGGTTGTAGAGCGCCCCGTGCGGTTTGACGTACGTGACCCGGCTGCCCGCGGCGCGGGCGAAGACCTCCAACGCGCCGATCTGGTAGGCGACTTCGGCGGTCAGCTCGGCGGCCGGCACGTCCATGGAGCGGCGGCCGAAGCCCGCCAGGTCGCGGTAGGAGACCTGGGCGCCGATGCGTACCCCGCGCTCCGCCGCCAGGGCGCAGACCCGCCGCATGATGGCCGGATCACCGGCGTGGAACCCGCAGGCCACGTTGGCACTGGTGACGACGGACAGAAGGTGTTCGTCGTCGGTCAGACGCCAGTGGCCGAAGCCCTCGCCGAGGTCGGCATTGAGGTCGATCGCCGTCGTCGCGGGCCGGATCATGGGTACCGGGTCTCCTGTTCCAGCTGGGGCGTGGTCCTGTGCTGCAGTGTGCCCCGGGCGGGGGCGGGGCGCTCGGTGGTGCGGCCGACGCCGGTCATGTCCGGGCCGGGGCCCAGGAGGGCGAGGCCGTGCGCGGGGGCATTCGGCAGGCCGTGCGCGGGGGCCCCGGGGAGGTGGTGCGCGGCGTTCACAGCAGCTCCCGGCCACGGGTCTCGGGCAGCCCGAGCAGGGCGAGCGCGGCGATGGCGTAGCCCACGGCGCCGAAGACCAGCGCGCCGCCGACGCCCCAGCTGTCGGCGAGGTAGCCGACGAGGGTCGGGAAGAACGCGCCCACGGCTCGGCCCGTGTTGTACGTGAACCCCTGGCCGGTGCCGCGCACGGCCGTCGGGTACAGCTCGCTGAGGAACGAGCCGAAGCCGCTGAAGATCGCCGACATGCAGAAGCCGAGCGGGAAGCCCAGCACCAGAAGGAGCGTGTTGGCCCCGGACGGCAGGTGGGTGTAGACGAGGATGCAGAGGGCCGAGAGGACCGCGAACAGGGCGATGTTCTTCTTCCGGCCGAGCCGGTCGGTGAGGTACCCGCCGGTCAGATAGCCAAGGAAGGCGCCGGAGATCAGGAACGTCAGATAGCCGCCCGTGCCCACGACCGTGAGGTGCCGCTCGCTCTTGAGGAAGGTCGGCACCCAGGTGGCGAGCGTGTAGTAACCGCCCTGGACGCCGGCCGAGAGCAGTACCGCGAACAGCGTGGTGCGCAGCAGGGGTCCGCGGAAGATGGCCGCGAAGGTGGCGGCGCCGCTCATGGCGCCCGCCGTCGCGCGCCGCTGCTCGGCGGCCGCCGGGGCATCGCTGACGTTGCGCCGCACGTAGACGAGCAGCAGGGCGGGGAGCGCCCCGGTCCAGAACATCACGCGCCAGGCGGTGTCCGCGTCCACGAACTGGAAGACCAGGGTGTACACGACGACGGCGAGCGCCCAGCCGGCCGCCCATGCGCTCTGCACGGCGCCCAGGGTGCGGCCGCGCTGACGGGCCGACGCGTACTCGGCGACCAGGATCGCGCCGACCGCCCACTCGCCGCCGAAACCGAGACCTTGCAGGGCCCGGAACACGAGAAGCGTCCCGTAGTCGGGCGCGAAGCCGCACAGGACGGTGAAGACCGCGTAGGTGCCGACCGTGATCATCAGCGCCCGCACCCGTCCGATGCGGTCGGCGACCACCCCGGCGAAGGCGCCCCCGACGGCGGAGACCACCAGTGTCACGGTGGTGAGCAGCCCGGTCTGGCCGGTGTCGAGCCCGAAGTACGCGGAGATCGCCACCATCGTGAGCGGCAGCGTGAAGAAGTCGTAGGAGTCGAGGGCGTAGCCACCGAAGGCGCCGCCGAAGGCACGCCGGCCGCCGGGGCCGAGTGTGCGCAACCACCCGAACGGGCCGTTGTCCTGCGGGAGTTGACCGTGCTGCGGCTGTGCCTGGGTCGTCCTCATGAATACCTCGCGGGAGGGGATGAGTGGGCTGCCGAGACGTGAGCGGGCCACTTCAACCTAGGGGATCGTTGAACAATCCGACAAGACTCATGCCGGGATGTTCGCGCTCCCTCATGTCCTCACCATGCTTCTACGATGAGCCGAGGCGTCGGCACGTACGGTCGGCGGGGGAGAGAGGGCGCTGTGGCGACAACGGACTTCGGGCTCGGCGGACTCGCGCAGGACCGCGCGCTGCTCGGCCGCACCAGCACGGCCGAGCGGGTCGCGGACATCCTGCGCACCCGGATCGCGGAAGGGTTCTTCCCGCCGGGGGAACGCCTCGCCGAGGACGGCATCGGCAAGGCCCTCGGGGTCTCCCGCAATACGCTGCGCGAGGCGTTCCGGCTGCTCACCCATGAGCGGCTGCTGATCCACGAACTCAACCGCGGGGTCTTCGTCCGGGTGCTCGCCGTCGAGGACGTCACGGACATCTACCGCACCCGGCGCCTGGTCGAATGCGCGGTGGTCCAAGGTCTCGGCGACCCGCCCTACCCTCTCGAAGGCCTCGACGCGGCCGT
Source organism: Streptomyces sp. NPDC048416 (assembly GCF_043200435.1). Taxonomy (NCBI): domain Bacteria; kingdom Bacillati; phylum Actinomycetota; class Actinomycetes; order Kitasatosporales; family Streptomycetaceae; genus Streptomyces; species Streptomyces sp. NPDC048416. Next base: position 221,065 of record NZ_JBICXU010000011.1, read on the forward strand.
CTCGGAGGGTGAACGCGCCGCCGAGCGGAGCGACTGGCAGGGCGTGTCCACCGCCAACATCCACTTCCACCGCGCACTCGTGGGCCTCGCGGGCAGCGCCCGCACCGACGAGCTGATGCGCGGCGTCCTGGCCGAACTGCGCCTGGCCTTCCACGTGGTGGACGACCCGCGCCTCCTGCACCGCCCCTACCTCGTACGCAACCGGGACATCCTCGAAGCGCTGCGGGCCGGCGAGCGGGCGTCCGCCCAACTGCTGCTCGCCGACTACCTCGACGACTCACGCGCCCAGCTCGTCGAGGCGTACGCACAACGGGTCGCGGACGTCCCCGCCTGAGGCCCCGCCGAGCGCGCGGGCGGCGGGCGGATCTGCGCCGTTTCGACCGTTGTCAGTGCGAGGACCTAATCTGTCCAGCGTGACTTCGCCTGCCTCGACGGAATTCGTTCCGCCCCAGCTCAGCGCGGCGCCGCGCCCCGCGCCGGGTCCGGCCGCCGACGAGGGCCTGGCGCGGCGGCTGCGCGCCCTTGCCTGCACCGCCCCGCTGCACGACCTCGACGTGCGCAAGGCCAACCTCGCGGGCGAGTACTCGGTGTACGCGATGGCGGAGGTGGCCCTCGCCTCCATCGACCTCGTCACCCTGAACATGGACTTCGACACGGGCGCCGACCACGAGCAGATCGTGGCCAGGCTCGTCCCGCGCGTCGCCGCCCAGGCCCCGGCCAGGCCCGCCGCCGAGCACGAGCGGGTGGCCCGCTGGGTCCTGGAGAACCTGATCAACGTGGGCAGCGTGGACCGCGGCTTCCGCGCGGTGTACGGCACGTTCAACCCCGACGGCGTGTACGTCCGCAGGGACTACGACTTCAAGCTCCTGGAAGAGGTGCCGGGGTACGGCGGCGCCGTCTATCTGCGCACCACCGACGAAGCGGTCAACGTCCTGGTCGGGGCCCTCGACACCGACGTCACCAGCGCGCAGATCGCCGCCGAGGTCAAGCTGGAGGTCCTGATCAGCCGAGGGCGCCTCGCCGACGCCCAGCTCGCCGCCGAACAGGCCCGCTACCGCACCGTGCAGTACGCCGAGACGCTGCGGCGCACCCTGGAGGCGACCCGGCGCAACGTGCGCGCGGTCGACTGGCTCAACGCGGTCCCGGACATGATCGCCGAGGCCCTTGACCACGTCGCCGACCGCTACCGGCACGAGAACGCGATCCTCACCAACATCCGCAAGGCCCGCGACGAGGCGGAGGACCCCGAGCACAAGCGTCGCGCCGCCGAGCTCGTCGACATCGTCAAGGACTGCATCCGCCGCCACACCCAGCTCCAGTCCCGCCTCCTGGAGGCCGGTCCGCTCTTCCGCGCCGAGCAGGACCGCCAGGCCTTCGCCCGCCCGGCCGCCCGGGCCGGTCTCGACCTGTACGGCCAGCTGGTCGCGCCGCTGCTGCCGCTCCCGGTGGAGCGGGCGATCCGGGTCACCGACGCCTTCTTCGCCCGCGGCACCGGCCTGCGCACCCCGGTGTCCGTCCGGGTCGGCGACCTCGTGGACATACTGCTCACCCCGCCCATGGAGCGCGAACACCTCGGCGCGGAGATGCCCGAGCCCGAGCTGATCGCCACCCCCGACGACAGCCGGTTCAGCGAAGAGCAGCTTGCCGCCGCGATGGAACTCCTCGATTTGGAGCACGACGCGCCGCGCCGGCTGTCGGGCCTGCTCGCCGATGCCCGTCGCCTCGATGCCGAACTGCCGTACCTGGTCGCCCTGTTGGCGGTCCATGCGGCGAGCCCGCCGGTCGGCACCGCCTACCGCCAGGGCGAGGAGCGCCTGCTGTTCGCGGTGGACGACGGCACCCAGCTGGACGACCCGGAGTTCGGCGGCGCGGACCTGATCGTGGGTACGGCGCTCCTGGACACGGTCGGCATGGCAGCGGGCCGGACGGAGGCGGCGTGAGTTCTCCGTGCGGGCCGTGCGGACCGTGCGTGGCCGGGCTGCGCGCGGTTCCCCGCGCCCCTGGCAGGGCTTGTGCCGGCCCGCACAGGCAGACCCGGCCCGTCATGGGGGTCCCGCGCCGGCCCTTGCGGCCTTGGGGGAGATTGGGGACGCGCGCCCTTCAGGCGCGACACGTGGTCCGGGGCGCAGGCCCAGGGGCCCCGGCTGCGGACCGTGGCCGGCCGGCCGCGCGGTTCCCCGCGCCCCTGACCGGGCTGGTGCCGGTTTGCCGGCTTCACACCCGGCGGGTCCCGGGAAGGTGCGGGGTGGGGACAGCGCCCGCCGCAGGCGCCCGCTCCGCCGCGCCCAGCAACGTACGTACCAAGGAGACCACCCCGTGACCGACCAGCACCCCGAGCCCGCGTTCGGCGAAGCCGCCGAGGCGCCGGCGCCCGCCGCGCCCGGCACCGACGGCGAGGACCGGCACCCCTCGCCCGCGCCCGGCACGGCGGCCGACCCCGGGGCCGCCACCTCCACCGCACCCGGCACGGGGCGCGGCGGCGAAGGCCGGATCACCCCCGCCGACGCCGCCGACGCCGCACGCCTCGTCGCCTTCGGCCTCCAGCCCAAACTGCTGCCCGCGAGGGACGCGGAGTACAGCGAACTGCTGCGCCGCCACCGCGAGGACCCCGCGTTCGCGCGCCTCGCGGACGCCGTCGCGGCCGGCCTCGGCCTGATCGTCCTTGAGGTGTCACCCCGCGCGGGCATGGCCGTCACCGCCGCCGAGGACTCGGTCTTCGCCGTCCGCATGGGCGACTACGCCCGCCGCGCCGCCGCGCCCGACTCCGCCGACCGCTTCCTGCACGGTCTTGCCCACCTCGCCGTCGCCGCCCTGGCGTTCCCCCGCCCCGAAGACCTCGCCGACGACGGCTACATCGGGCGGATCACCGTCAACGGCGTGGACGCGTTCGTCCGGCAGGCCTGCCGCCGCCTTGAGGAGCGGGCCGAGGAGACCGGCGAGAACACCGACCCCGCAACCGATGCCCCCGGCCTTGAGGCCGCCTGGCGCATCTACGCACGGCGCAGCTCCACGGGGGCCACCAAGGACGCCCGCCGGCTCGCCGGTTCGACCACCGGCATCGTCGCCAAGGCCGTCGCCTTCCTCACCGAATCCGGCTTCCTCCAGCGCACCGGCGACGACGCGGGCGGCGCCTACCGCACCACCGCCCGCTACCAGTTGCAGGTCCGCGACATGGCGGGCAGCGCCGCCCTGACCGAACTGATCGAGCTCGGCGTGGTCGCGGTCACCGACGGCGGCGCCACCCTGCTTCCCCCCACCGACGCCGACGACCTGGAGCTGGCGGCCGACGCCGGACTGCCCTTCCACTCCTGACGCCGATCCCCGCTCCACCCGCCCCCACCACCACGAGAGTCCGCCGACATGTACGAGCTGTCCCGGGTCCGCCTCTATTCCATCGGGCCCGCCGGTGCGCGCTACGCCGACACCGTGCTTGACCTGCGGGGAGTCGGCGCACCCGTGCCCAACCCGGCCCCGGCGCAGGCCGAGTTCTTCGAGGACGAGCCGGCCGGCCCGCCGCGCCGCCCGGCGCCCGCGGGCGTGCTCTTCCTGGAGAACGGCGGCGGCAAGTCCGTCCTGCTCAAGCTGATCTTCTCGGTGATGCTGCCCGGCCACCGCAACACCCTGGGCGGCGCGAGCTCCGGCGTACTGCGCAAGTTCCTGCTCGCCGACGACTGCGGGCACGTCGCCCTGGAGTGGCAGCACACCCTCACCGGCGAGCTCGTCGTGGTCGGCAAGGTCAGCGAGTGGCGCGGGCGCCAAGTCTCCAACGACCCGCGGAAGTTCGCCGAAGCCTGGTACTCCTTCCGGCCGGGCCCCGGCCTCAGCCTGGACTCGCTGCCCGTCGCCGAGTCCAGCGCGATGCGACCCTCCGCCGAAGGTTCCTCCAGCGCCCAGGGCCGGCGCCGCACCATGAAGGGCTTCCGCGACGCGATCACCGAGGCGACCAAGGCCTACCCGCACCTGGAGGTGTACTGGGAGGAGATCCACGACCGCTGGAACGAACACCTCGGCGACCTGGGTCTCGACCCCGAACTCTTCCGCTACCAGCGGGAGATGAACGCCGACGAGGGCGAGGCCGCAGGCCTCTTCGCGGTCAAGAAGGACTCCGACTTCACGGACCTGCTCCTGCGGGCGGTCACCGACACCCGCGACACCGACGGCCTCGCCGACCTGGTCAGCGGCTTCGGCAACAAGCTCGGCCGGCGCTCCGAACTCACCGCGGAGCGCGACTTCACCGCCGGCTCGGTCGACCTCCTCAACCGGATCGTCGAGGCCGCCGACACCCGCGCCCGTGCCCGCGACGTCCACGCCGGTGCCGAACGGCGCACCCGTACGCTCGCCCGGCGCCTCTCGGCCCGTGCCGCCGCCGAGCGCGGCCGCGCCACCGACCTCGCCCAGCAGGTCACCGCCGGCGCCCACCACGTCACCCTCGCCGAACAGGCCCGCGGCCGCAGCTCCCTGATCGCCTCCGAACTCGCCTACCGGCACGCCTCGTTGGCGCTGGCCGTCGCCGAGAAGGCCGCCACTGCGCAGCGCCGCGAACTCGCCGACGCCCGTACGCTGCACTCCGCCTGGCAGGCCGCCGAGGCGGTCCTGCGCCACCGCGCCGCCGCCGACCGCTCGGCCCGTGTGGCCGCCGCCATCCAGGAGGCCGAACGGGACGCGGCCCCGGCACTCGCCGCCCGCGCCAGGGCCGCCGCCGATCTCGTACGGGCCCTGCACACGGCCGCCGAGGACGGCGAGCGGGTCGCCGCCGAGGAGGAGGAGCGCTCCGCGGGGCTCCAAGACGTGGGCGAGGCGGCCCACCGCGACGCCACGGTCGCGGCGACCGAGGCCCAGCGGGCCCGCAGCGAGGCCGGGCACCTGCGCCAGCGCCTCGCGGAGGTCGAGCAGGAGACCGCCGAGGCCGTCCGCGCGGGCTGGCTGGACGACAGCGCGCCCGACGCCGACCCGGCGCGTGCCGCGCTCGCCGCGAGCGACGCGGAGAAGACCGCGGTGGCCGCGTGGGACGTGGCGCGTGAGGCCGCCCGCGCCGCCGCCGACCGGGCCCGCGAGGCCGCCTCCGTCGAAGCCCGCGCGGAACTGGCCGCGGCCCGCGCCGAGGACGCCGCATCGGCCGCCGAGCACGCCCACGACGCGGAGCGCCGGGCCGCCGAGTCGATCGCATCGCACGAGCGTCTGGCCGAACTGCTCAGCCTGCCCACCGGCCGCCCCGGCGTGCCCGAGCCCCGCAAGCACGACGGCGACAACAGCCAAAGCCCGCTCAGCGCAGAGGAGTTGGACCGCGGCGCGGACGAGCTGCGGGCCCTCCTCGACCAGGGCGTCGCCGCCGCGGAACGCCAGCTCTTCGAGCTGCGGACCGCCGCCGCCGACGACTCCCGCATCCTCGGCGCGCTCGGCGACGGCGGACTCCTTCCGCCGAGCCCCGATGTGCTCGCGACCGTCGAGTACCTGGGCGAGCACGGCATCCCGGCGCTGCCCGGCTGGCGCTATCTCGCCCAGGCCGTCGCCCCCGCCGACCACGCCGCCGTCCTCGCGGCCCGTCCCGAGCTCGTCGACGGCGTGGTCATCACCGACCCCGCCTCGCACGCACGGGCCCGTGCCGCGCTGGCCGGCGCCGCGCTGCTGCCGCGCTCCGCCGTCGCCGTCGGCACGACCGCCGCGCTGCTCGCGCCCGTTCCCGCCCCGGACGCGGGCGACGAGAGCGGCGTCTTCCTCGTGCCGCCGAACCCGGCCATGCACGACGAGCACGCCGCCGACGAGGAACGCCGGACGCTGCGGGCCCGCGCCACCGCCCGCGACGAGGAGATCCGCGCGCTCGCCGCACGGCTCGCCGGGGACCGCGCGCTCGCCGCCCGGATCGGGTCCTGGCGCGCCGACTGTCCGCCCGGCATGCTCGCCGAACTCGCCACCGCGGCCCACGGCGCCCGCGAGAGCGCCAAGGAAGCCGCACAGGAACTGACCGAGGCCCGCACGGCGCGGGCCGAAGCCGACGAGGCGGCCGCCGAGTCCGCGCAGGTGCGCGAGGAGCGCCAGGAGGCCGCCCAGCGTGCCCGGCGCGCCGCCGACGCGCTCGCCGGGCTCGCCTTCCGCCTGCGCGAGCGGGCCGGCTGGCAGGTCAAGCTGCGCGAACTCGCCGACGAGGCAGCCGAGTCGGAGGCCCGCGCCCACACCCTCCTTGAGCGCGCCAAGGCCGCAGACGAGGACCGCCGCGCCGCCCAGCGCGCGGCCGACGATGCCCACCGCACCGCCCGCGCGCTGCGCGCCGAACGCGCCGAGATCGCGGGCGCCCCCGAGACCCTGCCGGAGCCCGACGCCGACGCCCCGCACACCGCGCTGCCCGCCCTGCGCGAGGCCTACCGCGCCGCGTCCCAGCTGTACGAGAAGGTGGGCGTCGGCGCCGACCTGCGCGCCGAGCAGGCCCGCGCGGAGAGCGACGAAAGCGCGGCTCTGGCCGAGCTCGACCGGCTCACCAACAAGGTGCGCACCCGCGCCGCCACCCTGCTCGAAGGCACCGACGGAGCGGACGGCCCCGCACGCCAGGCGGCCGCCGCCCGCGCCGAATCCCTGGTGCAGATGCTGGAGACCCGGGCATCCACCGCGAGCGAGCAGCTGGGCCGGCTGCGTGGCGAGGCCGAACGCCTGGCCCCCGCCGACGGCCTGACGCACACCGAGCTCCCCGACGAGCAGGTGCCCGCCGACGCCGAACAGGCCCAGGTGCTGCTGCGGGCCGCGTCGGCCGAACTGGCCACGCGCTCCGACGAGTTGGAGACCTCGCGCGCCGCGCACGCCGAACTGCTCACCGCCCACCGCGCGGCCGAGGACGCGGCAGGCGGCTTCGACGAGACGGCGGCGCTGCTGCGCGACCTGCTCCGGGACAACAGCCAGGGCGCGGAGGAGGAGAGCGCACCCGACCCCTACCCGGGCACCCTTGAGGAGGCCCGCCAGGTCGCCGCCGAGACCCGCCGCTCGCTGCGCGGGTGCTCAAGCGACCTGTCGGGCGCCGACTCCGCGGTGCGCGAGGCGAGCGACATCCTGGTGCGCCACGCCAACGCCACCCGCTACGAGCAGGTCCGCACCCCGGCCCGCCAGCAGATCCGCGAGCTGCCCGCGGCCTCACTGCCGGAGCACGCGGCCGCCTGGGCCGCCGCGTTCGAACCCCGGCTGCGTGTCCTGACCGACGAGCTGGAGCAGCTGGAGCGCAACCGGGACTCCATCGTCGACCGGCTGCGCGGCCTGGTGGAATCGGCGCTCACCACGCTGCGCTCCGCACAGCGCCTGTCCCAGCTCCCCGAAGGCCTCGGCGAGTGGTCGGGGCAGGAATTCCTGCGGATCCGCTTCGACGAGCCCGACCAGGCCACCCTCACCGAACGGCTCGGCGAGGTCATCGACGAGGCCACCCGTGCCGCCGTGCGGAAGAACTCCGACCTGCGCCGCGACGGCATGTCCCTGCTGCTGCGCGGGGTGCAGGCGGCGCTCGAACCGCGCGGCATCGCCGTGGAGATCCTGAAGCCGGACGCGGTGCTGCGCGCCGAGCGTGTGCCCGTCGGGCAGATGGGCGATGTGTTCTCCGGCGGCCAGCTGCTCACCGCCGCGATCGCCCTGTACTGCACGATGGCGGCGCTGCGCAGCAACGACCGGGGACGCGACAAGCACCGGCACGCCGGCACGCTGTTCCTCGACAACCCGATCGGCCGCGCGAACGCGACGTACCTCCTGGAGCTCCAGCGGGCCGTGTCCGACGCGCTCGGCGTCCAACTCCTCTACACCACCGGCCTGTTCGACACCACCGCGCTCGCCGAGTTCCCCCTCGTCATCAGGCTGCGCAACGACGCGGACCTGCGGGCGGGACTGAAGTACATCAGCGTCGAGGAGCACCTGCGGCCCGGACTTCCCCAGCAGGAGACCGCGGGCGAGACCGTGCACGGCGAGATCACCGCGACGCGCATGTACAAGCGGCCCGCCTGACCCCCGGCCGCCTGACCCGCCCGCCCGACCCGGCCGTCCCGGCGCCGCCCCCGAGGCGGCGCCGCGGCGGCTCAGGCGCGGGACAGCCCCCGGCCCGAGCCCTTCGCGGACCGTATTCGGCCCGTGTGCTCGGCCGCGCGGGCGGCCCGCCGGGCCCGGCGGCGCTCCTTGCGCAGCTTGCGCGCCGTGCTGTTGGGCATCGACACCACGCCGTTGCGCTGGTTCCACACCTGGCGGGTGACCCAGACGTCCAGCACTCCCCACGTGGCCAGGACCGTGCTGGCGACGCTGCTGATCACCATGGGGAAGGCGAGCCAGGACCCGGCGAGCGTGGACAGGAAGGCGACCACGGCCTGGATGAGCGTCGCCGCGACGATGATCACGGCGCGCACGGCCGCGGTCCGCACCGGGTCGGGCAGCCGTGGTCGCACGGCCGGCTCCTCCACCCACAACGGTTGCTGCTCAACGCTCATGCCGTATTCCTCCCCGCCCGCCGAGCCCCGATGCCTCGCCGGCCCCACGGCTCCGTCCCCGCGGATCCCGGCCCGGCGTCATTGCTTCCTGACACCCGTGTGCCCCGTAAGTGCCCCGACCGCACAGGCGCCCCGTACACACAGACGAACGGAACTCCCCGAAGATTCCGGGCAGATGGCCGGAAGGCAGAATTCCAGCCATCTGCCACTGTGGTCGAAAAGCGGCCATGACGGGTGTCGCCCGCCAGAGCCCTGATTGCCATCTCCCGGAATACCAGGACAACTCATGATCGCGACGACCGAGGGCGGCTGAAAATCGCCCGGACGTGCCTTCGAGTTGTCTGTGGGTCGGTAGTAGGCTCACGCCGTTTGTTGACGGTTGATCTGGGGGAGGCCATGCGCTTTCGCGGGAAGTCCATCCGCAGGAAGATCGTGGCGTTGCTGCTGGTGCCGCTCGTCTCCCTCACGGCGTTGTGGGGGTTCTCCACCTACCTCACCGGCCGACAGGCCAACGAGCTGATGAACGTGGCGCACATCGTCAAAAAGGTCGGCTACCCGATCGAGGACACGGTCCGCGTCATCCAGCAGGAGCGCCGGCAGACCCTCGTCTACCTCGCCGACGAGCGCCCGTCCGACGCCCTCGCCTCCCTGCGCAGCCGCCGGACCGCCACCGACACCGCGATCTCCGCGATCCGCGCGGCCACCCGGGACTCCGACATCCGCGGCGACCTCCAGCCCACCGCGAAGGCCCACCTCAAGGCCGCGCTCGCCGGCTTCGACACCATCGCCGCGCTGCGCCAGTCCATCGAACAGGGCACGGTCGACCGGGTCCAGGCGCTTGAGTTCTACAACCGCCTCATCGACCCCTGCTACAGCTTCCTCATGAATCTCCACGCCCTGGAGAACGTGGAGATGGACAAGCAGGGCCGGGCCCTTGTCGGGCTCACCCGCGCCCGCGAAATGCTCTCCCGCGAGGACGCCCTCGTGGCATCGAGCCTGATCACCCCGAGGACGACGGCCCCCGAACTGCGCCAGACATCCGACCTGGTGGCCAACCGGCAGCTGCTCTACGACACCAACCTGGAACTCCTGCCCAACGCCGAACGCCGCGCCTTCCAGCGCTACTGGAACGGCCCCGACACCGAGGCGCTGCGCACCGCGGAAGCCGCCGTCATCGACGCGGGCCCCGCGAAGAACCCCCGCCACATCGACGCCGCCCGCTGGCAGCAGGCCGCCACGCCCGTCCTCGACCACCTCGCCCAGATGGGCACCAAGGCGGGCAACCGCTACGAGGACCGGGTCGAACCCGTCGCCTTCAACGTACTGATCAAGGCCGGACTCGCCGGTGTCCTCGGCTTCCTGGCGCTGCTGATCTCCCTGTTCATGTCCGTACGCATCGGCCGCGAGCTGGTCCGCGACCTCACCCGGCTCCGCAAGGAGGCCCACGAGGTCTCCGGCGTCCGCCTGCCGAGCGTGATGCGGCGCCTGGCCGCAGGCGAGAGCGTCGACGTGGAGACGGAGGCGCCGCGCCTGGACTACGAACGCGACGAGGTCGGCCAGGTCGGCCAGGCCCTCAACACCCTGCAACGCGCCGCCGTCGAGGCCGCCGTCAAACAGGCCGACATGCGCCGCGGTGTCGCCGACGTCTTCGTCAACCTCGCACGCCGCAACCAGGTACTCCTGCACCGCCAGTTGACGCTTCTCGACACCATGGAGCGACGCACCGAGGACACCGACGAACTCGCCGACCTCTTCCGCCTCGACCACCTCACCACGCGCATGCGCCGGCACGCCGAGGGCCTGGTGATCCTCTCCGGCGCCGCCCCCTCCCGCCAGTGGCGCAAGCCGGTCCAGCTCATGGACGTCGTACGGGCCGCGGTCGCCGAGGTCGAGGACTACGAGCGCATCGAAGTGCGCAGGCTGCCGCGGCTCGGCGTGATCGGCCCGGCCGTCGCCGACCTCACCCACCTCATCGCCGAACTCCTGGAGAACGCCACGGTGTTCTCGCCCCCGCACACCGCCGTCCAGGTGCACGGCGAGCGGGTCGCCAACGGCTTCACCCTGGAGATCCACGACCGCGGCCTCGGCATGGCCCCCGAAATGCTGCTCGACGCGAACCTCCGGCTCGCCGAGACCCCCGAGTTCGAGCTGTCCGACACCGACCGGCTCGGCCTGTTCGTGGTCAGCCGGCTCGCCCAGCGCCAGAACGTGCGGGTCTCCCTCCAGCCGTCGCCGTACGGGGGCACCACCGCCGTCGTGTTCCTGCCGGCCACCCTGCTCACCGACGCGCCCGACACCGAGGGCACCGGCTTCCGCCTGGGCCGCACCTCCGCACCCGGCCGGGACGGCAGCGCATCCGACGCCCCGCGCCGCGCACTGTCCCCGCTGCCCGTCGGCATCCCCGGCCAGTCGGTCCTGGACGGCCCCGTCGAACTGGAGCCCCCGCTCGACCCGTTGGGCCTGGACGAGCCGTCCGTGTTCGAGGCGCCGGTGGGCCGCGAGGAGCCCGACGCCGCACGCGGCGGACTGCTGCGGACCGCCCGCCGGGCCTCCGACGCGGCCGACGAGGGCCAGCAGCACCAGCAGAGCGCGGACGAGGGCGCGGAGCCGGAGCCCCTTCCGCTGCCGCGCCGTCGCCGGGTGCCGACCCTGGTCAGCGACAACGGCCGCCGCGTCGACGGGCCCGGCAGGGGCCATCCAACACCGGACCCCGAACCGCACCCGGACGTCAGCCGCGCCTTCGACACCCGCCTGCCCGAACGCCGCGCGCCCCAGACGTCCCGCCCGCCTGCGCCCGGGCCGGGATCCGGGGCCCCGCAGCCCCTGCGCCCCGCGCCACGGCCCGCGGGTCTGACACCGGTGCGGCCCGCCGGCCTCACCGAACCGCCCGCCGCCGCGCCACCCGGCCCGGCCGGCCTGCCGGGCGCACCCAGCTCCGCACCCTCCTGGGGCCCCGAACCCGGACGGCCCGAGAACGCAACGCCTCCCGGCGGGCTGCCCCGCCGAATCCGCCAGGCCAGCCTCGCCCACCAGCTCAAGGACGCCCCCGAAGCGCGGCACACCACGCCCGACACCGATGGCGGACCCGAGCCGGAGCGCGACGCCGACGAGGTGCGCGACCGCATGGCCGCGTTGCAGCGCGGCTGGCAGCGCGGGCGACGGCACAACGCGACATCGGACGCCGCGGAAGGACCATCCGCGGCCGCCCGGGGCGACAACGTACGACGAACCACACCGGAGGGGGACGGTCGATGACCGCGCCACAAGACTCAGCCGCACCACGCAGGGCCACCCAGAGCGGTACCGGCGAACTCAACTGGCTCCTCGACGAGTTGGTCGACCGCGTCGGCTCCATCCGCAAAGCCCTCGTGCTCTCGGGCGACGGCCTCGCCACCGGCACGTCCCGCGATCTGACCCGCGAGGACGGCGAACACCTGGCCGCGGTCGCCTCCGGCTTCCACAGTCTCGCCAAGGGCGTCGGACGCCACTTCGAGGCGGGCAAGGTGCGCCAGACCATCGTCGAACTCGACGACGCCTTCCTGTTCGTGACGGCCGCGGGCGACGGCAGCTGTCTGGCCGTCCTGTCCGACGCGGACTCCGACGTCGGACAGGTCGCCTACGAGATGACCCTCATGGTCAAGCGGGTCGGCGTCCACCTGACCACCGCACCACGGACCGGCCTGCACACCGGAGGGTGAGTGGGTACGCCATGAGCGGGGACGCGATGAGTGACGCAGACCGGCGGACCGAGGCCCCGCCGGAGGACCCGTCGGCTGCCCCTGGCCTGCCGCTCCACTGGTTCGACGACGACGCAGGCCCCGTGGTGCGTCCTTACGCCATGACGCGCGGCCGCACCACCAGCGTCGGGCAGCACCGTCTCGACCTGATCGCGGTGGTCGTCCCGGAACCCGCCGCCGACGACCCCGGCCGCGACCAGACGCTGTCCCCGGAACACGTGGAGATCGTCGAACGCTGCGGCGACGCGCCGCAGTCGATCGCCGAACTCGCGGCAGGCCTCGACCTCCCCGTCGGGGTGGTCCGCGTCCTGGTCGGCGATCTCGTCGCCGATGCCCTTGTGCACGTAACCCGTCCCGTACCGCCGGCCGAGCTGCCGGACGAGTCCCTACTCCGCGAGGTGATCAATGGCCTTCGGGCGCTCTAGCCGCAGGAAGCGGCACGTCGATCCGGTGACGCTCAAGATCCTCGTCGCGGGCGGCTTCGGTGTCGGCAAGACCACGCTGGTCGGCGCGGTGAGCGAGATCCGGCCGCTGCGCACCGAGGAACGCCTCACCGAGGCGGGCCGTCCGGTCGACGACCTCGCGGGCGTGGAGGGCAAGAGCACCACCACGGTGGCCATGGACTTCGGGCGCATCACGCTCCGCGAGGACCTGGTGCTCTACCTCTTCGGCACGCCGGGCCAGGACCGGTTCTGGTTCCTGTGGGACGAGCTGGCGCAGGGCGCGCTCGGCGCGGTCGTCCTCGCCGACACCCGCCGCCTTGAGGACTGCTTCGCCGGCATCGACTACTTCGAGCGGCGCGGGATCCCCTTCACCGTCGCCGTCAACTGCTTCGACGACGCGGCCCGTTACCCCGCCGACACGGTGCGCGCGGCCCTCGATCTGGACCCGGATGTGCCGCTTCTGCTGTGCGACGCGCGGGAGCGCGAGTCGGTCAAGGACATCCTGGTCGGGGTGGTCGAGCACGCGATGGCGATGTCGGCGAAGTCGCGCCAGCCCGCGCCCACCTGATGCGTTGACGCCGCCGCGTGGGGACGCCTCTGGGTGGGGGCGTTGCCACGCGGGGACGCCATGGAATGAGGGCGCCGCCGCGTGCGGCACGACCCGTACCCCCGCCGTCCGGGGGTACGGGCCGTGCGCTCGGCGCCGGCGCCGGCGCCGAGAGACAACAGGAAGTCTCAGCCTGAGCTGATGGTCCGTCAAGGTGTTGTGCGGCGGCGGGGGTTGTTGGCGCTGTGTACCGCGCCTGCTGCGCCCGTCGTGTCTGTCGCACCCGCCACCTCAGCGCACCGCGACCACCGCCGAGCCGTGCCCGAACAGGCCCTGGTTCGCGGTGATCCCGACCCGGGCACCCGCGACCTGCCGGGGTCCCGCCACACCCCGCAACTGCCAGGTCAGCTCGCACACCTGGGCGATGGCCTGGGCCGGCACGGCCTCCCCGAACGACGCAAGACCGCCACTGGTGTTGACCGGGACGCGGCCGCCGAGCGCGGTCACCCCGTCCCGCAGGAGTGCGGCCCCCTGGCCCGTGCCGCACAGCCCGAGGTCTTCGTACCACTCCAGTTCCAGGGCGGTGGACAGGTCGTACACCTCGGCCAGCGACAGCTCCTCGGGACCGATGCCCGCCTCCTCGTACGCGGCGCGGGCCAGGGAGGCCCGGAACGAGTGCGGCGATGGTGCGACGGCGACCGCCGAGTCCGTCGCGATGTCGGGGAGGTCGAGCACGGCCTTGGGATAGGTGGGGCTCACCGTCGAGACCGCGCGGATGCGGACCGGGTCCGCCACGCCGTGCCGACGGGCGAAATCCATGCTGGTCAGGACGAGGGCGGCGGCTCCGTCCGAGGTGGCGCAGATGTCGAGCAGACGCAGCGGATCCGCGACCACGGCGGAGGCGGCCACCTCGTCGGCGCTGACGGCCTTGCGGTACCGGGCATGCGGATTGAGCGCGCCGGCCGCCGCGTTCTTCACCTTGACCTGGGCGAAATCGTCCAGCGTGTCGCCGTGCAACGCCATGCGGCGCCGCGCGTAGAGACCGAAGTAGGCGGGATTCGTCGCGCCGAGCACCCTGAACCGCAGCCAGTCCGGGTCATCGGGGCGCTCACCGCCGGCCGGAGCGAAGAACCCCTTGGGAGCGGCGTCGGCCCCCACCACGAGCACCACGTCCGCCAGTTGGGCCAGGATCTGCGCGCGTGCCGCACCGATCGCCTGGGCCCCGGAGGCGCAGGCCGCGTACACGCTGGTCACCCGCGCACCCTGCCAGCCGAGCGCCTGCGCGAACGTCGCCCCCGCCACATACCCGGGGTAGCCGCCGCGCACGGTGTCCGCGCCCACCACCGACCGCACGTCCGCCCAGTCGATCCCGGCGTCCGCGAGCGCGGCCCTGGCCGCAGTGGTTCCGTACTCGACGAAACTCCGCCCCCACTTGCCCCATGGATGCATCCCCGCGCCCAGGACCGCGATGTCGCCGCTCATGCCGTCACCCCCACGGGCCGCCAGTGCCAGGTCGTCCAGGAGGTCTCGGCGTCCTCATGGAGGACGCCCGGCACCACCTCGACCTCCATCCCGACCGCCAGGTCCGCGGTGCTCACGCCGGGCGCGGCCTGACCGAGCACCACCATCCGCTCGGCCGCCAGCTCGACGGCGACCAGGGTGTAGGGCTCCCACGCCACATGGGGGTCGGACACATAGGGGGAGGGCGGCCGGTAGCGGCCGTCGGTGTACGACCACACGCGGCCCCGCTTGGACAGTGGCACTTCCGCCAGCTCGCCGCCCGCGCAGGCGGGGTTGCGGCAGAAGGCGTCCTCGCGGGGGAAGAAGACCGAGGCGCAGGCGGCGCACCGGGTCCCCAGGAGCCGGAAGTCCTGCCCCCGCGCCTCGGTGAACCAGCCGGGGACCACAGGCGTGCGCTTGCGTGCTTCAGACAAAGCCCCTCCCACGACCGGCATCTGACGGAACGTCAGAAGTGTGCCACGGGCGCCCGGGGTTGGGGAGAGGCGGTCGCGGCCCCTTCCGCGCTCAGCGGTTCCCGGCGAGCCACTTCGCGGCGATCTCCCCGAGCTCGTGGTCCCGCCCGGCCAGCATCATGCGGATCATCTGCCGGTCGCCGCGCAGCGACCAGGCGGGGTGTCCGAAGGTGGCCGGGTTGTTCCGCTCGATGAACCAGTGGGCGGGCCAGGCCGTCCCGTACCCGATGAGCGGAAGCGCCAGGGCGTAGCGCCTGCGGCCCCGTGCGAGCCCGTAGGCGCTGACCGCGAGGCCGGTGAGGGTGCCCGCCAGATGCACCCAGCGCGTGGCCGCCCTGGAGTGCATCGCCACGTAGTAGGGCCAGAATTCCTCGTACGATTCGAAGGTGGGTTTGGTCATGCGGCAGAACCTAATCGCTTCTCGGAGAACCGGATACGGCTGCGTCGCGTCCGAGAAGACAGAGCGGGTGCCCGGGACCCACGGGGGTGGCCCCGGGCACCCGCTCAGGCCTCATCCGGAACCGGAGGGGGTTGCTCCCTATCACTCGTGACGAGGGAGGCAAGCCATGATGGTTCCGCGAAGCGGAACGGCTCGGACGAACGGCTCGGATCTCGGTGCCCCGTCACGGAACGCCGCGCCACGGGGGAGTCGAAGCGGGTGTCGGGAAAGGGTTCCGGCCGATACGTGAAGTGCCACCATTCCTCGGGCAGGTTGACGAATCCCCGCGCCTCCAGCGTGTGTTTCAGAAACTGCCGGTTCGCCCGCTGTACGCCCTGGATGCGGGGGTCGTCGGTATGCGCCAGGGTGTCGAAGCAGTCGAAGCCGGTGCCCATATCGAGGGAGTTGTCGGGGAACCGTTCGCCGCGCGGCGCGTAGCAGGGCGCGAGGGGCTGCCCGGGGCGGTAGGGCCCGCTCGGCACGGCGGGCAGCTCGACGATCGTCAGATCCATGGTGCTGCCCCGGCTGTGCCCGGACCGCTCGGCGATGTAACCGTCGGCGAACAGCCTCGACTTGTCGACCCGCGGGTAGAACTCCGCCTTCATCCTCTGGTCGGCCAGGTCTTTGGCCCAGCGCACGAAGTGGTCGACGGCCCGCTGCGGCCGGTAGCAGTCGTACACCTTCAGGGAGTAGCCCCGCCGCAGCAGTTCCCGCTGCGCCCGGTGCAGCGCTTGGGCGGCCGGCCGGGTCAGGATGCACAGCGGCTGCCGATAGCCGTCGATCGGCCCGCCCACGAAATTGTGCGGGGTGATGTAACGCATCTCCTGGATGATCGAAGGATCGACGGAACTCAGCGCCACGAACGCGCCCGGCACCTTCGGCCGCGGTGTCGCTTGCGCGCCGGGGGCCAGTGCGGTGACGGTGAGCAGCGCCGCCGCAGCGGTGACGAGGCCGCGCAGCATCCGTGACGGCGCGCACCGGGCGGTGCCTCGCGGTTCGGTACGTCGTGTCATGTGCACACCCCTGATGGGTTCAACTCGCTTGTGGGGATGGGTGGTCGGCTAGAGTCCGCGCGTGAGCGCCACCTCGAAGCAGCCCCTGACGCACTCCCACTGCGGTGCGTGCGGAGCGCCGTACGGTACCCAGGACGACTGGCCCCGCCTCTGCGCGGCGTGCGGCACGACCGCCTACCGCAACCCGCTTCCCGTGGCGGTCGCGCTCGTGCCGGTGCACGGCCCGGAGGGCACCGGGCTCGTCGTCATCACCCGCACCATCGAGCCACGGCGGGGCGGCCTCGCCCTGCCCGGTGGGTTCATCGACCACGGCGAGAGCTGGCAGGACGCGGTGGTGCGCGAACTCCGGGAGGAGACAGGCATCGAGGCGCCGGTCGAGGAGGTCCGCCTCGCCGACGCCCTGAGCTCGCCCGAACACCTGCTCCTGTTCGGCCTGCTGCCGGTACGCCCCGTCGGCGCGCTGCCGCCCCCGCGGCCGACCGACGAAACCGACGGCTGGGAACTGCTGCACACTCCGGTGCCCCTGGCCTTCCCCCTGCATACGGAGGCGGTCCGCAAATGGTTCGCGGGGGAGTACGACCAGGAGCGCGGCAGACTTCGGTCCACCTGAGGGCCACGATCTCGGCCCGCCTGGGTGGTGTGACTTCGGTCCGCCTGGGTGGTGTGGCTTCGGCCCGCCTGGGTGGTGTGACTTCGGTCCGCCTGGGTGGTGTGGCTTCGGCCCAGTTGGGTGGCGCGATCTCGGCCCGCCTGGGTGGTGTGGCTTCGGCCCAGTTGGGTGGCGCGATCTCGGTCCGCCTGGGTGGTGTGGCTTCGGCCCAGTTGGGTGGCGCGATCTCGGTCCGCCTGGGTGGTGTGGCTTCGGCCCAGTTGAGTGCCGCGATCTCGGTCCACTTGAGTGGTGTGGCTTCGGCCCAGTTGAGTGCCGCGATCTCGGTCCGCCTGGGTGCCGCGACTTCGGTCCGCCTGAGCGGTGTGACTTCGGGCCGCCTGAGCGGCGCGGCTCCCGGCTCGCTTGCTCCCTTGCCGCACCGGATCCACTCCCTCGCCTGCGCTTCTGACCCGTCCTGACGGGCGCGGCTCCTGGTCACCCCGCCGGCGTGCGCGGCTCTGGACGGGTGCATCGGCGGTCGCAGTTCCGGGCCGACCCCGGCCGCCGCCGCTCCCGGACCCGTCGGCGGCTGCCACGCGCGGGGGAGCGACCGTCGCTTCGCGGTAGAACCCCGCAGACGTCCTGGCAGCTGCCACGCGCGGGGGAGGCGTTTCAGCGTGCCACCCCGCGTACCCGCACCGGATACCCCACCTCGCCGCCGACCCCGCCGCCCGCCTCGCCGCCGACCCGGCCGGGCGGCCCGCCGCCCTCCCCGCCGTCGGCACGCTCCACCACGACCCGGCCGTTCACGACCCGGGTCGTGAACCGTTCCACGCTCGCCCGCTCCCAGCCGTCCCCCGCGTCCCGCACCACGAGGCCGCCCCCGCGGCGGCCGGTGGGCGGCGCCCAGACCTCCAGCTCAAGGGCGCCGTCCTCGCCGCGCACCGGGATCACCGAACCCGCCCTCGCGAGCACTGGAATCCGGGACAGCGGGGCGTCCAACAGCACCTGGCCGGGGCCTTCGTGGGCCTCGCCGGTCGCGGTGTCGTACCAGCGTCCGCGCGGCAGCCGCACCGCCCGGCGGTCCGCGCCGCGCTCCAGGACCGGGGCCACGAGCAGCGCGTCGCCGAGCAGGAACGCGTCCTCGCAGTCTCGCAGCGCCCGGTCGGCCGGTGCGCCCCACCACAGCGGGCGCACATAGGGAGCTCCGGTCAGCCGCGCCAGCTGGGCCAGCGTCACGAAGTACGGGTGCAGCCGCCGCCGTTCGGCCAGCGCGGCTCGCGCGCCGTCGAGCACCGCCGTACCGAACTCCCAGGGTTCGCGCCGTCCCGCCCACTTCGCGGCGTGCGTACGGAACAGGGGCAGCCAGGCGCCGAGCTGGAACCAGCGCAGATACAGCTCGGGCGACGGACTCCCGGTGAAACCGCCCACGTCCGGCCCCGAGTACGGCACTCCGCACAGACCGAGCCCGAGCACCAGGGAAAGCGAGGCGCGCAGGCCCGGCCAGCCGGTCGACACATCGCCGGACCAGGTGCCGCCGTAGCGCTGCATCCCGGCCCAGCCGGAGCGTGAAAATAGGAAGGGCCGCGCATCGGGGCGCAGTCGGCGCAGCCCCTCGTAGCCCGCCCGGGCCATCGTGAGGCCGTACACATTGTGGGCCTCGCGGTGATCACCTCCCCGGCCGTCGAGGTCGTGCCGTGCCGATCTGGGCAGCGTCGGATCTCCGAACGGCGCGAAGGACACGGGTTCGTTCATGTCGTGCCACACGCCGGCGAAGCCCTGGTCGATCCGCTCCTGGTAGAGCCCGCCCCACCAGGCGCGTGCCCTCGGATCCGTGAAGTCGGGGTAGGCGCATTCCCCGGGCCACACCTGCCCCCGTACCTCGCGCCCTCGGACATCCTTGACGAACGCCTTGGCGGCGAGACCCCCCTCGTACACCGGATTCCCGCGTTCCGCCCGGACCGCCGGGTCGACGATCGAGACCAGCCGCACCCCGTCCCGGGCCAGGTCCTCGGCCAGTCGCGGCAGGTCGGGGAACGTGCGCCGGTCGACGGTGAAGACCTGGTGGGCGTCGTGGTGGTCGATGTCCAGGTGCAGCGCGGACAGGGGAAGGCCGCGCTCGGTGTACCCGGCGACGATCCGCCGCACCTCCCGCTCGCTGCCGAACCCCCAGCGGGCGTGCTGGGGGCCCAGCGCCCAGGACGGCGGCAGCGCCGGCGCTCCGGTCAGTCCCGTCCACCCCTGGAGGACCCGGGCCGGTGTGCCCGCCACCACCCAGCACCGCAACGGCCCCCCTTCCATCCGCAGCTCACTGCCGCCCGGACGGTCGTGCCCCGATCCCGCGCCCTCCTCGCCCTCGCGCAACAGCACCCGCCCGTCCCAGGTGCTGTCGTAGAACGCGAGGTGGGTCCCCGCGTCCGCGACCACCAGCTGCACGGGCATCGTGATGTACAGCGGGTCGTCCGCCGGGCCGAAGCCGCCGCCCGGATCGGTGTTCCACAGGCGGTACGAACCAGCACGCAGCCGAGGCCCGCCCGCGCGCCCGCCGAGCCCGAAGAACCGCGCGTCGGCGGCCACTTCGGACCGTTGCAGCCAACGGGCCGGCCCTCCGCCCACCGGCTCCCACCAGCGCGGCGCCAGCTCCCGCCGCAGCGTCACCCCTCCCGGGGTGCGCACCTCCACCGCGCCGTGCCGGGAGACGGCCACGGTCAGTCGCTCGGACACCACCCGCCAGCCACCGTCCTTGTCCGGCTCAAGGACCGCCCGCGCATCCGGCTCGGGCGCCGGGCCGTCCAGGGCGTACGACGGCTGGGGACCGGCCCCGTCCCAGCCCCAGAACACCGCGCCGCCGACGGCGACCCGCACCTCCAGCTCGGAGCGCGCGAAGCGCACCACACCGCCGCCGGGCCGTGGCTCGGCCTCGCGCACCGCCCCCGGCACCCGGGCGAGCTCCGGACCGCGTGCGGGCAGGTCCCGCGCGTCCGCCCGGCGCCGCAGCAGAGCCGAACGCAACGCCCGCAGGCCGCCCGCCGAACCGACCGCCTTCACCGAGCGAACCAGGTCATCGCCGTCCATGCAGCTCAGCCTGCCACTCGGAACGCTCCGGGCGCGGTGTGTTCAACCGCTGTTCACCTGTGGTGGCGCCACCTGATCAGGCACCCGACCATGGGTGGCACGCCCTGGTGCGGAAGACGATCACATGGCATCGTCCCTTCCAGCCGCCTCACGCGCACACCCCTTCGCGTGTGCGCGGGAAACACGCACACCACGCGTTACAGCCCGGGAGCCGACCGATGACCTCAGCAGCGAACCCCGATCCGCAGCCCGCGCCCCTGTGGCAGCCGGACTCCGACCGCATCGCCGCCGCGCGGATCACCCGCTTCCAGGCCTGGGCCGCCGAACACCACGGGGCGCCCGCCGAGGGCGGCTACCCGGCTCTCCACCGCTGGTCGGTCGCCGAACTCGACACCTTCTGGCAAGCCGTCGCCACCTGGTTCGACATTCGCTTCTCCTCCCCGTACGAAGCTGTCCTTGCTGATCGAACGATGCCCGGTGCCCAGTGGTTCCCGGGCGCCACGCTCAACTACGCCGAGCATGCCCTGCGCACCGCCGAGGACCCGTCGAGGTCCGGCGCGCCCGCGCTGCTGCACGTCGACGAGACCCATGAACCCGTGGAGATCAGCTGGGCCGAGCTCCGCCGCCAGGTCGGCTCGCTCGCGGCCGAACTGCGTGCTCTCGGTGTGCGTCCGGGAGACCGCGTGAGCGGCTATCTGCCCAACGTCCCGCAGGCGGTCACCGCGCTGCTTGCCTCGGCCGCCGTCGGCGCCGTGTGGACCTCCTGCGCCCCCGACTTCGGCGCCCGCAGCGTCCTAGACCGCTTCCAGCAGGTCGAGCCGGTCGTCCTGTTCATCGTCGACGGCTACCGCTACGGCGGCAAGGAGCACGACCGCACCGACGTCGTCGCGGAACTGCGCCGCGAACTGCCCACGCTGCGCGCCGTCGTGCACATCCCGCTGCTCGGCACGCCGGCTCCCGACGGCACGCTCGAATGGTCCGCCCTCACCGGCGGCGACGCGGAGCCCGTCTTCGAGCAGGTGCCCTTCGACCACCCCCTGTGGGTGCTCTACTCCTCCGGTACGACGGGCCTGCCCAAGGCGATCGTGCAGTCCCAGGGCGGCATCCTGCTCGAACACTTCAAGCAGCTCGGACTGCACTGCGACCTCGGCCCCGAGGACCGTTTCTTCTGGTACACCTCCACCGGCTGGATGATGTGGAACTTCCTCGTCTCCGGCCTGCTCACCGGCACCACGGTCGTCCTGTACGACGGCAGCCCCGGCTTCCCCGACACCGGCGCCCAGTGGCGGATCGCGGAGCGCACGGGAGCCACCCTGTTCGGCACCTCGGCCGCGTACGTGATGGCGTGCCGCAAGGCGGACGTGCACCCGGGCCGCGACTTCGACCTGTCCCGCGTCAAGGGCGTGGCGACCACCGGCTCCCCGCTGCCGCCCGACGGATTCCGCTGGCTCCACGACGAGGTGCGCGAGGACCTGTGGATCGCCTCGGTCAGCGGCGGCACCGACGTCTGCTCCTGCTTCGCGGGAGCGGTGCCGACGCTCCCCGTGCACATCGGCGAGCTCCAGGCGCCGTGCCTCGGCACCGACCTCCAGGCCTGGGACGCGCAGGGCAGGCCCGTCATCGGCGAGGTCGGCGAGCTCGTCGTCACCAACCCCATGCCGTCCATGCCGATCCGCTTCTGGAACGACCCGGACGGCAGCCGCTACCACGACAGCTACTTCGACATGTTCCCGGGCGTGTGGCGCCACGGGGACTGGATCACCCTCACCGACCACGGCTCGGTGATCATTCACGGCCGCTCCGACTCCACCCTCAACCGGCAGGGCGTGCGGATGGGTTCGGCGGACATCTACGAGGTCGTCGAACGGCTCCCGGAGATCCGCGAGTCCCTCGTCATCGGCCTCGAAGAACCCGACGGCGGCTACTGGATGCCCCTGTTCGTGCACCTCGCCGAGGGCGCCGTCCTGGACGACGCCCTCCGTACGAAGATCAAGCAGGCGATCCGGGAACAGCTCTCACCCCGCCATGTCCCCGACGAGGTCATCGAGGCACCGGGCGTCCCGCACACCCTCACCGGCAAGCGCATCGAGGTCCCCGTGAAGCGGCTCCTCCAAGGCGCGGCCCTGGACAAGGCTGTCAACCCCGGTTCGGTGGACAATCTGGAGCTGCTGCGCTTCTACGAGGACATCGCCCGCAAGCGCGGCTGATCAGCCCCCGTAGGTGGCCTCGGACTCGCCCAGCGCATCGGCGAAGTCCGAGGCCAGCCGCGCGGCCTGCGCGGTTTCCAGGCCCGCGACGGTGACCCGCACGCCGGGCGCCGCCGCCATCCGGAACCGGGCCCCGGCCGCCACCCACCAGCCGCGCGTGCGCAGCCCGTTGACGACGGCCGACTCGTCGGGCACCGGCACCCACACATTCATGCCGCTCGCCCCGTGCGCCGGGATACCGCGCCGGGTGAGCTCCTTGACGAATGCCGTACGCCGCCTCTCATAGGCGACCTCCGCCCGCGCCACCAGGACCTTGGCCGACGCATCGTCCATCAGCGCCAGCACGGCGGCCTGCAAGAGATGACTCACCCACCCGGAGGTGAGCAACAGCCGTCCGTCGTGCCGCGCCAGCGTCACCGGATCGCAGGCGGCGGCCGCCCACCGCAGGTCCGGGCCCAGATACTTGGTCACAGTCCGCACCTGGGCCCAGCGGGAAAGCCCGCCCTCCGTAAGGGAGTTGAGCTCCGCGCCGGCGATCTCGGCGGCGTGGTCGTCCTCGATCACCAGCACCTCGGGGGCCTGGCGCAGTACCTCGACCAGCGCGTCGCGCCGAGCCGGGGAGAAGCAGCCCCCGTACGGATTCTGCCCCCGCGGGCTGCACACGACGGCCCGCGCGCCGCCGCGCAGCGCCTCCCGCAGCCCCTCGGGCCGCATCCCCTCGTCGTCCACCGCGACCGCGATCGCCCGCAGCCCCATGGCCTGGACCAGATCGAGCAGATGGTGGTATCCGGGGTCTTCCATGGCCACCGCGTCCCCGGGGCGCAGCTCCGTGGCCAGCAGCCGCGCGACGCAGTCCAGCGCACCGTGGGCGAACGTCACGGAGCCCGACGGCACTCCGTCACCGTCGAACCAGGCACGCACCCGCTCCTCCAGGCGCGGCAGCCGAGGTGTGGAGCGGTGCGAACGCGGGCCGGAGGACGGCGCGACGAGGGCCGGCAGGTCCGGCAGGAACGCGAAGTCGGGGTGGCCGCCCGCCAGGTCCCGCAGCCCGTCGGGGACCTTGGGCGGCCGACGGGAGGCGACGGCCGGGGCGGCGGCGACCACCGTCCCGCCACGGCCCCGGGTGACCAGCACGCCGCGCTGCCGCAGCTCCTTGTAGGCGGTGGCCACCGTGCCGGGACTCACCGCCAACTCGTCGGCCAGGCGGCGCACGGGAGGGAGCGCGTCGCCCGGCCCGAGGCCACCCTCGGCGACCGCCCGCTCGACGGACGCGGCAATTCCCTTGGCCGTCGTACCAGAGATCGAATATTGTGTTGCCACGTAAGAAATTATGTACCAATACATAAGTGTCGTCAAGGGGGAGCAATGGGCGGGAGCCGCCGCGCCGCACTGTGGGGACGCGTTCCGGGGGGCCTCGACGGACGTCGCATGCTGTCGGTCGCCTTCGTCGACAGGACAGGCAGCGGCCTGTGGGAAGCCGTCTCCGTCCTCTACTTCAGCTACGTCGCAGGCCTCTCACTCGCTCAGATCGGCACGCTGGTCGCCGTGTCCGGCGCCGTCGGCATCGCCGGCGCGCCCATCGGTGGCCGCATCGCCGACCGGCTGCCCCTGACCCGCGTCCTGATCGGTCTTCAAATGCTGCGCGCACTGGCCGCGTTCGCGCTTCTGACCACCGACAACTTCGTCCTGCTGCTCCTGTTCGCGTCCGTAGGGAGCTTCGGCGACCGCTCGGCCAACGTCCTCACCAAGCTGTACGCGGCCCGAATCGCGGGCCCCGAACGCGTCCGCTACCAGGCCGTCAGCCGGACCGTCGCCAACGCGGGCTGGGCCGTCGGGGGCCTCGCCGCAGCGGGCGCCCTGGCCATCGGATCGGCCTCCGCCTACGAATGGCTCCTGGCCGGCAACGCCCTCTCGTTCCTCGGCTCCGCCCTCATCACAGCGCTCTGCGCCGAACCCCGGACACCCTCACGCACGGTCGCCAGGTCCGGCGATCCGGCGACGCCCCGCGGAGCCAGTCCCTGGCGCGACCGCCGCTATCTGACGTTCGTGGCCACCGAGACCGTGCTCTTCCTCGACGACGCGGTGTTCAAGGTCGGCCTCCCGCTCTGGACCGTGCACGCGACCGACGCCCCGCACGGACTCGTCCCGCTGCTCATGGTGATCAACAACGTGATGGTGGTGGGCCTCCAGGTGCCGCTCGCCCGCTTCGGGGCCACCACCACCGCCGCGCGCCGACTGCTGCTCCCGCTCTCGGCGACCTTCGCCCTTGCCGGCGTGGCCATCGCCGCCTCCGCGGCACCCGGCGCCGCACTTGCCACCACCTTCCTCGTGGCCGCGACAGTCGTTTTCACCCTGGCCGAAATCGTCCACGCGACCATCTCCTGGGAGCTGTCCATCGCCCTCGCCCCCGACGACGCCCAAGGCGCCTACCTCGGCGTGCACGGCCTCGCCCAGTCCGTCGAGCGGAGCGTCGGCCCCCTCGCCGTCACCGCGGCGATCGCGACCGGACCCGCCGGCTGGATCACCTTCGGCACGATCATCGCGGCCACCTGCCTGATGCAGCACCGTCTCGTCCGGCCACGGCCGACGCGAGCGCGACTGTCAGTGCCGTCGATTACGGTGAGTGAGCATTGATCGACACCGTGCTCAGGGGGAAACATGGCGCACACCCATCACATCAAGGCCATCCGGCGCACACTCCGCCGTGAAATGCCGGGCACCGTCGGCCTGATCGCCGACGTGCACGACTTCACGGCCATGACGAGATACCGATCCTTCGCCTTCCGCGACCACACCGCCTACCTCCGCCAGGTCGAAGGACTCCTGCGCTCACTCGCGGCCCAGGGGGCGCACACGACGGTCGCTCTCTTCGACCCGGACGAGTTCACCGCGTTCTGTACCTCACGGGGCATCGACCCGGACACGGCGGACAGCCGCACACGCTTCACCGCCGAACTGGCAGCGGGCGGCGCCCGCGTGGCCTACGCGGGCCAGCCCATCGTCAGCCTCGTCCCGCAGCTCATCGACAAGGCCGCCCGCAAAGCCACCTGGGAGTACGCGACGCTCATCCTGGCCGAGGCGGGGGAGTGCGCCGACTGCGGCCAGGACATCGGGCGGGCCGCGTTCGACGCGGCCTCCCACCTCCTGCTGAGCCTCCTGGAAGCCGCCGGCTCCGGCACCCACCACCTGGTGTGCAGTGTTCCCGTCCAGGAGGAGCAGCTCATCACCGTCCTGCACGCCCACCGGGACGGAAGCGACCCGGCACACCTGGACGAGACCGACGCGGCGGAGTTCGTGACCGTCCTCGCGGCGGGCATCGCCCAGCGCGGTACCGGCGGCCTGGTCCTGCGCACCACCCAACACGGCGTCCCCGACCAGTTGTACGGCTGGCGCCTCCAGCGCGACCGGCTCGATCCCCTCACCGCGGGCGAGGTGTTCAGCGCCTACTGCACCGACGCCGAGACCGGCGAACCGGTGGCCCCGGAATCCGGCGTCGAATACCGCGCCGGGTTCCCCGTCGACCAGCCCGACAGCCACCACTGAATCCACCGGCCGACAACCGCCGCTGAACCAACACGTAGAAACACGTAGAAACACGTAGAACAGACAGACACACGCAGAACGCAGGGAAAGGGGTAAACGAAAGGGGCTCCCCGCCGCACCGCGGCGGGAAGCCCCTGTCACACCGGTCTCACGACCGCCCGGTCACTCGCCGGACAGCACCGCCTGAGCGGCATTGCGCGCGTCCTCGGCGGTGTCCGCGGCACGAGCCGCCGACGCCGCACGCTCGCACTGCGCCAGCGTGTGCTTCGCCAGCGTCGCGCGCACATAAGGAATGGACGCGGCGCCCATCGACAGACTGGTCACGCCCAGACCGGTCAGGACACAGGCCAGCAAGGGATCGGAGGCAGCTTCGCCACACACCCCACAGCTCTTGCCCTCGGCCTTCGCGGCCTCGGCGGACATGGCGATCAGATCGAGCAGCGCCGGCTGCCACGGGTCCTGGAGCCGCGACACCGCGCCCACCTGACGGTCCGCCGCGAAGGCGTACTGCGCCAGGTCGTTGGTGCCCAGCGACAGGAACTCGACCTCCTGCAGGATCGAGCGGGCCCGAAGCGCGGCGGAAGGAATCTCCACCATCGCGCCGAACTTCGCCCGCAGCCCGGCCTCACGGCACGCGTCGGCGAATGCCTTGGCGTCCGTACGGTCAGCCACCATCGGCGCCATGACCTCAAGGTAGACGGGCAGCCCCTCGGCGGCCTTGGCCAGCGCGGTCAGCTGCGTACGCAGCACCTCGGGGTGGTCGAGCAGCGAACGCAGCCCGCGCACACCGAGCGCCGGGTTGGGCTCGTCGGCCGGAGTCAGGAAGTCGAGCGGTTTGTCGGCGCCCGCGTCCAGGACGCGCACCACGACACGCCCCTCGGGGAACGCCTCAAGCACCTTGCGGTACGCCTCGACCTGCTTGTCCTCCGTCGGCGCCTTGGCGGAGTCGTCGAGGAAAAGGAACTCGGTACGGAACAGACCGACGCCTTCGGCGCCCGCCTCCACCGCGGCCGGGACATCGGCGGGTCCGCCGACATTGGCCAGCAGCGGCACCTTGTGACCGTCCGACGTGGCGCCCGGACCGGACGAGGCGGACAGCGCCGCCTTGCGCTCGGCGGCGGCCCGCTCCATCTCGGCCTGCTTCTCGACGCTCGGGTCCACGAAAAGCTCGCCCGTGCTGCCGTCGACGGCGATCAGCGTGCCCTCGGCCAGCTCACCGGCGCCCGGCAGGGCCACGATCGCGGGCACACCGAGCGCCCGCGCCAGGATGGCGCTGTGACTGGTGGGTCCACCCTCTTCGGTCACGAAACCGAGCACAAGCGCCGGGTCGAGCAGCGCCGTGTCGGCGGGCGCCAGGTCACGGGCGATCAGCACATACGGCTCGTCGCTGTCCGGAACACCCGGCATGGGCACGCCGAGCAGGCGCGCCACGATCCGGTTCCGCACGTCGTCGAGGTCGGCGACGCGACCGGCCATGTACTCGCCGGCGCCCGCGAGCAGTTCGCGATAGTGCGAGAACGCGTCGTATACGGCCCGCTCGGCAGTGCTGCCGACGACGATGCGCCGATCCACGTCGGCCATCAGCTCAGGATCCTGGGCGATCATCGCCTGGGCCTCCAGCACGGCCTGTGCCTCACCGCCGGCCAGGTTGCCGCGCGCCATCAGATCGGCGGCCACAGCTTCAACGGCCTGGCGGGCGCGCCCCTGTTCGCGCCCGTGCTCCGACGCCGGAATCTGCTTGGCAGGCGGTTCGAGAACCGCCGTACCCATGTGCCGAACCTCGCCGATCGCCACACCGTGGCTCACGCCGACGCCTCGCAGCGTTGTCTCCATCTCACCGTCTCCGATAGGTGCGGCGGCCCATGCCGCCGCCGTTGTTGTCCGTCAAGCGCGCCGTTACAACGGCGCCGGAGTCAGCGCCAGCCGAAGAGCGCGTCGCCGGCCTTCACATCGCCGCTCTCAGCGACGTCGGAGAGGGAGTCAGCGGTGGCTTCAAGAGCCACGATGGGACAAATGGGGGACTTGCCGGCGGCCTCGACGGCGGCCGGGTCCCAGCGCACGACTTCCTGGCCGCGCGTCACGGTGTCACCCTTGTTGACAAGGAGCTCGAAGCCCTCGCCGTTGAGCTGAACGGTGTCGATTCCGAGGTGCGTCAGCACACCGTGGCCTTCGGCGTCGACGACGACGAAGGCGTGCGGGTGCAGGGACACAACGACGCCGTCCACGGGCGCCACGGCCGCCGCCGGCTCACGTACGGGATCAATAGCGGTGCCGGGGCCCACCATTGCGCCGGAGAAGACGGGGTCGGGCACTGCAGCGAGCCCGATGGCCTGTCCGGCAAGTGGCGACGTCACGCTGGTCATGGGGAGCCTCCCAGGGGCGGAGCTTCAAAGTGTCGCCGTCACTACCTGTCCTGGACGGCGTACTGTTCAGAAGGGTAAGTCATAAGAAGTCCCAGTTCCGCACGACAGGTAGTGGTTGGCGGACCTAGGTGCACACCGGAAACGATTTGCCTCAACTCCCGGTGGCCTGTACTGTCGTACTCCTGCCTGACCCCGTCACGACACTGTGATGCGGCGGTCGGCGGCACCTACCAAGTCTTGATCCTAACCCGGATTTCCAACTCTGCATGCTTGTGGAGACGGTGGTCGGGAAGACGAAAAAGACTTGCTAGAGTCTGAATCGCCGGAAAGCCAAACAAGGCCGGAAAGCGAATTACCCGCTCCAGCGGGTGGCAGAAACGGAAATCGGATCTGCTAGGCTGGAAACACGAAATACCGAAGGGAAGCGCCCGGAGGAAAGCCCGAGAGGGTGAGTACGAAGGAAGCGTCCGTTCCTTGAGAACTCAACAGCGTGCCAAAAGTCAACGCCAGATTGACAACCCCGTCTCCACTTCGGTGGGACGAGGTTCCTTT